>JBDUCR010000257.1:0-25753 GCA_040003345.1 bacterium
GCCGACTCGCCGATGTGCGTCTCGATGAGTTGCTTGCCCGCCGCCCCAAGGAAGGTGATGAGACAGGGCATCTGCGCCGGATGCCGTGTGATGCCACTCGCATCGCGCCGAGGCGAAGACCAGAAGTGCGACCACGTGTAGTCGAACTGCTCGATCTCGCTTTCCTGCTTGTCGAGCACCGACCAATCGACTGTACGGCCGTCGATACGTGGTGGCGTGCCGGTCTTGAAACGTGCAACCTCGAGTCCGGCGCGCTCGAGTTGTTCAGCGAGATGAGTTGCCGAAGTCTCGCCTGCGCGCCCGCCCGCGAGTGACGTCGTGGTTCCAATGTGGATGCGGCCGCGAAGGAAGGTACCTGTGGTCACCACGACCGTCCGCGCGCCGAAGCAGCGGCCTTCGAGTGTCTCCACGCCGATCACGTGGTCGCCGTCGAGAATCAGGCGCGCAACGGTTCCCTGCACCGTTTCGAGATTGCTGTGCTCTTCGATGAGCGTCCGTACCGCACGACGATAGAGACCGCGATCACACTGTGCACGAGGAGCCCATACTGCCGGCCCCTTGCTCCGGTTCAGCATGCGGAACTGCAGCATCGCCAGATCCGTTGCGCGTGCCATGATGCCGCCAAGCGCGTCGACTTCGCGGACGACAGTACCCTTGGCCACGCCGCCAATAGCGGGATTGCACGACATCTGGCCAATGGTCTCGAGCGCGCTCGTGACGATTGCGGTGCGGGCACCACGACGTGCAGCGGCGACTGCAGCCTCGGTCCCTGCGTGCCCGGCACCGATGACCAGCACGTCGTACTCGGCTTCAAAGAGAGGGAACGAGAGCGACATTCCGAAAGATAGTGCGCGCGGTAACTTCGGACACGCCATCTCTACCTGTCGACCTCATGTCCATCGGCACCGTGCCTCGTACGCCAGCAACGGTTGCGCTCAGCATCGCAGTCCTTATCGGCTGTCACGGTGCCTCGTCCACGCCATCGACAACGCCGATCGTCAGAACAACCTCTGTCGGACCTATGGTGCTGTCAGCACACGAGGTAGCGATCCGTGACTCTGTGCGTGCGCATCACGAAGCGGACATCACACTACTCGAGCGTGCAGTGAACATCTCGAGTGGCTCGCAGAACCCAGCCGGCGTACGTCGCGTTGGTGAACTGTTCGGCGCGCAGCTCACGGATCTCGGATTTACGGTGCGCATCTCGGAGATGCCCGCAACAATGCACCGAGGTGGTCATCTCGTCGCGGAGCGGCGAGGAACCCGAGGTCCGCGACTGTTGCTCATCGGCCACCTGGACACCGTGTTCGAGGGCGAGGGACAGCGCTTCGTGCGTCAGGATGCCACTGCACGTGGCGCGGGCACATCTGACATGAAGGGTGGCGACGTGGCGATGATCGCGGCACTACGCGCGCTTCACGCGAATGGAGATCTCGATGACTCACGCATCATCGTGATCATGAACGGTGATGAAGAATCTGTCGGCAGTCCGCGCGAGCTCGCGCGAAAAGATCTGATCGAGGCCGCGCAACGAAGTGACATTGCGCTGGCGTTCGAGGGCGGGACTGCGAGTCGCGCATCGATTTCTCGCAGAGGATCGAGCTCGTGGACGCTCACGACTTCGGCGCGACAGGGACATTCCGCCGGCGTTTTCTCGAGAGGTGGGTACGGGGCGATCTATGAGGCGGCGCGCATTCTCGACACCTTCCGCCGCGAGTTGAGCGGAGATCCGACGCTCACCTTCAATCCCGGCGTGATTGCAGGTGGAACGGACGTCGAGCGCGATTCGTCGGGGGTGATGACTGCAGCTGGCAAGACGAACATCATTTCGCCAAAAGCAGTGGTGAACGGCGATCTTCGTTTCCTGCGTGAATCACAGAAGGATTCTGTGCGAGTCCGAATGCGCTCGATCGTTGCGCAGCATCTGACCGGGACCGATGCGGAGATCAGCTTCCGTGACAGCTATCCGGCGATGCCACCTACATCTGCTGGTGCGGCGCTGCTCGCGCAATTCGACGCAGTCAGCCGTTCGCTGGGATATGGTCCGGTGGAAGGCGATCCGCCGGAGAGTCGAGGTGCGGGTGATGTCTCGTTTGTCGCACCGTACATGACAGGCATGGATGGACTGGGTGTCGCCGGACGTGGTGCGCACTCACCGGAGGAGTCGGTCGACCTGAATTCGCTGACGATGGCCGCAGAGCGGGCGGCAGTATTGATGCGCCGTCTCATCACCGGTGCGCGCTGACCCGCGCGCCTACTCTCAAGGGATCATGCCACTTCCAGTCGCGCAGGGTGTTCCGACGTTGTTCTTTCGTCGCGAGGCCTACGAACGTGCCGAGTTGACGCGCGCTGCTCTTGACGCGCGTCTTGGGCTGACCGATGCGGAGTTTCGCGTCGAAGGCGATATCGTCGCGCTGGGGCCAATCTATGATGTCGATGCGCTCGGTGCGCTGGTCGATGAGCTGGAATCGACTGGACTGACGTACTACGAGGATTTCTTCGAGCTCAGCGGCAGCTGGCCGGAGTGGCTGATGGTGATGGTGCGGAGCCCAGGGCCGAGCCTCGTGTAGCGTGCGTCAGAGCGTCTTCGTGAGCTCGCGCGTGGAAGGCGTGGGCGTGAGCGGGCCATGTCGCAGCAGGCCGTGCCAATCGCACTCATAGCACCAGCTTGTGCGGACGAACGGCATGATGACGTTCCAGCCACGGGATTGCACGCGTAGCGTTACTCCATCGCAGTTCGGGCACCGATCGCCCTCTGGAAGGATGAAGTAGAAGAACACGGTCGCCGCGATTCCACGGAGAACAAAGAAACCTCCGAAGACGAGCGAGAAGATCACCAGGTCCGACATAGTCCTCCTTCTGCCCCACAGACGGAAAGACCTCTGTGACAACGCTCCCGCCACAAGCGCTGCGTCAGATGCGAAGGTCGTGCTACAATCTCTCCTCGACGAGCGCCCAGAGCTCGACGTGTGCGACGCCGTTCTCGACGCGTTCGATGCAGACTTCTTCACCCGCACCGATTGCGCCATTGCCGATATCGCGCGCTGGTAAGGTGATGAAAGCACCCGTACCATCTTCGTAGCGGATCGTTCCTTCTTGTCCGACAGGAATTGCAATGGTCACGAATCCCACGCGTCCTTGCAGGAGAAAGCGTGGATCTTCGGGATCGTGTTCGGGCTGAATACGAGCGGTAGCTATGGCAAGCCGAGTGGTAATCGCTGCGAAAACGACTGCAATGGCCGCGGCGATCATGACGCCAATGGGGAGCGAGAGGCTACTACGGCGCACGACCAGATAGCCGAGGATGCCAAACATCAGGAGAAAGGCGATGATGGCCGGCTCCGAGCGCCGAAGCAGCAAACCATCGGTCTTACGTGCATGCCGACGCTCGGCGCCGAAAAGCATGAGCCGAACGGCGAGCAACAATCCGACGACGAATGATGCGAGGAACAGGTAGAGCACGATTACCGTGAGATGCTCGATGACATTCGATCGACTCGTTGCGCGAGAAATTCCACGACACGTTCCTCGCCGTAATAGTGTGTGTCCAGCGGCGACGCACCGCTCACGAATCCGACATGGCCTCCGTGTGGCCAGAACTCCGTGAGCAATGAGCTGTTGGTTCGGGCCACAATCGCAACGTCATCGAGCACGTGTGGCGGCAAGAACGGATCGTCGAATGCGCTCAGCAGCAGCGTAGGTATGCCGATGCCGGGCAGATATTGAAGTGAGCTGGAGCGAGTGTAGTAATCGTGCGCGTTGAGGAAGCCATGAACGCGAGCTGTGACCGCGTCGTCGAAGTCGTAGAGTGTGCGTGCCCGCTCGAGTGCGTCGAAGTCGAACAGGTCAGGAAAGTGCGCGAACTTGGCGGTGGCCTTTGCCCGCAGCGTTCGCAGGAAGTGCCAAGTGTATACGCGTGAGAAGCCACGTTCGATGTTGCGCGCTCCGTGCTCGAGACTGTACGGCACGGATACGGCCGCCGCCGCACGGACCTGCTCTGGTATGTCGTTACCCTGCTCTCCCAGCCACTTGAGAAGGACGTTGCCGCCCAGGGAGAACCCAGCGACAACCAATGGCTGGTTGGGATGCTCTTGAATCAGGCGGTGAACGACGAAATCAATGTCGGTGGTTTCGCCGGAGTGATAAAGGCGACGAGCTCGGTTCAGCTCACCGTTGCATCCGCGGAAGATGAGGACGTCGGCGGCCCAGCCACGTGCCCGCGCCTGCGCGAGAGTTCCCTGCAGGTAGTGGGAGCGGATGGTGCCTTCCAGCCCGTGCAGAAGAAGCAGGCGTGGTGTCGCTGATCCGCTATTGGGTGGTGCATCGAGGCGACGAATTTCGATCTCATCGTCGTCCGGTGTCGTCCATCGCTCCGCGCGTGTCGTCACCGCGGGAGTACGTCTCGCGAGCTTTCCCCAGAGCGTCTGGAGATGTGCGCCCGGTACCCACCACGCGGGGGTATAGGTAAGTTCGCTAGAGCGGTTCACGAGAACGATTTGCGATCGAGGACGCGGCCCGTCCGCGCCGTCCAATAATATCAGCGTTGCGGGCATGGACGTTCAGATCTTCGGGGTAAAGAAGAACGCGGAAACGCGGAAGGCCCTGCGTTTTTTTGCTGAGCGCCGGATGAAGACGCATTTCGTGGATTTGATGGAGCGAGCGGCGTCGCGCGGCGAGCTCACGCGGTACGCGCAGAAATTCGGCGTGTCGGCGTTGATCGATGAAGACTCGCGACGGTTTGCGGAGCTCGGGCTTCGCACTGCGCGCTATGGCGACGAACGCTGGCTCGAGATTCTGATCGACGAGCCGCTCATGTTGAAGATGCCGCTTGTGCGGCACGGTAATGCGCTGACGATTGGCGCTGCGGAGACGACGTGGAAGAGCTGGTTGGCAAAGTGATGGCGGTATGACGCAGCTCTCTATCGGCAACGCGGGAGTCGAGTTCGGCGCGACGACGCTGTTCACGGACGTCACGCTGACGATCAGCGCTGGCGAGCGCTGGGGAGTCGTCGGCAGAAACGGGACGGGCAAGACGACGCTGTTCAAGCTCATGACTGGCGACCTCGCCCCGTCAAAGGGCACTGTCGCGCGGCAAACCGGGCTCACACTGTCACTGCTCGGCCAGCATCGCGATTTTGGAACTGCAGCTACCGTCTGGGAAGCTGCGGCCGGCCCGTTCGCTGATCTTCTTGCATTGGAACAGTCGCTCGCCGAGCAGGCACATGGCTTGGCCGAGGTGAGTGACGACGCGGCGATGACGCGATATGGTCGCGACCTCGAGCGGTTCGAGCGCGAGGGAGGCTACACGATTGCGCCACGCGTGGACGCGGTGTTGCAGGGGCTCGGATTCGATGCGGCGAAGGCCCGCACACAACTCCTCGAACAACTGAGCGGTGGTGAGCGCGGGCGTGTTGGCCTTGCTCGGCAGCTCGTCGCGCCGTCGGACATTCTGTTGCTCGACGAGCCGACCAACCATCTCGACCTCGAGACGACGCGCTGGCTCGAGCAGTATTTGCAGGAGACGGATCGCACTGTCGTGCTCGTGAGTCACGATCGCGCATTTCTCGCGGCGGTGGTGGACCACGTACTGCATTTCGAAGGCGGCACGGCGACACCGTACGCGGGTGGCTACGAAGCGTTTGTCGCACAGCGCTTGGAGCGCCGACTTGCCCAACAGCGCGCCTTCGACAAACAACAGAAGGTGATTGCCGCGCAGGTGGACTACATCGCGCGCAATCTCGCTGGCCAGAACACCAAGCAGGCCAAAGGCCGGCGGAAGCTGTTGTCACGTCTGCCCCGTTTGAGCTCACCGGTGGGTGAAGATGGAACGATGGCCCTGCGTCTCGAGATTGCCGAGCGTGGCGGAGATCAGGTTGCTGTGGCGGAGAGGCTGACGATCGCCGTGCCGGAACGGGTGTTGATCGAGCGATTCAGCGGCCGCATCATGCGCGGCGACCGGCTCGGAATTCTTGGTCCGAATGGCTCCGGAAAGTCCACGTTGCTCAAGACGCTGGTTGGCGAGCGCGAACCGGATGCTGGCGAGCTCAAAGTGGGCAACTCGATTCGCGTCGCCTACTATGACCAGCAACTCGGACAGGTGCCGCTCGAGAAGACGCTGTTCGAGGCGATCAATGAACTGCGGCCGCAATGGGAACGCAGAATGGTCCAGGGTCACCTGGGCCGGTTCGGCTTCTCAGGCGACGAAGTACAGCGCAAGGCAAACACGCTGTCCGGAGGCGAGCGCGCACGAGTGGCGCTTGCCATGCTGATGCTGACGCAGGCGAACCTGCTCGTGCTCGACGAACCGACCAATCATCTCGACGTGGAGACGATCGAAGTGCTGGAAGACGCAATCGAGGGCTACGAGGGGACGGTGATTCTCGTGAGCCATGATCGCGCCATGCTTCGAGCGCTTGCGTCGAAGGTGTGGGTTCTGCACGAGCGGCACATTACGGAATTCGACGGCAGCTTTGCGGAGTGGGAGGTCGTGAGTGAAGAGCGCGCGCACGCCGCATCGGTGCGTGCGTCGGAGGAAGTGGCGCTCCGTCGTGTGGACGAGAAGAAGCGGACGTCGCGTCGAGAGGAGCGACCGGTCGGCAACGACCCGCGCAAGGCGCTGAAGCTGGCTCGCGAACGCGCCGAAAAGGCCGAGCGTGAGGTGGCGGAGCTGGAGGCTGAGGTTTCGCGGCTGACGACGACCCTGGATGATCCGGAGCTCTATACGCGCCCCAATGGTGTAGTACAGGCACACAAACTGGGTGCCGAGCTCGATAAGGTGCGTACGCGGTTGGATGGCGCGCTTTCGGTGTGGGAGCAGGAAACCGATTCGCTCGAATCACTCGAGCGAACGACGACGGCATCATGAACGAGGTTGGAACGTGACCCCATGGGTCCAGCGGTTGTTGATCGCGAACGTGTTGGTGTATTTCCTCCAGATGACCGTGGGGGACAGTCTGACGGCGCAGCTGGCTTTTGTTCCGGCGCAGATTCTCTCACGGCCATGGACGATCATTACCTACATGTTCGCGCATGGCGGGCTGACGCACATTCTGTTCAACATGCTCGCGCTCTACTTCTTCGGGCCGCGCGTCGAAAGCAGGCTCGGGACGGAGCGGTTCTTCATTCTGTATTTCATCGCCGGAATTTCGGGAGCGCTGCTCTCGTTCGTGTTCGCGCCGTATGCGCCGATCATCGGTGCGTCGGCAGCGATCTTTGGCGTGATGATCGCGTTTGCGCGCTTCTGGCCGCGCGACCGGATCATGATTTGGGGAGTGCTGCCGATCGAGGCGCGGTGGCTGGTCGTGATCACGACGGTGATGGCGATCGTGGGAGGATACAGAGGCGGCACAGGTGTCGCGGATTTCGCACACCTGGGCGGCTACCTGGGCGGCTTTCTGTATCTACTGTTCCTCGAGCGCACGCATGGCGGGAAGCGCTTCAAGAAACAGGCGACAGCCGGCCCCACGCCCGACGCGCTTCAGGGCAACTGGCAGAAGGTCGACCGTGGTGCCGTGCATGCCGTGAACCGCGATGAAGTCAATCGCATTCTCGACAAGATCAGCGCGTCCGGCCTGAAGAGTCTCACACCACAGGAGCGACTCTTCCTGTCCAACTTCGTTCCGCTCGACGATCGGAAACCAATCCCGCCGAGCTAGAACTCACCGACGAAGTTGATCTCGGGCTCGAGCTCGTACCCGAACTTCTCTTTCACCGCATCCTGCGCATGACGGATCAGCGCGATCACATGCGCGCTGGTGGCGCTGCCAAGATTGACCATGATATTGGCGTGGATGTGCGAGATCTGCGCGTCGCCGACATGAAAGCCCTTGAGACCACACTGGTCGACGAGACGACCCGCGCCAACGCCTTCGATCTTCTTGAAGATGGAACCGGCGCTCGGATGCCACTCGAGCCACGGATGCCGGGCGCCGCGCCAGCTCAGGTTTTCCTGCATGATCCGATGCATGATGTCGGGATCCTTCCGCTCGAGCAGAAAAGTCGCGGCGAGAACGAAATCGCTCCGATGATGCAGGACTGTGTCGTCGTACGCGAACTGCATGTAGTCCCGATCGACCGTCTTCCGCTCGCTTTCTTCGGTGAGCAACTCCGCCGATTCGAACACCTCGGCGATGAACATGGTGCGTTCACGCTCGGGAGCCGGCGAGAGAAAGTGAAGGTTCTGCCAGATCGCGCCGCCAACGGTGCTCGGGATGCCGACGTAGTGTTCGAGTCCCGACCATCCAAGGCGGACGGCTTCAGGAATTATCTTCGACATCACGGCGCCACTCTCGACCCAGAGTCGTCCGTCGTCGCCAAAGCGGTGGTGAGACGCGACATTTCGAATCACCAGTCCGCGAACACCCTTGTCTGAAACAAGTACGTTGGCGCCGAGTCCAAGGACGAAAAACGGAACCTCGGCGCGTCGGGCGGTTACGATTGCGGCAGCCAGCGCATCTGCGCTGTCCGCCTCGTAGAGAAGGTCCGCCGGCCCACCGATCTTGAAGGTGGTGAAGGGTGCGAGCGGCACATTACGCGCAAGCCGATCACCAGCGAGCGCAGCGGCGACATTTTCGAGCGCCGCAGCGGGAATCGCTGGCGTAGACGAGACGGAAGGAAGCTTGGACATTGGCCAGGGAAAGAAATCATGAGCGCAGGGCGATCGCTACCGCTGTTACAGCTGCCTACGCGGCACACACTCGTACGCACGACGCTGGCCGTCGTGATGGCCTTCGTGGCAATCGCGCTTCCATTGCGTGCGCAACGCGCCGAGCTCGAGAAGCGCATTCGACGTGAAGTTCTACCAAATGGACTCGAGGTGATTGTCGTCGAGAATCATGGCGTTCCACTGACCACGGTAGAAGCGGACGCGAAGAACGGCTCGTTCACGCAATCCGCGACGTACGAGGGGCTCTCGCACCTCTACGAGCACATGTTCTTCAAGGCGAATGCGACGTATCCGCGTCCTGAGGCGTTCGTCAACCGAGCGAGCGAGCTGGGAGCGGTCTTCAACGGCACGACGCAGGAAGAGCAAGTCAACTACTACCTCACCGTGCCGTCGGATAGCACGATGCCGGCGCTGGCGCTGCTCAGCACAGCGCTGCAGGCGCCGCTCTTTCTCAAGGACGAACTCGAGCGCGAGCGCGCCGTCGTGATCGGAGAATATGATCGCGCCGAATCCGATCCGTTCTACGCGCTGCATACGGCGACAGGAAAAGCGCTCTGGTCATCTGCGTGGAGTCGCAAGAATCCACTGGGCGAGCGTCAGGTGATTCTCGCGACGACGCCCGAACAAATGCGCACGATTCAGCGAAAGTACTACGTGCCGAACAACACCGCGGTGATCGTTACCGGCGACGTCAATGCTGATTCGATCTTCACCGCGGCACGGCGTCTTTTCGGCGCCTGGCCACGAGCCGCTGATCCGTTCACCGTAGACACGATTCCGCCAGTACCGCCGCTCACGCGCAACGTCGGTGTGATCGTCGAGCAAGCAGTGAACTCCATTTTGGTGATGATTCAGTGGCACGGACCAGGCGCTCACATGGACATTCCGGCGACCTATGCGGCCGACGTCTTCTCCGATGTGTTGAACCAGCCAGGCTCGCGCTTCCAGCGTAAACTCGTCGACAGCGGGCTCTGGCAGTCCCTTGGCGTCAACTACTACACGCTCAACCAGGTGGGCCCGATTACCATCAGCGGTGAAGTCGCACCGGGCAAACTGCGCGAAGCGATTGCCGCGCTCGATCGCGAGCTCATTGAAGTCGTGAAGCCGGGGTACATCACGACGGAAGCTGTGGATGGTGTGAAGCGAACGCGCATCGTCGGCACGATGGAGAGTCTGGAGCGTTCGTCAGGCTTCGCACATCAGCTCGGATTCTGGTGGGCCGTAACGGGGCTCGACTATTTCTTCGGCTACGTGGACACGATGGCGCACCAGACACCCGAGGACCTTCGCAAGTACGCAACGCGCTACATCGTCGGGAAATCACGCGTAACGGGTGTGCTCCTCTCGCCGGAAACGCGGCGAGCGCTCAAACTCACCGAAGGCGAGTTGGCGGGAGGTACGCCGTGAAGCGCATGCATCTGGCGTTCGTCGCAATAGCGTCAATTACTGGCGTCGCTACCGACGCTCATGCGGCCGAGGCAAGCAGGGTTCCAGCGAGAGCTATAGCACCGGATTCGGCGATCACGAGCAAGTTCGACGTCAACGGACTCACCGTGATTTTGCGCCGCAACTCCGCGAACGAAGTTGTCGTCGCGAATCTCTATTTGCTCGGCGGCGCTCGGCAGCTCACGTCGAAGACAGCCGGCATTGAAGCGATGGTGCTCGCCGCGAGCGAACGCGGTACGAAGCGATTCCCTGGCGCCGCGGTGCGTCAACGCACTGCACGTCTCGGCAGCACCATCGCCATCGAAGCGAACGACGACTGGAGTGCAATCGGCCTGCGCGCCATTCGATCCACTTTCGATTCGACGTGGGCGATCTTCGCCGACCGGGTCATGGCTCCCTCGCTCGACCCCGCGGAAGTCGAGATCGTACGCGACCAGCTTCTCTCCGTTGCGCGTGAGCGCAACACGCAGCCAGACGATGCGGCAACACAGCTCGCCGACAGTCTTCTCTATATCAACCATCCAAACGCAGTCTCCCCGACGGGCACACCCGAATCAATTGCGTCACTAACGGCAGCGCAGCTCAAGCAGTATCACGCGCAGCAGTTCGTGACATCGCGCATGCTGCTGGTCGTCGTCGGCAATGTAGATCAGGCGCAGGTAGAGCAACTCGTGCGCGGCACGCTCGCAACGCTGCCGCGCGGAACGTACAAGTGGACCTCGCCACCCAGCGTTGTATCAATGGGTCGCGCACTGGCTATCGACAATCGCCAGCTCCCGACGAACTACCTGCTCGGCTACGTCCCCGGCCCAGCGGCAACCGATCCTGATTACATGGCTCTTCGCGTCGCGACGGCTGTGCTCTCGGGGCGGCTGTTCACGGAAGTACGGTCGCGTCGCAACTTGAGCTACGCAGTCGAAGCGCCGTTCATGGAGCGCGCGAATGCCGTCGGTGGGTTGTATGTCACCACCGTCGATCCGAATCAGGTGCTCCACATCATGCGCGACGAGCTCACCACCCTGCAGACCGAATCGGTTGACGCGATGGGGCTCAAGCGACTCGAACAGCAATTCATCACTGAGTACTACCTGAAGAACGAGACGAACGCCGACCAGGCCAACGTGCTCGCAAGAGCGGAATTGTATCAGGGCAACTTCCGCGCGGCCGATCGATTCATGGATGGGCTACGTCGCGTTACACCAGAAGACGTGCGTCGCGTGGCGCGAAAGTACCTGAAGGATTTCCGGTTCGCGTACGTCGGCGATGCGAGCAAACTCGATCGGTCGCTTTTGAGTCAGTTCTGATCGGTAGAGCCGAGCGCAAAATCCCGAACTAGCGCGACGTCCCGCTCCGCGCGGCGAGAACCAGTTCCACGTCGGCGAGTGAACCGCCCACCGCGCGAAGCGCGACCAGCGCATGATAGATGACGTCCGCCGCCTCTTCGCGCGCGCGAACGACATCACCATCAGCACAGGCTGTGACGAGCTCCGCGGCCTCTTCGCCAATCTTCTTCAGGCGAAGGTTGCGATCACCGAGCAAGCGCTGCGTGTACGAAGAAGCAGTCCACGCTGTATCGACTGTCAACGCGCGTTCGGCAATCGTCGCATCGAGAACAGACAGCGTGTGCGCCGCAAGAGCATCGTTGCCGAAACAGGACTGTGCACCCGTATGACACGCTGGCCCTGCTGGAATCACTCGCGCCAAAACAGCGTCACCGTCACAATCAGCTGTCAGTGTGACGACTCGCTGAACATTGCCGCTCGTCCCACCCTTGTGCCACAGACCGCGTGAGCGCGAGCGATAGTGCATCTCGCCCGTCGCAATGGTCTGCTCGAGCGCCTCGCGATCAGCATGCGCGACCATCAGCACCGCACCGGATCGCGAATCCTGCGTGACGACAGTAACGAGCCCTTTGCCCTTCGTGAAGTCGAGCGTGTTCAGATCGAGCATGTCACATCTCTGAAGAGTCTGAAAGAAGATCGCGCACGGTGACCGCAAGAAGCCGATTGGTCGCGATGGCACTTCCGCCGAACGCAGTGGATCGTCCCGCCCAATCGGTGAACACACCACCGGCTTCTTCAATGATTGGTTGAAGCGCCGCCGCATCCCAGGGCGACATCACAGGATCGACCATCGCCTCGGCCCGGCCTGTCGCGACGAGGAAATAACCGAAGCAGTCGCCCCATGTGCGGCTGATCGCCGCTGCATCCGATGCGCGCTTCCACCCATCGCGATACTCGGTACGCTCACGGAATCTGTCGTCCGTTGTAAGCACGGTTGCAGCATGCATCTCACTAACCGCGGACACAGCGCATCGCGATCCATTCCACCAACAACCTCCACCTGGCACCGCGACGACCAAATCGCCAAGCGCGGGAAAATAGGCGGCGCCGGCAAGGACGTGCTCTCCTTCGCAAACCGCAACGAGCGAGCCCCACAACGGCGCGCCGTGTACAAACGACTTCGTGCCGTCGATGGGATCGATGATCCAGCGGCGACGCGCGGTGGGCCGCTCCTCGCCGAACTCTTCGCCGAGCACTCCATCGTTGGGGAAGTAACGACGCACCCAGTCGCGAGCAGCTGTTTCTGCGGCGCGATCAGCAATCGTCACCGGTGAGCCGTCGGCTTTCGTCTCCACGGTGAGATTCGATCGATAGTGCTGCAATGCGATGTCGCCAGTGACACGCGCCAACTCAGCCGCTGGTGTCATGAGATCATCTGCAGCGGAGCTCGAGGCAGTGCTCATGCAGCGCGTACCGGAAGATGCGCCAGGCGCATCGCATCCTTTACTGCGCCGACAGTCGTGAGCCCATCGTGAAGAATGCCAGCGAGCAACGCGGCATCGGCACGCCCGAGTTGAAAGACATCGCACACATGCTGCGCCGATCCCGCTCCGCCCGACGCGACAACCGGCACATCGACCGCCGCCGCAACCGCACGCGTGAGCTCGATATCATAACCCGTACGCGCACCGTCACGATCAATGCTGGTGAGCAGAATTTCTCCCGCGCCACGTCGCACACATTCGGTCGCCCACTCCACGACATCGAGCTCAGTACGCTCGCGTCCACCTTTCACATAGACACGCCAGATGTCGCCTTCACGTTTTGCATCGATGCTGATGACGACACACTGTGCGCCGAACCGCTCGGCGGATTCTGTAAGAACTTCCGGCCGCCGCACCGCCGCCGAATTGATGCTCACCTTGTCAGCACCGGCACGCAGCGCGAGACCAACATCATCGGCCGAACGCACGCCACCGCCGATCGTAAGCGGAATGAACAGCCGCTCAGCCGTGCGTCGAGCGACGTCGAGCAACGTGCCGCGAGCCTCGGCACTCGCCGAAATATCGAGAAAGACAATTTCGTCGGCGCCTTCTCGCTCGTAACGGGTTGCAAGGTCCACTGGATCGCCAACGTCGCGCAGGTTTACGAACTGCGTTCCCTTGACGACGCGCCCGCCCTGCACATCGAGACATACGACCACGCGCCGTGTCAGCATTCAGAGCGACTCCTCGACGCGCAACGCCACACCACCCTTCGTGCTGAAGACCGCACCAGAGTCGACGAAGGCCTCGCGCACGGCGAGACCAAGCGCCTTGAACGCGGCCTCGACGATGTGATGCCGATCAGTGCCACGCAGCACACGTAAGTGCAGCGTCGCCCGCGCATTATCGCTGAACGAGCGCATCCAATGCTCATAGAGGGTACTCGGCAATGGGCCGCGATAGTATGGCCGTCCACCGAGATCGAGTGCGCAGTGCACGAGCGCTTCATCCATTGGCACCGTGCGATCGCCATATCGTGCCGCCGTCGCCGGAAGGAGCGCCGAGACCGCCGCGCCAACGCAGATCGCGACGTCCTCTATGAGATGATGCGGCAGATCTCCTGTCGCCTTCAACACGAGATCCAATCCGCTGTATCGCGCAAACGCGACGAGCATGTGATCCAGAAACGGAATACCAGTCGAGACGTCCGCCGTGCCCGTCCCGCGAGCGAGCTCGCAGCGGATGGTGGTTTCCTTCGTCTCACGTACGACAACGGTCATCGAGAATTCTCCAATGAGTGTTGTGATGCAGAGTCACTCATTCGCCGTATTCTCCGGCGACGACAACCGGATCGAGCGCGCCGGTATAGAGCGCCATGCCAATCACGGCGCCCGCCAAACCACGATGCTCGAGCGCGCGAAGATCCTGCATCGTCGTGATACCGCCTGAGGCGAACACCGGAAAGTTCGACGCCTCTGCGACGTCTTCCATCAACGGCAGATCCGTGCCCTGCAACTGTCCTTCGCGGTGCACTGCGGTTACGAGCAAACCACCAAGCGGCAACGGATTCAACTCCTCGAGCACATCGAGAATGTCCAGAGGCAGCGTGTGCTGCCAGCCACGCGTGGTGACGCGACGCTCGCGGACATCACACGCGACGATGATCTCACCAGGATGTCGAGCGGCAAGCTCAGCGATCCATTCAGGCTCTTCGATCGCGCGCGTACCGACGATTACGCGCGATGCGCCTGCCTCGAGCAGCTCTTCCACCAGCTCGCCGGAGCGCACGCCGCCACCTACCTGAATGGGAATCCCGCTGTCGAACAACAGCGACCGAATCACCGACAGATTGGAGCCACGTCCGGTCGCCGCGTCGAGATCGACGACATGCAGCCGGTGAAAGCCGTAATGCTCCCACGAACGAGCAACCTCCACCGGATTCTCGAGCCGAACCTTTTCGTGCGCGAACGAACCGCCAACCAGCTGCACACAGACACCGTCGCGAAGATCCACAGCAGGTATTGCGATCACTTGGTGACCCCAGTTCGTTGCGCGTCAAGTAAGAAAGCGTGCAGAAAGCGCACACCGTCGGCCGAGCTCTTCTCGGGATGAAACTGCACGCCAACTGCATTCCGCTCGCGAACCGCCGACGGAAAGCGATCCGACTCATGTGTCGTCCAAGCCGTGACGACGCGTTCGTCAACCGGCCGACAGACGAAGCTGTTGGCGAAGTACGCGACCGCAAGCGGTGCGTCGACAAAGAGTCGCTCACCTGGCACAGGAACAACGTCGTTCCAGCCGATCTGCGGAACGCGCTGCGCGCTCAATCGTGTGACTCGACCAGAAATGATTCCGAGCCCTGCGCCTCCACCCTCGTCGCTCGCGTCGAACAGCAGCTGCATGCCGAGGCAAATTCCAATTGCAGGCAGTCCGCCGAGTATCGCGTTGCGCATGGCCTCACGACCTGGTGAGAGTCGATCTACCGCTGCGCCGAATGCCCCAACGCCCGGCAGCACGAGCACGTCTGTATCGACGGCATGAATCGGATCCGTCTGCACCTCAACGGCGATACCATCCATCTCGAGCGCCTTCGCGAGCGAGTGCAGATTCCCCGCGCCGTAGTCGAAGATCGTGACCTTCACGCGATCACCTCGCGCAACGCGCCGAGCATCGTCTCCATCATCTCCCACGGTCCGACGCCAATGCGCAGCGCTGCACCGTTGCTTGCACTGAGCACGGGCACATCACGCGGCATGGTGGTGAAGGCACGCACGAGAACACCGCGTGCGCACATTGCGCGATAGATCTTCGCTGCGTCGGGCGTCGGGACCATGATGAAATTCGCTGCCGACGGTAACGCCGTGAGCCCAAGTTGCTGAATCTCCGTCATCAGCCGCGCTCGATTGGCGATGGCAAGCGCCGCATGCTCGCGTACCCAGCCGAGACCATCGGCCGTATCGTCGAGTGCCGCCCGCACTGCACGCTCCGCCAACGCATTCACCTTGTACGGCCCGCGCGCGCGCTCGATGAGCCTGACCACACCGTGCGCACCAACACCGTAGCCAAAGCGAAGGCCCGCCAGGCCAAACGCTTTCGAGAAAGTTCGCGCAATGATGACGTGCTCATTCCGTGCAAGGAGATCGGCGAACACGTCCGGCGCGAACTCCGCATATGCTTCGTCGATGAGCACCATGCCATGCGCATTGGCGACGACATATTCTACCGCCGCACGCGAGACAGGTGTTGCAGTCGGATTGTTCGGCGCACACAGGTAGGTGATCTTCGCACCGGCATCCACGAGACGCTCCGCATCCAGGTCGAAGTCGTCGGCAAATGGAATCGCTACCGGCGTCAGGCCGTTCAACCGCGCGAGCATCGGAATCATCGTGAATGTCGGTGCCGAGAAGGCGATGGAATCACCCTCCGCGCCAAACGCGCGCATCGTCGAATCGAGAACGTCGTCCGATCCACATCCTGTCACGACACCAATTCCATCGACACCGGCAAGTCCCACGTATCCGAGCAACGCGTCGCGAAGCGGCTCGCAATAAAGCGTCGGATACCGCGAGAGTGCCTCAGCCGGCACTTCGCGCATTGCGCAGAGTGCCGCGGGAGGCGCACCCCAGAGGTTCGTGTTGTCGCTCAGATCAACAGCGCACACCACAGGATCGGGCGCATACAGTGGAAGTGCGGCCATGCATTCGCGCGCTAACCGCAGTGTGTCAGCAGAGCGAGTCATACCGTAGCCTCCGCACCCCAGGCACGCGCCGCCAACGCGTGACCCCCGAGTCCCTCGGCATCAGCGAATGCGGCGACATCATCTGCGAGCCGCGCCGCCGCTGCGCGCGTCACGCGTTGATACGTCGTCCATCGCACGAAGTCGAGCGTCGAAAGCCCGGAATAAGAGCGCGCCAGCCCACCCGTCGGAAGAACGTGATTCGCGCCCGTCATGTAGTCACCAAAGGCGACAGACGCACACTCGCCGACAAACACAGTGCCCGCATTTCGCAGACCTTCAAGCACTATTTCCGGTTGCGACACTGCAAGCAGCAGGTGCTCCGGCGCATACGCATTCGCAAATTTCACCGCGGCGGCAAGCGTATCGGCCCACAGCACCGCACCACGCCCGCTCAACGCCGCCGCCACAATCTCAGCGCGCGGCTGCGCCGGCAACAATTCGGCAATCGCGCGCAATACAGCATTCGCCACGCTCTCACTCGTCGTTACCGCGACGACCGCTGCGAGAGGATCATGCTCGGCCTGTGCAAGCATCTCGCGTGCGACGAGCCGTGCATCCACGGACGCATCTGCGATCACAAGCAGCTCGCTTGGGCCTGCCGGTGAATCAATCGCCACCACGCTCGCCACCTGAAGCTTTGCCTCGGCGACGTAGGCATTCCCGGGCCCGACGATACGATCGACGCGAGGCACACTCGGCGTTCCGTATGCGAGAGCTGCGATCGCACCTGCACCACCAAGCGAGAACACGCGGTCAGCGCCAGCGAGCGCCGCAGCGGCAAGCACCACACCAGACGGACCACCCGTCGCTCGGTCTGGCGGCGAACAGACGATAATCTCACCAACGCCGGCAACGCGCGCAGGGATCACTCCCATCAGCACGCTGCTTGGATACGCCGCGCGTCCACCCGGCGCATACACACCAACGCGGCCAAGCGGATCCGGACGTCGCCCGACGATGATTCCCGGTTCGGTCTCGACTTCCTGCCTCTTCGGCAGAAACGCCTCGTGCACGCGACGAATGTTCGCAGCCGAGCGCTCCATCGCACGACGAAGTGATGACGGAAGTGCGTCGAGCGCCGCGATCCATTCATGCTTCGGCACTTCAAGCGACTCGAGCACAACGCCATCGAGCTCCGAAGCGAGCGCGCGCAATGCCGCATCACCATCGCGACGAACACGCGCGATGATCTCGCCCGTTCGCTCGCCTACCGAAGGGTCGCCCGACGACGAGCGATCCAGCAACGACGCACGGTCGCTCGCCGAGAGTGACGCACATGCGCCCGTCCAGCGCACCAACGAGACCGCGGTGCGATCACTCACGGCATTAGCCTCTCGATGCGTGTGACGAGAATTCCTTCTGCGCCAAGTGCCTTGAGGTCCGCGATGGTACGGTAGATCGTCGCTGCTGCTACCACGGAGTGAACAGCCACGAACGCGCCGCCATTCATGATGTCGATCACGGTCGGTCCGTTGAGTCCTGGAACGACTTGTTTCACCTCGTCGAGCCGTGCGCGCGGAACGTTGGCCATGACATAGCGCTTTCCGCGAGCGGCCAGCACGCTCCCCAGCGCGGCGACGAGCTCGTCGAGGGCCCGCGCCCGCGCGGGATCGGCGCGCACGGCCGGTCTCGAGATCAACCGGCTGGTGGATTCGAGCACGGTCGCGATCTCCCGCAGCCCGTTCACGCGCAACGTTGATCCCGTCGATACGAGGTCCACGATCACATCGGCAATGCCGATGTGCGGCGCGATCTCCGCTGCGCCCGATATGGGAACGATCTCCACAGCGACATCGCGTTCGTCGAAGAACCGCCGAGTGATTCGCGGAAAGACGGTCGCGACGCGCATTCCGGTGGTGATGTCGCCAAGCGACTCGACACCGCTGTCCTCGCGCGCGGCGACAGCAAGTCGACAGAGTCCGAATTCGAGATCCGCGAGCTCGTCTACGGCGCGTCCGGATTCGCTGATCAGGTCAAAGCCGGTAACGCCAGCATCCGCAGCACCATCGGCGACAAATTCGGGAATATCCTGCGCTCGCACGAACAGCGCCTGGAACTCGCCGCCGAGGGATGCGGTGAGTGCGCGGGGGCCGGCGGCGCGAATTTCGAGGCCGGCGTCCGTAAACAACTCTCGGGCGTCCTGGGACAGTCGGCCTTTGTTGGGCAGGGCAATGCGAAGCATGAGGTCGCGTGAAGGAGGCAGCTGATGGGTAGAAACAAAAAAGGCCCGTCCGAGAGGACGGGCCGAGGGATGACCGGCAGGTGTGCCGGTGCGAGAGTGGTCGCTTAGCCGTGCACCCGTGCGTCGTCCCGACCCGTCAGGCCGTGATGATGATGCAGATGGTGGTGGTGGGCGGCGATCATGGGATTGAACGTACCGGGCCCGCGGCCGTGGGTCAACGGCGCGGCGCGGAGAATGCAGCCAACGCGCGCTTTGGGGGAAGTCGATGTAGCGAACTGAATTGCGCAAGCGATAGCTTGTGAATAAAATCACAATGCACCGCGGGGCCCCGCGGTGCGCCATTCACGATCAAGTTTTTGGGAGGTTTCAAGAAATGCGGTTCTACGGTATTGCGCTCCTGACGAGTGCGGCGCTCCTCGGCGCCTGTGGCGGCGAGAAGGCGGCGACGGACACCGCCGCGGCCAACGCGGCTGCAGCGAGTGCGTCCACCCCGGCTGCCACCACGCCTGCGACCACGCCGGCTGCGACACCTGCGGCTGGCGCGGTTGCTCCAGCTCCGTCCACCGGCGCAGTTCACGAAGTGAAGATGATCGGCGATGCGAGCGGTTATAAATTCGATCCCGCGAACACCACGATTAAGCAGGGCGATGCCATCAAGTTCATCATGGTCTCCGGCGGACCACACAACGTCGCATTCCAGGGCGTCACGGATGCCGCAGCGAAGGCACAGCTCGACGCGAACATGTCCGGCGCGAAGATGGGCGAGATGTCCAGCCCCATGCTGATGCAGCCGAATGAGGCGTATACGGTCTCCTTCGCCAAGGTTGCGCCCGGCAAGTATGACTTCACCTGCACGCCGCATCAGGCCATGAACATGAAGGGCTCGATCACGGTCCAGTAGTCGACTATCGATGCATGGCAGTACCTGATGGGGCGGATGCATCACTGCATCCGCCCCATCGTGTATGTGCCTATCAGCGAGACTCGCCGTGGTGTACGACGTGCATAGCCGGACGGAGTGGAAGCGTGCGGGCCGGCGCGCAGCAGATCCGCTGGCAAACGACGCAGAGTGGCCGCGAAGCACACCCTCACATATCGTCCTCACGTATGAGTCCGCGTCGTCGCCCATCTCGCCGGCGTGCCAGCCCGCCAACGATCACTCGAGCGACCTGGATCGCCGCGCGCGCGCGCAACGCACTTCGACGACCCGTCTTCATCAGCGCCGTCAGCATCGTGACCTTCGTGCTTTCGTTGCTCGCGCTCGTCGTTGTGCCGCAGCAGGCGAGAAAGGCCGCGGCGGCAATGAGACCGGCCGCCGCACTCCGCCCGGATACCGAACCCACCGCCGCCGCTCTTGCCGAAGCGGAGCGACAAGCGGCAGCGGCGGAATCGTCACTCGCCAGCACGCGCGTGGAGTTCGCGGGATTGGCTTCTGCGAGCGCCGCGGCGACGACCGACACCGCTGCCGGCAGCGAGAGAGTTGGCTCAAACGTCCGAAGCCGCCACGACACGCTATCCACACAAGTGGATCTCCTCGGCCGACTGATCGCTCGCTCGGAAAACGCGCCACTGCTTGGCTCATATCGCGCGCTCGCACAGTCCGCTCCAATGCAAGGCGATCCGCGCGTGAGACTACTCCTGGATTCACTCGTTGAAATCGAGCGGGAGCGCGACAGCTACAGCGCCGTCGGCGGCGTAGATCCAGTCTTCGTCGCACTCACCGCGCGCGCCAACGAGCTGGGACGCAACATCGAAGCGCTTGCAGACGTACGCCGCACCGCGCTCAAGCGAGAGCTGAGCGCCATGGCGCCACCGCCACCGACAATCTCAACAACGATCGCGCTGCGTCCGCTGCCTGACACACTCGCGCGTGCGCAGGCCCGCGACGCCGCTCGTGCTGCGTCGGCAGGTGTCGCAACACGATTGGCGCGTGAGCGTGCGGAGCTCGCAGCACTCGATGTGCGAGAAGAGCGCGCACGTGAGTTGGCGAATGTGGGAGCGTCGCCATCGGCGATGCTTGCAGCAGCACTCGTGTTTGGCGCAGTGCTTGGCTTCGGCATCGCGCTGTTCGACGAGGTGCGCCGCCCGCGCCTCGCCGACGGCTACGAAGCAGAACGCGCTACCGGCATCCGCGTACTCGGCGTCATCCATCCGTTGCCTCCATCACCGGAACGCGGCAGACGCGCAAGTGATCGCGCCGGTCCACCCCATATCGATCCAGGGGCGGATGGGCATCAACTGATATATCTGACGATTGCCACGGCAGGATCGAACGCCGTGATGCTGACTGTCACGGGAGACAATACCGCGGTAGCAGCCATCGTCGCGATCAACTTCGCGGCAATCGCCGCCGACGAAGCGCGCTCCACGCTACTCATCGATACCGACAGCACGACATCGAGCGTCGCCGCCGCACTCCGGCTTCGCACGAGTGCAGGCATCAATGGCCTGGCAAAAGGAACAGCACAGTGGCCGGAGGTGACTCGAAGCGCCCGCCTCGGCCGCGATCGCACAATCGACGTCGTGCCAAGTGGAGATGCAGGCGCATCAATCGACGAGATTCGCGCCCTTCTCGAGCGCGACATCACGCGGCTCTCCAGACGCTACGACGCCATCATCCTGGTGAGTTCTGCTGAACAGGTACTCGGTGGCTTGCCAAGCGTTCTGCCGATTCCCGATGTTCTCTTTTGCGCACGCGCGGGTCAGACACCAATCGCGGAGATCAAGCGCACTGTCGAACTGATCGACGGCACCGGTGCGCACACTCGGGGAATCGTGCTGTGGGATGCCCCGGATCCCGTACTTGCCGAACTGCGGCCGCTGGGGGAAGTAGAACGTGAGGTCGTGGAAGTTGGATGACCTGGCCTCACGATCTATTTGCTCTTTGGTGCCAACGTGTACTGCGGAATGCGCTCGCTCCTGGCCGAGTGTTCGATTACTGCCGCGAGCCGCCGGTCGCGAGTTTCGGCTCGCTTTGCGCTCGTGACGTAGTGGGTAACGACGCGGCGATAGCCGGGCGGCTGCCGCTCAAAAAACTCCCATGCCTTTTTGTTCTTGTGAAAGGCGCGTAGCTGCTCGGCGTCAAAGTTCGCTGGCTCTCGCTCGAACGAATAGACACCGGAGCGTTCGGGTGTTCGTAATGCGTAGGCCGCAATTCCAGCCGGCGCCATCCGATTCGCCGCGATGAGCGCTTCTACCTTGGCGATGTTCACCTTGCTCCAGATACTGGTCGGCTTTCTCCGCGTGAAACGGATCATGTAGCTCTCGTCGTCGATCGTTTTGCGTACGGCATCGATCCAGCCGAACCGAAGCGCTTCATCGACGGATTCCGGCCACGTCATACTTGGTCGCCCAGAATCCTTCTTGTAGAAGCCCACCCAGAGCTCCATCTCACGCTCGTGATTCTTCTCCAGCCAGGCTCCAAATTTGTCGGGCGTGCTAAAGAAGCGCGGAGGTGTCATACCCGAAGAATGCCGTTTACCCTTCGCCGATGCCATACATGTGGGCGGACACACTCGAGGCGCTCGAGCGGACTCACCTGCTCCGCCTGGTGATCTGGGGAGCGGCCAGTGTGCTGGCGGGTACGGGCATTCTTGCATGGTTGCGCGTCGGTTCGCGACAGTCTCCGCTCCTGCAGCATTTCGGTATTCAGTCGGCGGCGTGGGGCGCAGCGGAGATTGCTCTCGCACTGGCGTTGTGGACACAGGTCGCGCCGCGCGACGTTGTCGGCGCAACGCGACTTGATCGTTTGCTGTGGCTCAACATCGGACTCGACACAGGCTATGTGCTCGTTGGTCTTGCGCTCGGCACCATCGGATGGAAGCTCGGCCGACGCCTGGGCTTCGTTGGCGCCGGCATCGCAGTCGTCGTGCAGGGGTGCGCACTCGCGCTCCTCGATCTTGCGCTCGTGGCGCAAATCTCGACGTGAGGTCGTGAAGCCGCATCTGGAATCTTTGCGGATACCTGACCGCTCGCTGCTCACCGCACGCGTGCAGCTTGAGCGTCAGCGCAGTATCTTTCGTCCCCTGCTCCTTGGCGCCAGCACTTCCCGTTTGTCTCGTGTGACGCAATGCCGACCCGCGGCTATTCGGATCGCATCAACCACGCTTTCGCCTTTGCTGCCAAGCACCACGACCGTCAGGTGCGGAAGGGAACGCGCCTTCCCTATCTGACGCATCCGGCAAATGTCGCCGTGATCCTGACTCGATACGACCAGGACGAGCAGACCATCGTCGCCGGAATCCTCCACGACGTGATCGAGGACTGTGTGCGCGATGGTTATACGCGTGACATGCTCGAGCAGCGCATAGGCGACAAGTTCGGGCCCGATGTACTCGAAACCGTGCTCGCCGTAACGCACCGGCAAGTGGACGAAGAGGGGATCGAGCTCTCGAGCGAGGAGCGCAAGGACGACTACCTCGCGCGCCTCGCCGCCGCGTCGGAGAGTGCCCGCTGGGTGTGTGCCGCCGACAAGATCCACAACGGCAACAGCATTCTCGCCGACCTGCATCGTACACTGGATCCCGACACGGTGTGGTCGCGTTTCAATGTCGGTCGAGTGGGGACAGTGCGCTGGTACCGTCGAGTCTACGAGCGGCTGCGCGAGCTCGGATTCGATGCGTCAATCATGGATGAGTTGCGCGAGGTTGCCGAACGGCTCGAGGAATACGGCAAGTAGTCTCGCAGCACTGAAGCTGCGGCTCAGACGTCCGTGAGCGCGCCGACCGCAACTGGTGGATACGTTCGCGCTACGTAGTCCTCGAGAATGACGAGGAATTCCTGCACAATGCGATCGCCCTTGAGCGTTGTGAGGAGTTTGCCGTCCATGTACACCGGCGCCTTTGGCTCCTCGAAGGTGCCCGGCAGTGAAATGCCGAGGTTGGCGTGCTTCGATTCGCCGGGGCCGTTCACGACGCATCCCATCACAGCGACGTTCATCGTCTCGACACCGGGGCGCGTGGTCTTCCAGACCGGCATCTGCTCGCGCAAATAGGTCTGGATGTCTTCCGCCATGTGCTGGAAGAACGTCGACGTCGTGCGCCCGCAGCCTGGACACGCCGTTACCTGCGGCGCAAAGCTGCGTAAGCCGAGCGATTGCAGGATCTGCTGTGCAACCAGCACTTCTTCTGAGCGGTCACCGTTGGGCTTCGGTGTGAGCGAGACGCGAATCGTGTCGCCGATGCCTTGGGCAAGGAGGATGGACAATGCTGCGGCGCTGGCTACCTGCCCTTTCATTCCCATGCCCGCTTCGGTGAGGCCCAGGTGCAGTGGATAATCGCAGCGGGTCGCTAGGCGTCCGTACACTTCAACCAAGTCCTGCACGTGCGAGACTTTCGCGGAAATGAGAATGTGGTCGTGGCCGAGCCCGACTTCTTCCGCAAGCTCTGCAGAGCGGAGCGCTGAGGCGAGCATCGCCTCGATGTAGACGTCTTTCGCTGTGCGCGGGGATTCGGCGCGCGCGTTGTCGTCCATCATCTGTGTAAGCAGATCCTGATCGAGCGAGCCCCAGTTCACGCCGATGCGTACCGGCTTTCCATGGTCAGCCGCAATCTGGACGATCGTGCGAAAATTTTCGTCGCGCCGCTTTCCGCCGACGTTTCCTGGGTTGATGCGATACTTGGCGAGAGCACGGGCGCAATCCGGATACTTCGCAAGCAGCAGATGGCCGTTGTAGTGAAAGTCGCCGATGATCGGGACGTGCACACCGGCATCGGCGAGTCGTGCCGCAATTTCAGGTACCGCAGTTGCAGCGGCGTCATTGTTCACCGTGATGCGCACGAGCTGCGAGCCAGCGGCAGCCAATGCGGCCACCTGTGCAGCCGTGCCAACCGCATCGGCCGTGTCGGTGTTGGTCATCGACTGGACGACGATCGGATGCGCGGATCCCACAGGAACGGAACCGACGAGCGCAGTTACGGTCGGGCGACGAGGTGCGAAAGACACGGCGGTGTTCGGGTGGAGGAGATTCAAAGCTACTGCGATTCTCCTCGTGCGTGGAGCGTGTGAGCGGCGTACCTTCTCCCCAACCGGCACCATGGATGCGCTCAGCGAAGCGTGACGACGAACGAGGAACACGATGGAAAACGACAAGGCGCGCGACCGGACAGCGAACGAAGGTTTCAGCGACGCCGGCGCTACTCCGATGAAGGCGAAGAAATCCGGGCGCCGCCGGTGGATATTGATCGTGTTCGGTGTCGTTGTCGTCGTTCCTGCTGCGCTATTGGCAGCGTGGACCGCAATCGCCTTGCATTGGGCCTATTCCGAGGGCAACCGGGCCGGCTACATCCAGAAATTTTCGCACAAGGGCTGGGTGTGCAAGACGTGGGAGGGCGAGCTACAGACCAGCAACATTCCCGGTTCGGCGCCTCAGCTCTTCACGTTCTCAGTGCGTGATGACAATGTGGCAAAACAAATCACGCAGCTCATGGGCTCGCGTGTGTCGATGACGTATCAGGAGCACAAGGGTGTTCCCGGTAGCTGCTTCGCGGAGACGAACTACTTCGTCACTGGTGTGAAGGTCGTTCCATGATTGTTGGCGAGAAGTCGGTCGCGGGACAGAATGATTTCCAGGACGAGGAAGTGTTCGGGCCCAACTATTGACCGCTCTTTTTGGCGTTGCTACGTTAGCGCTGCTGGAATTCCCTAACGGGCCCCAGCGCGTAGTGGCGGGACAACGGTGAGCCCGCGGAGTCAGGGTATTGTCGGGGTACGGTGTGTTCCGCTCCCCAGACAATCAGCTTCCTCAGGGGTGGGACATGCGTACGACCGGCAAAGTGAAGTGGTTCAACGACGCGAAGGGCTTTGGCTTCATCACCCCGGATAACGGGGAAAAAGATTGTTTCGTTCACTACAGCGCCATTCAGGGCAACGGCTTCAAGTCGCTGGCCGAGGGTGATGCTGTGGAGTTCGACATTGTGCAGGGAGCCAAGGGTCCCGCGGCCGAGAACGTCTCGA
>JBDUCR010000420.1:0-7796 GCA_040003345.1 bacterium
ATCACTGGTCAGCGAGTGTGGTGAGCTTCAGGGGTATCGTGTTTCGGGAATAGGTCGGCAGAGGCTGCCCCGTCAGCAGCCACATTCGTTGGCTCAACTCACGAGCCAGTGACAATAATTGAGCGGGAGTACCGGCCACTCTGCCATCGCTCGCCTCATCGCTTTTCAAGTCGACGACGCGCACGGTCATGTTCCGACGGTCTGTCTTCATGACACTCAATCTAGGAACGCGCTGCGGACGAGCAACGCCCACTTGCATCGCCCAGCAACGCGCCGCAGGATAGCAGGTCCGCACGCCGGCAGACGACGACGATTCGCACCCTGTCAACGGCGCCCAACGGCGCACTCAATTCCAAGGTGGACACGATGAGCCGAATCACTTCTCATTCCCTCGCTGTCGTCGCCGGACTCTTGCTTGCGACGTCCGCCTGTCGCTCGACGTCATCCGTCGGCGCAGCGGACCCAGTCACTGCCCCCTCAGACGGCAGTCGACAGATTCGATACCAAGGCGACTTCAGCGCACCGATGGGCGTCCAGCTCTGGAGCTTTCGCGAACAAGCGAAGCCCGATCCGGTGACAATGCTGAACATGACACGCGGCATGGGCATCACACATGTCGAGACGGCTGGTCTGTACGGCATGTCCGCGCTGCAGTTCGCCGCCGCTCTCAAAAGCGCCGGACTACGCGCGACGTCGATGCACGTGTCGTACGACGACCTCACGAAGACTCCCGATTCTGTCATCGCGAACGCGAAGGCGCTCGGCGCTAAATACGTTGGTCTCGCGTGGTATCCGCACACCGGCGCCTTCACCGAAGCCGACGCGCGCAAGGCGATCGCCGACTTCAATCGCATCGGTCGCACGATGAAGGATGCTGGTCTCACCTTCTTCTATCATGACCATGGATTCGAGCCCGTGCCGTACGGCAACAGCACGCTGCTCGATCTCATGATTCAGGAGACAGATCCGGCGCTCGTGTCGTTCGAGGAAGACGTGTTGTGGACGTACTTGCCTGGCGTGGACCCCGCGGCGCTGATACGGAAGTATCCCGGCAGGTTCAAGCTCATGCACATCAAGGATATGAAGGCCGGGATCGCGCGCGGATCATTCAGCGGTGGACTGCCTGCCGAGCAACAGGCGGTGATTGGGCAAGGACAGGTGAACTGGTCAGATGTGATGAAAGCCGCGCAGAAAGGCGGCGTCGAGTACTACTACCTCGAGGATGAGACGACGGATCCGGTCAACAATGTGCCGAAGAGCATCTCGTATCTGGAACGTCTCAAGTTTTGAACGAATTCCGTCACAAGTGGGAGGATTGCTGTTCACAACCGATGGTCTGGGTCTACTCGATCAGTCGTTCTCCTCCCACGGACGACGATCGTTCTGCTCTTCGCGCTGGCGCGCTCGGTCGTAGCGCCGGTCAGCCGCACGCTGTGCAGCCGTAGACTCGACGATCGAACGGATGTGGCGAGTACGAATGCGGAGGCGCGAACCGGCACGATCGTCGAAGACAATCCACACCGGCACACATTGCCGATCGAGCATCGCTTCGATCGTTGCTGCCGTTTCACTCGTGATCGATACCACACCGAACTCGCCCGCCACGACGAAGTAGTCGCCCAGATTCTCGTCCGGCGACTCATTCAGATAGCGTGACATTCGGTTCATGATTCATTGAAGTAGTGAGCGACCGCAGACACCTCTGCCCGCGATCGCTCGATGATGGACCCGCCGCGCGAATGGAGGGTGCACCGCTCCATTCACGCAACGAAGTCACTGATGACGTTCGGCGTAGCCGCATCGATGCCGACTACGTCGAGCATTCCAGCATCATTCGGATCCGCGATCGTGAACTTGCAGCGGCGACCCGCGCATGATGTGGTCTGTCAGTCCTTGTATGGATCGAGCTCGTTCTCTCCGGCCATCACGACGATGATTGGAGTCAACGTGTGCAGGACCCGAATCGTCGAGCCCTGCGCGGCGAGCACGTTCGGCAGACGACGATAGGCCTGTGGCGCTTCATCGAGCCCACCGCCACGCAGGATGACGCCGAGCGGCGTGAGCCACTCGTCGACCATCTCCTGCGAGACCTTCCCCGGTGCGACGATGCGAGCGTTGCGTCCCCAGCCCTTCACCTTTCCGCGCGCCTCGGTGCGAGACATCACGCGACCCGCACCGTGCACGGTGGAATACATCGCCGCGCGCTGTTCGTCGGTGTCCTCGGCTGCGCCTTCAAGAATGACCGAGTTGTCGCCCATCGATCCGCCGACGAACCCCTTCTGGCCGGGGTACGCAGGCGTCGCGCCCTTTCGCACGACAACCAACTCCTCGCCGCCGTGCTGTTCCTTCCACGCAAAGTTGTGATGATTGTGGATCAACTCCTCTTCAGTACCGCCAAGAATTGAAACCACCTTGCGCGCTACCCACTCGCGTCCCGCATAGGCGTACTCGCCCGCAAGATTCATCAACGACCAATAGTCGTCGCCGAGTGGTGTGCTGAGATCGAGGAGCACTTCGCGCTCCGGTACGCGCTTGCCCCAAGGCTCGTTCTGCGACAACGCGAGAAATCCCGACGCGACGGTATGACCAAGACCGCGCGAGCCAAAGTGCACACCGACCCAGATGCGTCCCAGCTCATCGGCGAAGACGTCGACATAGTGATTGCCGCTCCCGACTGTGCCAAGCTGATGACGTGCCTTCTGCTTGAGCGCGACGGAGATGGGATGTGCAAGCACATCCCATGCAGGCGAGTCGAACAGCGGGTGCGATTCTGGTGCGTCGTCGTCGACATTGTTCCGTCCGACACCGAACGCGATGGTTCGCTGAATTTCGTCAGCGAGCTCCTTCCAGTTGTCGCGCGAGAAATCGTGTACGGTGCGGTCCGTTCGAATGGCCGCGTTGCCGCACGCGATGTCGAATCCGACACCGACGACGGATGCCTGATTCCGATACGCTGCCACACCACCGATCGGCATGACGTAGCCAACATGACCGTCGGCCATGATCGCTGTGCGCACTGCTCGGCTTGCGACGTCCTGCATCTGTACAATTGTCTTTTCGTCGTGTGTTCCGAACACGACGCTTGTATTTTCGGTCATGGTGCTCTCGTTGTGTTGGTGTTGTTAGATCAGGGGGACGGGTCTCGAACCCGCTCTCGGGGGATTTCAGTAGCGCACGAAGATCCCGACACTTGCTCGCTTCGCTCGCTCCTGCGGGATGACAGCCGTCCCCTCTATGCCGAACCGCTTACACCACCCCCTATTGATCGCGATGCGTGCGTGTGTGCGGTGATGCAGTGCCGCCGGAGAGACTCGAACTCCCGACACCCTGGTTCGAAGCCAGGTGCTCTGATCCAGCTGAGCTACGGCGGCGTGTAAAAACGGAATTGGGGAGGCGCACATCGTTCGACTCGTGCCGACAATACCTACCGCGCCTCCGACGCGAGGTGAGTGGAGCACCGCGCGCGCGCCAGAGGGCGATGAACGAGACCAGCGGGAGTTGAACCCGCAACCTTCCGGTCGACAGCCGGACGCTCTCACCAGTTGAGCTATAGCCCCAGTGTGTGGTGCGCCGCCGACGCGACGAAGCAGCGGATGCGCCGAGCAGTGGGAGTCGCGTGAGTCCTCTGCTCGTGCATCATGCCGCGTCGGTCGACGGCGAACCACGGGTGTAGCTGATGTTGCAAGTATTGCATGTATTGCATGTACTGCATTTTCCCAGACCATCGATTGTCAAACAGCGTGAACGCAAAAAACCCCACCTGGCAGTTGGCGCAGGCGGGGCGTGTGTAACCGCTCCATTTCGATGGTGGACTCCGATACGCTATGGCGTACGGCCCCCACGGTCGAAACCTGCACCGTTCCTGCTCATTGCTCCGCGCGGCTGATAATCCAGCGCGCTCTGATTGCTTCGCTTGCCTTTATTCGCAATCGCTTGTTCAAGACCACCCACAGGCACGCTCCTGCTCGCGGGGCATGCGCCAAAGAGCGCGTGCCCGGTGCTATCGATCAGAGCGTATGAGTGATGCGTCATGAGTTCAGCGATTCCTGAAGAGTTGTTGTGTTGAACGGCTGTGTTGCAGAAACGACAAATCGCGCCGCCGATGATCGCCTTGCGCACTTAGCGCGAAGGTGGCCGGCGCACACGCTGAGCGTGGTGCATCGACTCGTGAACATCGGGACGCGACTCCCTGTGCGCTCACAGTAGCGCCGAACATGCAGACGTGTCAAGGGCCAGCTGAGGGGCTCGCTCGTTGAGCGCAGACCGCGACTGCTCTTGACAGTCTCGCAGAGAAGTGGTTTGATACGATCACTACCCTAGCGGTCTGAGTATAATGGCAAACCCGAATTCCGCGCAGACGACCATCGACATGCTCGTGCTGACAATTCTCAGCCGGCGAGGGCCCTCGCACGGTTACGGAATCGCCAACGCCATCCAGGAGCTCTCGAACGAATCACTTCGCGTCGACGAAGGATCCTTGTACCCCGCGTTGCACCGCATGGAAGAAGCAGGATGGATCTCGGCCGAGTGGGTCGTGACTGAGAACAAACGACGTGCGCGCACGTACCGGCTCACCAAGACTGGCACGAAGCAGCTCGTCGCCGAGAAGGAGCGCTGGGTGCGTTTTTCCGGCGGCGTCACTCGAGTGCTTCGCTACGCGTAGCTCAACCGGAGGCACCCGTGTCGTGGATTACTCGGCTCGTTAACACCATCAACTCGCGCAAGCTCGACGACGACCTGGCCGAGGAGATGCGTGATCACATCGCGCGGAGGGCTGCAGATTTCGAGCGTGATGGAATGAGTCCAGCGGATGCGCGCCGGCGCGCAGCGATGGCGTTCGGCAATGTGACACGCATTCGCTCCCAGAGCCGCGATGTCATGCTGTGGCCTGACGTGGAGAGCACTCTCCAGGATACGCGCTACGCCTGGCGAGGACTTCTGCGGAACCCCGCGTTCACTGTCACAGCAGTGGTGTGCCTCGGCCTCGCCATCGGGGCAAACACCGCGATCTACTCCATCGTCGACGCGGTCATGTTGCGCGCACTGCCGCTTCCACAACCGGATGAGTTGTTCACGCTGACATCGACTGACGTCAACCACGTCGGCGTTCCGGCATCTGATCAGAACGACGTATTCAGCTTTCCGCTCTATGAAGAGTTGAACGCCGCCGCCAACGGGTCAGCGCGCATCGCGTTGTTCGATTCACCGAATCGTGTGGAGATAGGAGTCGCTGGTGTCGACGCGCCAATGGACAATGCGGCGCGCCAATTCGTTTCCGTTGATGCGTTCGATATCCTCGGTGTTACACCGGCGATCGGCAGCCTCTTCAACCGCACCGACGATCGTCTTCCATCTCCACGGGCCGTCGCCGTACTGAGCCATGCCTACTGGGCGCATCACTTCGGTGGGGATTCATCGATTCTCGGAACGAATCTCCTTGTAGATGGACGAACATATTCGGTGCTCGGCGTCGCACGGGAGGGTTTCTCTGGAATCGAGTCGGGCAGGGTCGTCGACGTATTTCTTCCGATTACGCTGACTGATCCGAGCGTTTTTACACAGCGCGAGTTCAAAGCGTTTCATCTGCTCGGACGTCTTTCGGGTGGCGCGACTCGGGAGCAGCTCGAGGCGCGTCTTCAACCGACGTTCCATCAGCATCAACAGGCAAGAGTCAACGATGGCGTGAGCGTGTCGGATGCAATGCGGCGACAATTGCTTGCCACAACGATTCGCGTGCAGTCTGGAGCGAACGGCGTGTCCGCATTCCGAAATACCTTCGCTCGGCCGCTGTGGATACTGTTTGGCGTTGCTGCCTGCGTGCTCCTGATCGCATGCGCGAACGTCGCGAGCCTGCTCCTTGCGCGATCAACTGCGAGATCCGCCGAAATGGCGCTGCGCGTTTCCCTCGGTGCATCTCGAGTGCGGCTCGTGCGACAAGTAATGACCGAGTGCGTGCTGATTTCGTTGATGGCGACGGCGAGTGGGTGGACGCTGGCGCGCGTTTTCGCGCCTGCGCTTGTCGCGCTCACATCGCGACAAGCCGATCCGGTGCAGATTGATCTTCAGCCCGACGCACGGATTTTCTTGTTCTCTGCCGGCGTCTGCGCGCTTTCTGCGTTGCTTTTCGGCTTGCTCCCTGCATGGCAGGCGACGTCCGCGCGTCCAATGTCGGACCTCCGCCAGGTGGTGGGACACGCGAGTCGCCTGCGTCTTGGTCGTCTGTTCGTCGGGGTGCAGGTGGCGTTCGCATTCTGTCTCGTCGCAGGGGGCGCGGGATTCCTGCTGAGCATTCGCAACCTCGCAGCGGTCGACACTGGTTTCGATCCTAACGACATGACGGTGTTGAGCGTGATCAATGGCCTTGGTCCGCAGCAGCGAGCACTTCAACTCACGCTTACGCGGCAGCTCCAGTCTCGCGTTTCCGTTTTGCCGCATGTGAATGGTGCGGCGGTAGCCTGGATGCCGATGTTTTCCGGAGGTCGCCGCGCCGAGCGGATCGTGCTGCCAGGAAAACGGCCGTCGAGCAGTGAGGAGACGTTCTATCGGGTGTCGCCCGGCTTTCTTGCGACTCTCAGGACACCATTGCTCGACGGACGGGATTTCACACTCGACGACAACGACGACGAGCCAGTTCCGACGATTGTCAATCGCACCTTTGCGAAGAGGTATTTTGACGGTGAGTCTCCCATCGGAAAGGAATTTCGGCGCACGGACGGCACGAGGCATCAGATCATCGGCGTTGCAGCGAGCTCGCATTTCGGAGATCTGCGCAATGGACCGGAGGCCATCGCCTACATGCCGATGAAGCCTCCGAGGTCATTCACCATGTACGTTCGATCAACACTCGATGCGGTTTCCATCACGGCGATGGTCGACCGCGAGGCGAGGGCACTTGGATCGGGAATGCATGTCACTCGGATGTCCACGCTCGAGACGTTGATCGACAGCACGATCATGAAGGAAAGGTTGCTCGCCGCTATTGGCGGTCTTTTCGCTCTGCTCGGGCTCGTGCTTGCTGCGATCGGCTTGTTTGGGCTGCTGAGCTACACGGTAGCGCGTCGGACGAGGGAGCTGGGCATTCGCGCCGCGCTGGGCGCGAAGCGTTGGACGTTGATCGAGCTCGTGATGACTGATGTGTTTGGAGTAGTGGCGACCGGTCTCGTCGTCGGACTCGCAGGTTCGTTTGTGTTGATGCGTATCGCGCAGTCGCTCCTGTTCGGGATTCAGCCTGCAGACCCGACGGTGATTGGCGTTGCAATCACGACCTTCATGCTTGCGGCGGCGGTTGCCAGCGGGGTGCCTGCGCTCCGTGCAGCATCAATCGATCCGATGATTGCGCTCCGGCATGATTAGCTATGTGCGCCCTAAGTTTGGGTTATCCGGCATCTCGGGTAACACTCGCCGTACGGACGACGACAGCAACGGAATGCACGGGAACAGCGGATGCTCTGGAAACGGCTGATCGATCTCGAACGCTCTGGGAGCGGATCCGCTGGTTCCAAGTGATCCGCTGTTTCCGTGCATTCTTTTTCTCGCTGCCCTTCGCGTGCAACATGCGTGTCGGTGCGCGACACTAGGTGTCTGCCCCTTACCAGATTTGGGCAAGAACACGGAAGTCACGCAACATGGGATCGGCCGGCATCGCAGCCCGGAATGTGCTAACTTGGCCCATGGCGCCCGTCGGAGCGCCTCCGGTCCGCGGGAAGGGATGGTCCCGTCCGATGCAGTCGTCGTCGCCCTGACAACTCAACCTCTTTTCGGACCCACGTGGCGGACACGGGTCAAACGAAAGGAGG
>JBDUCR010000477.1:0-7792 GCA_040003345.1 bacterium
CGCTGCTCGCTCACCTTACTATCCGCCACGCTCCGGCGCAAACACGTAGCGCGGATAGCTGGCCTTCGCCGTCGCCGCCATCGTCAAGTCGATATCCAGCGTCGCGAACGGCTCCGCAGCCGACGTAACCGCCAGAACCTCACCTGCCGGATCGATGATCCAACCGCCACCGCCGCAGGCACCGGTGGCCTCGACGCGATTGGATGACACGCTGAACGCACCCGAGCGCACCGCCGCCACGACACCAGCAGCCTGCCATTTCGCCGTCGTCGCGAGTGCCGTCGCACGCGGCGACAACACAAGCTCGACACCCATCGCCGCATACGCCGCGTACGTCTCGAGCGCCCACAGCTCAGTGCAGATATTGACGCCGAATGGCACGGTGCCAGCGTGAAATGCGGGAAACACTGGATCGCCCTTCTGAAACCACGTCGCCTCCCAACTCCCTGGCTCATCGGGCAAAAAATACTTGCTTCGCAACGGCTGCACGCCGGTAGCGATGGACCACAGGTATGCCTGATTCAGCCGACGCCCATTCACCCTCACCGGCCGCGTGCCCACTACATACTCGGCACTCAGCTCATGGAGCTTGCGAAGCTGCAAGTCACTCAGAGTCTCGACGACACACCAGTGATCGGCATCGAACTGCTCGCACTCCCAGACCGGTTCCGCCATCGCGAATTCGGGCAGCAGCACGAGCTGCGACGCGTGCGCCGCCGAGTGTTCGCACAGGGCTGCCCACGCGCGCGCAAGAGCATTGGTCTCATGCGGAAGTTCGCAGACAGTGACACGCATTCGCTCCTCTCCTCAGCGCTACCAGACGTGCACGCGGGCGTGCGGCTCCAGATACAGCCGCTGGCCCGGGACGACATCGAACGCATCGTACCACGCGTCGAGATTGCGCACCGTGCTGAACCGATACATCTCCGGCGCGTGGTCGTTCGTGAGCTGCACACGCATTCCCGCGTCATTCATCTTGGCACCTGACGCCTGAGCAAAGGCGATGAAGAACTCCCTGTCCTTTCGACGAACGTATTCCTTGTCCGCTACCTTTGCGCCCAGTGCCTTGCGATGCGCTTCGAACGCAGCAGTGAGGCCTGCCAGATCCGCAATGTTCTCCGATCTCGTGAGCTGCCCATTCACGTGGAGTCCCGGAAGTGGCTGGTACTCCGAGTACTGTCGCACCAGCGGTTCGGCGGCCGCTTCGAATTTCGCCGAGTCGTCGGCGGTCCACCAGTGCCGCATCCGGCCGTCGGGCTCGTAGTCCGAGCCCAGCACGTCCACGTAATGGCTCACATCATGACCGACAACCGCGCCAATCGAACCATACACCGCCGCATCCGACGCCGTGGAATCGTACTTTGGCGGCTGGAGAATTGCCGCCATGACCGTGTAGGCGTTCTGTTGAAAGACCAGGACACCACCCACGAGCTGCGGGGCCATCACCCACTCGTGTTGATCGTATGGCTTGGTGAGTCGTTCGAGCGACTGACGCGAATTGCGTTCGACGACGCGCTGTGAATTGCCGAATGCGTCGTTCGCGTCGATGCGAAGATCGCTCAAATCCGCACGCGTTTCCCCGTATCCAATGCCAACGTACAGATTGTCGATCTTGGCCAGCGCGATCTTCCGGCTGGCGGGTGAAAGCCACGCCGCATTTGCCACATGCTCACGAAATGCGGCCGTGACGTTCACGACAATGCCCCTGATCCGTGCCTTCTGCGCGGCCGAGAAGTAGCGATCCGTGTACAGCTCCCCGATCGCGTCCGACATTGCCGACTTCGTGACGGCCAGCGCGCGCTGATCGCGCGTGCGTTGATCTCCTCGCATTTCTGCGGCGGCGTCGGCGAATGCGTGCGGCAGTACGTCCGCGTATTCGTCAATCACATGAAAGCGGAGATAGTCCTTCCACGCGTCGAGTGGCCGCGAGGAAACGAGCGCCGCGACGCCCTTCACCGCAGATGGTTGCCATACGACGATCACCTGCTGCTTCCCGAGCCCGGCCGCTTCGAAGAACGCGCCCCAGTCCATTCCCGGCGCTTCGCGCGTGAAGTCCGCTCGCGACCACTGATTGTCGGCGTTGCGATCGACCGTCGTTTCCTGAGTCGTGGCCTGCGTCTTGGCGATGTCCGTCTCGAGCGCAAGCACCGACTCGGCGCGCTGCTCCGCGTGGTCGAATCCGCCAAGCGTCAGCATTCGTGCGACGTACTTGAGATAGCGAGCTCGCTGCTCGACGGCGCGAGTCTCCTTGCTCAGGTATTGCTCACGGTCCCCGAGTGCAAGACCGCCTTGCAGAACAAATGCGCCGTACGTCTTCTCGCCGTGGATACTGTGCTCCACAGAGAGCCCGAGTATTGACGACGACGCGAAGACGCCGACGTTGAGCGGATCCACATCAGCGTGCATCCAGCTGCCGAGCAGACGAGTGAGCGCGTGCTGGTCGCCGACACCGTCGATTCGATGCAACATCGGTGTGAGCGGCGCGACCCCTCGTTTCTCGATGTTCGCCTGGTTGAGGTAGGCAGACCGGAAGTCGGCCACTTTTCGCGCAAGCGTTCCTGCGCTCGCGTTGTTGGCGTCATCCAGGATCGCTGTGAGCTGCCGTTGGGTGACGGCTCTGATGTCATCGCCGATTCCCCACTTGTCCCTGCCAGCGGGAATGACTGCCGTCTTCAGCCACGCGCCATTGGCGTACGCGAAGAAGTCGTCGCCCGGCTTGATGCTCGTGTCGACCGTGCTTTCGAGCTTCGAGGGAGCGTGATCGCGCGGCCCCTGCGCCTGCACTTCAGTGGCCGAAAACGGCCAGAGAAAGAGGGACAGAAGTGCCATGCTGAATGGCACGCGACCTGAGGATGCGTGAGTGCGCATGTGTGTGGCTTCGCGCTGAGGTGATGACGTTCCGAGGAGGAACGCCGATGTCTTCGCGAAGGTACCGTCCCGGTGACGTGTTGTCGCATCGAGGACCGACAGGTATCGATCACTTTCGGACACAATGATTACACGCGCCAATCTGATCGACGTCCTGTTCGTGATCGTGCCGCATTCACTGCTGCTCGACATCGCGGGACCAGCCGAAGCGTTCCGTCTTGCGAATCAGCATCGTGAGCTCCGCGGGCTGCCGCCGCGCTTTCGCCTGCGCTTTACCGCGCCGAACGAAACGCAGGAAACCTCGGTCGGGCTGCAGATCGCCGGCATGGAGCCTTTGCCGCGGGAGCTCGACGCCACCACCTGGGTCGTCGTGGTAGGACAACCGACCGAACATCTCGGCCACGTCACGCCGGCGGTCACACGCACCGCGCAGTGGTTGAGGAAATGCCTCGAGCGCTCGCTGCGTGAACATTCCGGTGAGCATCGTCTGGTGACGATCTGTTCAGGCACACTGCTCGCAGCACGCGCGGGGCTGCTTGGGCGCAGGCGATGCACCACGCATCACGAGTTGCTGCACGAGTTGCGCACTCTCGCACCTCAGGCGGAAGTGATCGAAAACCGCGTCTTCGTGGTGGATGGTCCCATCGCATCGAGCGCTGGCATCACCGCGGGAATCGACGTCGCGCTGCACCTCATCGCCGAGGAGTGCGGGGAGGCGCTGGCGGCGAGTGTCGCCGAGGACATGGTGGTGTATCTCAGACGCTCGGATCGAGATCCGGAGCAATCTCCGTTTCGCGAGCATCGCGGGCATCTTCATGCCACGGTGCATCGCGTGCAGGACGCAATCATCAATGAGCCCGAGCGTGATTGGAATATGACGTCGCTCGCGCAGGCGGGGCACACCACGGAGCGACATCTGCTGCGACTCTTCCTCGAGCATGCGCACATGTCGCCGCTGCAGTACCTGCAAGCGATCAGGCTCGAGCGGGCGAGACAGGCGCTCGAGCATGGCACGAGCGTAACACGCGCAGCAGAGGTCGCCGGATTTCGCTCAGGTCTCCAGATGCGTAGAGCGTGGAGCAGACAGTGGGGAGGATCGCCCAGGGATGTACTAAGAGCAGACCGCGGCCAACCCTCAGTGTGACTGAATGCTACTGACCTGATTCGTGTGACGTCGAGCGGCGACGTCCCCGCACCGTAAGTTCGAGTATGAGCGCCGCGAGCACACCGATCGCGTACGCACCGAGATCGCGCGGGTCAAAGCCGCTGCCGAGGACGAGCTGGCCCAACAAGGTCAGTCTCCATCCATCGAGCGCACGCGAGTGATACAGCTGGCTGAATTCAACGGCCCAGCAGATTGCGAGCGCGACGCTCGCGCGTGTCGTGACGGACGTGCGTGGCGTTACGCCGCCAACCCACCAGGCGATCATCATCGCCCAAAGCGCGTCGCCGAGTATGTCGCGGAGCGTCGGTGGAAGCCACGTTGCGCGCCAGTGGATCGCCAGGCCGACGGCGATCGTTCCTAAGGCGAGAGCGACGAATCCAACACGCGTACGAAGCATGGTATGGCTAGGGCGCCGGCTTCTCGTCTCGCAACAGTGGAGCCGTGGTCATCGCGCGGCCTTGGTCGTGCGACGCGCACGATCCGCCTCCCATTCGATGAACGGACCATCGAAGTCGATCAGGCGCGTACCGTCGAACCACCACACACGCGTCGCGACCTCGCGCAGGAACGCTCGGTCGTGGCTCACCAGCAACACGCTGCCTTCATACTCGTCGAGCGCGTCCTCCAGCACCTCGATGTTCTCGACGTCGAGGTGATTCGTTGGCTCGTCGAGCACGAGGAGGTTCGCGCGCGACAGCGTCATGCGTGCGAGCGCCATCCGCGCGCGCTCGCCACCACTGAGCGTGCCGATCTCGCGGAAGACCTCTTCTCCACTGAAGCCGAACGCGCCGAGATGGTTCTGCACCTGGCCGCGGTTCCACAGCGGCCGCAACTCCTGAATCGCATCGAACATCGACAGGCGGAGCGGAAGGTCAGCGAGATCCTGACGAAACCACGCGGGCGTGATCGAGCCGCCGATTCGCGCTGCACCACTCGCGGGTGAGCGATCGCCGAGCAGTGTGGAGATGAATGACGACTTGCCGGCGCCGTTGGGGCCGACGAGCGCGACGAAGTCGTTCCGCCGCAGCACGGCGGTGAAGTCTTCTACGAGCACGCGGCCCGGCACCTCCACGCGGAGATCCTCGATGGCGATCACTTGATCGCCACCGCGTTCGGCCGGTTCGAAGTGGAGCGTCATCGCGGCCGGATCGCCCGGTGGCGGCGCTAAGCGCGGGAGTCGCTCGAGCCGCTTACGCTTGCCCTTCGCCTGGAAGGAATTGACGCCCGCGATGTTTCGCCGGATGTACTCCTCTTCCTTCTTTACATAGGCGCGCTGCTTCTCCATCTCACGCTCGCGCGTAAGCCGCCGCTCGGCGCGCTGCGGAACGAACTGGCTGTAGTTCCCCTTGTACGACTCGCTCGTGCGCGCCTCGACGTGCAGGATGTTCGTGCAGATGGCGTCGAGGAACGCGCGATCGTGCGATACGACGATCACCGTCTCGTCGGCTTCCTTCAGCCACTCCTCGAGCCAACGGGTGGTGTCGAGGTCGAGGTGATTGGTGGGCTCGTCGAGCAGCAGCAAGTCGGCGGGCGCGATGAGCTGCGCCGCCAGGCCGACGCGCCCGCGCTCGCCGCCGGAGAGCGATGATACGAGTCGTGTTTTCGATTCCTCCGCGTCGAACCCGAGGCCCTGGAGTACCGCGTCGACGCGAGCGTGATAGATGTAGCCGCCGAGATCGGCGAAGCGCTCCTGATCGTGCCCGAATTTCTCCAGAGACTCGTCAGTCACGCGCTCGCCCAGTTCGCCGAGCTCGATCGCCTGTTCGGCAATACGCTGCTCGAGGACCATGACCTCGCGCCACGCGGCCGCACCCGCCTGCCAGACGGTAGTGGCGCCTTCGAAGGCACGATGCTGGTCGAGCAGCGCGTGTCGGAGTCCTGGCTTGCGCGCGACGCTCCCGGTTGTGGGTTGCAGATCGCCGGTGATGACCTTGAAGATCGACGTCTTGCCGGCGCCGTTGCGCCCGATGATGCCCCACCGCTCGCCCGCGGCCACGGTGAAGGTGATGTTCTTGAAGAGTTCAGTCGCGCCGAAGGAAATACCGACGTTGGAGACGGAGAGAAGCGTCACGCGGAGATGGCAGAAGAGCTGAAAGGAAGGTCTGGGGAAAAGCTAACGCCTGCCCCGTCTCCGTTTCGATGAATTATGTTTGCTGACGTGTCGCTTCCCGAACCCAGGCCCGTCATGAGGATATTCGCGGCTGTAATCTCGCTCGCCAGCGTTGTCGCATGCGCATCCGGTGGCGCCAACCCGAGCACCTCCGGCGCGCTCGAGACGACGCGCATCACATCGGGATCCCAGATCGCTCTCGACAACGTCAACGACGAGGGTCGATCCAAGGCAGTTGCTAACGCGTCCATCGCAGAAGTATGGCGAGTATTGCCGTCCGTACTGGATTCACTCGGAGTGAAAGTCGCCACGGTGAACTCCACGACGTACGACATAGGCAACACTGGCCTCGACGTGCGGCGGCAGCTTGGCTCAACGATGGTCAGCAAGTACTTCGATTGTCCGGCTGGAGGGGCGATGAGTCTGGACCTGTTCGTCTCAGTCGTGGTCCATCTCGATCCCGCGTCACCGTCCACGACCAACCTGCTCACGCGGCTCGCGGTGAAGGGAAAGCCGATCTCGTACTCGGGTGGATGGGTGAACTGCTCATCGACTGGCGTACTCGAACAGCGGATCGCTGAAGGCGTCAACGCACGACTCGGGCGGTAGCGTAGCCTCCCGATTTACCAATGTTCTACTGGTGGGGGCGCACATGATGAGATTCGCCCCCCGAGCTTCTGGAGAACGATCATGACGTTTGCTATCCGTTTGACCGGCGCTCATCCCTGGCGGCACGCGCACAATCTGCTCGCCGTCGCGGCGACGGTCTTCGCCACTCCGGCTCCACGCGCGCCGGTGCTGTTTCATGTGAGCTTGGGCCAGGCTTCGGCGACGTCGGTCTCTGGCCGGCTGCTGGTCTTCGCCAAGCCGCTTGGACCAGGCGACAAGCGGCCTGTGTCGCGGGTCGACATGGACCAGATCGATACTCACGCTGCATCCATCGCCGCCCGGGATGTGGCGCGCCTCGAGCCCGGCGCCACGGTCGACCTCGACGCCGATGTCACGGCTTTCCCCACCCCGTTCTCACAGCTCAAGCCCGGCCGCTACGCGGTACAGGCGGTGCTCGATCGCGACCACAGCTACAACTATACGGGACGCGGTCCTGGTGATCTCGTGAGCGCGGTGGTGGAAATGGACCTGCCCGGCGACGCAGGCCAGGTCCTCACGCTTGCGACCGTCGTCCCCGAAGCCGATCCCCTGCAGCCGCTTTTCAATGTGCCCGCGGCGATGAAGGGCGCCTATGCGGCTGCGAAGGCTGATATCCACCCGATCGACTTCACCAGCCCGGCGCTCAGCGCCTTCTGGGGTCGGCCGGTCACCGTGCACGGCTGGGTCGTTACCCCGCCGGACTATGCTGCCCATGCTGGCCAGCGCTATCCAACCGTCTACTACACTCAGGGCTTCGGCGGCACGTTGCGTTCCCTTCACGACGCCGGCGTCGCCCGATGGGATGAGATGAAGGCGGGCAAGGCGCCGCCGATGATCTGGGTGGCGATCGATCAGTCGAGCCCCAGCGGCACGAGCGAGTTCGTCAACAGCGTCAACAACGGACCATGGGGCCAGGCGCTCACGGCCGAGCTGATCCCCGACCTGGAACGCAAGTATCGCATGGATGCCAAGCCCTCTGGCCGCATGCTCACCGGACACTC
>JBDUCR010000170.1:0-2341 GCA_040003345.1 bacterium
TTACCGCCGTGCACATCGACAATTTGATACGGCGGCAGCCGCGCGATAAGAGCGCGCGAATCGGCAACGACGCCTTGCACGAATGTGAAGAGTGAGTCGGCCTGCGCGCGGCCAACGGCATCCAACTCATTGTGGTACGGAACGACGTCGGCCAGCGAGTCAGGTACCGCGTAAAGTGCTAACGCGCGGCAGCGGACTCGATCATATCGAGCCACCTGCTTCCCGCTGGCGAGACGCGCTTTGAGCGCGTTCGAGGTTACCGCGCCCCGATAGCGGTCAGCCGCATCAAATCGTTCGGTGGCCCGAATGTCCGACTCGGGCTCCTCCACGCCCAGCACGCGCGCGTACAAGGCGCGGATACTCGTGAACGAAACCGTATCTGACGCGCGAATTCTTGGAGCTGGCGTGGACGGCTGCTTCGAGGCGAGTGTGTCGATGCCGGAGCGATCGTACGCAGCATCCACGTAGATGAGGCTCGCGCAACGACTGCCATACAGTTCGGCGAATCTTGTCATCTCCTCGCCGGCGATCGAGTGCCCGACGAGCACGACCTTTCTAAACCTGAGCGAATCGAGTACTGCGGCGAGATCCGCTACGAGCGTATCGAGACTAGCGGCAGGCGGAGCGCCAGCCGAAGCGCCGAAGCCTCGGCGACTGATGCCAACCACATGAAAGCTGTCCGTGAACTGCGGAGCGAATGCGTCGAATACGTGCGCCGTATTTCCGCCGCCGGCAAGAAACACCATTGGCCGGCCGCGACCACCCCAGTCCACGACTTCGAGCGCTATTCCCGGAGCGATCGGTATCATCCGACTCACCGGCGCTTCCGAATCACCGGACAGTCGAACGACCGGTGCGCGCACACAGGCAGAGGCGATCATGGCGAACGCCGGCAAAGCTCGGAGCGCGCCCACCAGACGTTTCATCATCGCGTGTTGCGTTCTTACGCCTGGGCCAGGTCGCAAAGCGCGCGACAAATGCGAAGCCGTACGCTCACGATTCAATTGACCTCTTGTCGACGTAAGTAAGTGTTCGTTTAGGCAGCCGGTGTTACGGAGGTCGCCGCAGAGATCGGTCGGATCTTTGCCCAGTCGATCGCTCCAGAGGGATCCCTTCCGTTCGCACGCAAGCACGAAATTGGTGAAGAGCACGTGATCCTCCCACCTTTTTGAGGCGACGTGGCTCTTAGCGTCATCTGACGAGGATGTGGAAGAAGGCCCCAAGAGTCGAGAGCGTTCGTCGGCCTGCTTCGGCATAGCCGGAAATGATTGGTAACAACGTAGTCCGGCATGATTGGTCCTGTCGAACACACGCTGAAATGGCAATCATGAGCTACCAGTCGTTTTCGGCATCACGTTCCATCAATAGCAGTCTTGACTGCAGCAAGCGTTAGACTTTCGGCGTGTCGGAATCGATCGCCGCGAGGCGAGACTGTAGGCCGACGATGCCGCGTTCTACGAACGCCCGGTACCCGCCATCCGTCAACGCGAGCACGTGCGTGCGGGCAGTGGCGAGAGCCGTGACGGCGGCCGCGCGATCTCCGATGACGAAATAGGAGTCGGCGAGGTTCAGATATAGCGATGCCTTGAACTCCAAGGTGCGGCCGTCCGTCACGGACTCCGCGTGCTGCGCCGCGACAGTATTCCAGTGCACGCGCGCCTCCGGTGTGGGCTGATGCCGCGCGAGAAAGTGCGCCGCGATACTCGCCTCGTAGTCGTCCTGGCAAGCTGCCCACGCCTGTGCGAACAGACGCTGCGCCTCGACGGAATCACCGTCGACGGCCATCCCGGCTGCGCACAGCGCGACGACTGGATTGGTAGGGTCGATATTCATGCGAGGAAACTATGCGTGTCGCGAGGACCGGGAAATCTGACATGAGGGGCCGGTGCGCATCTCGTTGGCAAAGCGATCATCACTTTGTCTACGAATGCCTCATCAGCGTGGGTGAAGAAGGTTGGGCTCACGCGACTCGGTGTCGCCGAATCGTGATAGTCGACGACTTGATCCCATGACTCGTGCAAGGGGTGAACAAGTCTGTCGCTCCGGTCGTTCAAGCTCTTCAACGTCTGCCACGGCTGCCGTCCGCGCGGGCGAGGGCACCTTTAGTCACACCGCGACGAGCGCTTCGAGCGCCTCGCGCGCCAAGCCGAGCGACGCTTGCGCCTGTTCGCGCGTGACGCTGGGGAACTGATGGAGGAACTCGTCAAGCGAGTCTCCGCCGGCCAGGTAGTCCGTGAGGTTCTGAAACGGGACACGCGTGCCGACGAACACCGGCGTGCCGCCGAGAATATCAGGATCAGAATGAATGACAATGGTTGGATCGGTCACATGGACCTCCCTA
>JBDUCR010000285.1:0-2339 GCA_040003345.1 bacterium
GCACGAAGCCAAAGTTGTCGCGAATGACCTTGACCATCGGCACGAGACAGTTCGTGGTGCACGACGCGTTGGAGATGATGTGATGGTTCGCCGCGTCGTACTTCGAGTCATTGACGCCCATCACGATCGTGATGTGCTCGCCCTTGGCCGGCGCGGAGATGATCACTTTCTTCGCACCACCATCGATATGTGCCTGCGCCTTCGATGCGTCGGTAAAGCGACCGGTCGACTCGAGAACGATGTCGACACCGAGTGCCTTCCACGGGAGCTTGGCCGGATCCTTTTCGGCGAGCACCTTGATCTCGCCGCCGTCGATGGAAATGGAATCTGCGCCTGCCGACACGTCACCCTGATACTCGCGATGGACGGAGTCGTACTTGAAGAGATGCGCGAGCGTCTTCGTATCCGTGAGGTCGTTCACCGCAACGAAGTCGATGTCCTTGATGCCGGCCTGCTTGGCCGCGCGAACCACCTGTCGGCCGATGCGGCCAAATCCATTGATCCCGACGCGAATTGCCATTGTCTCTCCCGAGGTTCACCACCGGTCGCCAAGTGCAGGCGCCCGGCCGAAGGTCACATAACTGAGAATGCGTGCGCCACCGGAATGTAGCGCGGCAGCGCACGCGTTGAGAGTCGCCGCCGTCGTCACGACATCGTCCACCAGGACGAGGTGCAGACCACGAAGCGACGCGCGATCCGCAGACGCACGGAACGCGCCCGAAACGTTGCGGCGACGTTCCCCGGGTGTCAACCGCGTTTGCGTCTCGGTTGCGCGACCACGCTCGATGAGATCGGTGCGCACCGGAATGCCCCAATAGCCCGCGAGCGCGCGCGAAAGTTCCTCGCTCTGGTTGTAGCCACGTTCGCGTTGTCGCGACGCGGCGAGTGGAACGGGAACGAGCGCGGCGCGCTCCTGCTCGACGTCCGGCGGAAACCTGAGGGTCGCCATCCGTCGTGCCATGGCCGACGCCACGTGCGGCCACCCTTGATACTTGAGGGCGTGCACGATGCGCTCCGCGTGTCCGCCAGGGAGCGCATAGGCGGAGCGCACGGCGCGGACGTATGGCGGCAACAGCTCGCACCACGCGCAATCGACCGCTCTCCGAAGCGGATCGAACGGGTGGCCACAACGATCGCAGCGCGGACGGGGAAGCTGCTGCGCGCGCAACCAACACGCGCCGCACACGAGCTCTCGCTCGTGCGCTGACCTCGCAGCGCCACAGATTGCGCACGCAGGTGGAAGAAGGAGATCTACCAGCGCACTCGCTGCGCCCTTCGCGATACGTAACGCGCCTACGAGATCGACTTCCACATCGCGTCACGATCCGGCTCGACACCAAACCACCGCTCGAACGCGATGGCGCCCTGTTCGATGAGCATGCCCTCGCCATCCGACGCGCGATGACCGGCCTCACGCGCCGCCTTTACCCACGGCGTCTCACCTGCACGATATGTGAGATCGAACACCGCACTGTCCGGCGGCAACAACTCAATCGCGACAGGATGTTCAGTGCCATGGAGACCGACCGGCGTTGCGTTCACCACGAGTGTCGCTCCGGCGAGCGCCTCGCTCACAGACGACACCGCCCTCACCTCTCCGCCAACACGCTCCACAAGCTGCTCGGCACGTTCCATATTCCTATTGTACACGCGAACGTCAGCGAAGCCGCACCGTTCCGCCGCACACAGTACCGCCGCCGCGCTACCTCCTGCGCCGATGAGTGCCATGCGTGTGGACGTCAGCGCGTCACCAACCAGCGCACGCATTATCGCTTCGGCGCCACCGACGTCGCTGTTATCGCCGACGAGCACGCCGTCCTCATGCCAGAACACGTTCGCCGCGCCTACACGCTCCGCGAGCGACGAGAGTCGGCCGCAGCGCGCCGCGACGCGTTCCTTGAGTGGGATCGTGACGTTGCCGGCGGCGCGTTCGGCGGCGAGCATCGCAAGCGCTTCGTCGAGCGCGTCGGGATGCACGTCCAAGGTCTCGTACGTCAGCCGAATGGCGGCAGCGCGTAATGCAGCGTTCTGGAATTTCGGGGAGATCGAATGGGCGACGGGATGTCCGAGCAACAGCAGCCGCGCCGGCCAATCCATCACGGCGCCCCGGACACGCGCTCGGAAACGATGAGGTCGAGCACACGACGAATCTCTGACTCGAGCTCGTCCGCGGTAGCCCGATAGATGTCGAGATCGCCACCCATCGGGTCGCTGATCGCGCGCCCGGTGACGCCAGCGGACGGATAAGCGGTGAGCATGAAGCTCTTTCCAGCGCCACCAAGCGCTTCAACGCGCTCGAGATGATGTGGGCCCATGGCGAAAATGAGGTCGGACGATTC
>JBDUCR010000529.1:0-7770 GCA_040003345.1 bacterium
TGGGGCTCGCATATTCCGACGCAGCGCTTTCACACGATCGATGGGTTCGAGGTCGCGCCGGTTGCCTACACCTCGGACATTCCGCTTCTGAGCCGGTGGGGGACTCCATTATTGTTCGGGCCTGGATCGATCCACGTCGCGCACACCACGGACGAGTTCATCGACATCGATGAGCTGCGCTCCTCCGTCGACGCGTATGAGCGCATCGCGCGCGCGGTGCTCGCGACATGAGCAACGTCCCTGATCGACGAACACCTGTCGCGATCCTCGGCGCCACCGGCGCAGTGGGGCAGACGTTCATCCGGCTGCTCGCCGATCACCCATGGTTCCGCCTCGCGGAGCTGGCGGCATCGGAACGGTCGGCGGGAAAGACGTACGCCCAAGCCGCGAAGTGGGTTGGCAATCTCGACATGCCGGAGTCGGTGCGGGACATGATCGTCGGACCATGCGACGCAACGAGCATTTCTTCGCCGCTCGTATTTTCCGCGCTCGATGCATCCGTCGCCGGTGACGTCGAGATGGCATTCGCAAGCGCAGGGCGCCTCGTCCTCAGCAACGCGAAGAATTTCCGCATGGAGGAAGACGTTCCGCTCGTCATTCCTGAGGTGAATGCCGATCACCTCGCGCTGCTTCCCGTGCAGCGTGCGAAGCGCGGATGGAAAGGTGGCATCGTCACTAACGCAAACTGCGCGTCGATCATGGCGGTGATGCCGCTCGCGCCGCTTCACGAGGCGTTCGTCATCAAGCGTCTGTTCGTCGCGACAATGCAGGCGGTGTCCGGAGCCGGCTATCCGGGGGTGCCGTCACTGGACATTCTCGGCAACGTCATTCCGTACATCAAGGACGAAGAGGCGAAGATCGAGAGCGAGATCCAGAAGATGCTTGGACGGCTCGTCGACTCGCGTGTCGAAGCAGCGCCGATCGTCATCAGTGCACACGCCAATCGCGTCGCCGTCGAGAACGGACATACCGTCTGCCTCTCGATCGAGTTCGAGAAGCGCGTCAAGGCAGGCGAGGCGCTCGAAGTGTTGCGCGCGTGGAAGGGGAAGCCCATTGCGCGCGGCCTACCCAGCTCGCCTGAGCACGCCCTACTCGTCAGTGACCTTCCCGATCGCCCGCAGCCGCGTCGTGACGTAGAAGTAGGAAATGGCATGACGGTGACGGTGGGTCGCGTGCGCGATGACGCGCTCTTCGACATCAAGCTCGTTGCGATGGGCCACAATACCATTCGCGGCGCCGCCGGTGCGTCGGTGCTGAACGCGGAGCTGCTCGTCGCAAATGATCATGTGAAGGGCGCGTGATCGTCTGCAAGTTCGGCGGTACATCCGTCGGGGATGCGGAGTCGATTGCGCGAACTGCGTCGATCATCGACCGCCGACGCGATCGGCAGCCAATCGTCGTCGTGAGCGCACTCGGTGGCACTACGAATCAATTGCTACAAATCGCGGAGCAGGCGGCCAAGGGACAGCTCATCGGTGCGTTACGTGCCGTGGAAGGACTTCGCGACAGGCACCTCGCGCAGACCGAGCTTCTGTTGCGCGAGGACGCTGCTGCATCTGCCGACATCTGCAGTGAGCTCTCCGCGATGTTCGACGAGCTTGCACATCTCGCAGAGGCGTTGCGCACACTTGGTGATCTCACGCCGCGATCACTCGACGCCATCGCGTCGCTCGGCGAACAGCTCTCGTCGGTACTCGTCGTCGCCGCCTTTCAACGGCACGGGCTCGACGCCGAACACGTCGATGCGCGAGAGGTGATGATCACCGACGCGCAATTTACGCGCGCCGAGCCGCAAGCGGAGGCGATTGCGGAAGCGTCGCACCGGCTGCTCATGCCGATCGTGCGTGCGGGAAAAATTCCCGTGATGGGGGGATTCATCGGATCGGCGGAAGGCACCGGCATCACCACCACGCTTGGTCGCGGGGGCAGCGACTACAGCGCGTCACTGGTCGGTGCAGCACTGCAGGCTGAGGCGATCGAGATCTGGACTGACGTCGATGGCATGCTGACGGCGGATCCGCGTGTCGTCCCTGATGCGCGACTCATCGAGCGCATTGGGTTCGAAGAGGCATCCGAGCTCGCGTCGTTCGGTGCAAAGGTCTTGCATCCAAACACCATTGCGCCCGCTGTCATGCGTGGTATTCCCGTGTGGGTGCTCAACTCGCGTCGGCCGGAAGGCACAGGCACGCTCATCACGTTCGACGCGCCTCGTCGCGCTGTCACGGCGATTGCAGGCAAGAGTGGTGTCACGCTCGTGAAAGTGCGTAGCCCACGGATGCTGCTTACCGAAGGATTCATGCGCCGCCTGTTCGAGGTGTTCGAGCGACATCACACATCGGTCGATGTTGTCGCGACCTCGGAGGTGAGCGTGTCGGTGACGATCGACGATGCGTCGCGGCTCGAGGCGCTCGTCGTCGAGCTGCGGTCCCTTGGCGACGTCACCATGGAGCGCAATCGGGGCATCGTATCGATCGTCGGAAATGGTCTGAGCGATGGTGGTCGCGCGATGGCGAAGGCGCTCGACGCCATCGGAGATTTGCGAGTACACATGCTTTCGCTGAGCTCGAGCGGCATCAACCTCACAGTCGTCGTCGATGGCGAGCAGGTGCATCCCGCAATGCAGCGGCTGCACGCGGCCTTCTTCGCGAAGAGTGAATCGGTTTCATGAGTGCGATTCGACTCGCCCTGATCGGGATGGGCAAGATGGGGCGTGCGCTTGCGCAACTCGCACCGGAGCGCGGATTCAGAGTCGTCGCTGAGATCGATCCATCGGCTACGGTCGATCGCGACTCGTTGCGCGATGCCGAAGTCGCGATCGAATTCACGGTACCCGAGGCGGCGCCAGCGAACATTCGCGCGTGCGCCCAGGCGCAGTGTCCGATCGTGGTTGGCACCACGGGCTGGTACGATCATCTTCCTGCGTTGCGCAGCGAGATCCTCGACGCCTCTGGCGCCTTGCTTACCGCGCCGAATTTTTCGATTGGCGTCGCGATATTCGATCGAGTCGTTGCAGAAGCAGCGAGACTCTTTGCAGCCGCGGAGGGGTTCGAAGCGCACCTGACCGAAACGCATCACAGCGCGAAGAAGGATGCCCCATCTGGCACGGCGGCCAAGCTGGCGGCGACTGCTGAGGCGGCGTTGGGTCGCGCGATACCTGTCACGAGCGTGCGCGTCGGCTCCGTGCCGGGTATCCACGAGCTCATCTTCGACGCACCGTTCGAGCAGGTGCGACTGACGCATGAAGCACGGGATCGCCGAGTGTTTGCGGAGGGCGCACTCGTCGCCGCGAAGTGGCTTATCGGACGGCACGGAGTGTTCACGATGCAGGATGTTCTTTCCACGCCTTCGGCCGGAGCGAGATGATGGACACCAGCCTGGTTGGCTGCGGCACTGCGCTCGCTACGCCCTTCACGGCTGGCGGAGCGATCGACGAACGTGCGCTCCGCGGCTTCGTAGATTGGCAACTAGACGAAGGCATCGACTTCGTAGTGCCGTGCGGATCAACTGGCGAAGCGGCGACGATGACGGCTGCCGAGCACCGGCGTGTCGTCGAGATCACGGTCGGTCAAGTGCGGGGTCGTGTGCCCGTGGTTGCCGGCGCAGGATCGAACGATACGCAGAAGGCGATCGAGCTATCGCACCAGATGCAGGAAGTTGGCGCGACGCATCTGTTGCATGTCTCGCCGATGTATAACAAGCCACCCCAGCGCGGAATCGTCGCACACTTCACCGCGATCGCGGATGCTGTGCAACTGCCCATCGTCATCTACAATGTTCCCGGGCGCACAGGCAGCAACATCGACGCGACCACTACGCTCGAGTTGGCGTGGCATCCGCGGATCGTCAGCGTGAAGGAAGCGTCGGGCAATCTCGCACAAATCACGGATTGCATCCGTCACAAGCCGGCGGGGTTCACCGTGCTCTCCGGCGACGACGAGCTCACACTGCCGATACTTGCGCTCGGCGGTGACGGATTGATCTCGGTCGTGTCGAACGTCGTCCCGCATTTCATGAGGGAGCTCGTGCGGCTTGGACGCGAATGCAAATTCGAGGAAGCGCAGCACATTCACATGAAACTCATTCCATGGATGCGCGCTGCGTTCATCGAGGCGAATCCACTGCCGGTCAAGGCTGCACTGACGATGATGGGAAAGTTCGAGAACATTCTGCGCTCACCGCTCGTGCCGATGGACGAAGCCAAGGCGCCAGTGGTGCGCGACGCTCTTCGTCTCGCCGAAGTGCTGTCATGACGGCTGCTTCGGGTCACGCGCTCGACGAAGAGTTCATTGCGCAGCTGTTGCGCTATGCGGACACGCCGACGGGTCAACCGCTACCACACGACGCAGAACATGTAGTCGACGCACTGCTCGGCGCGCTCGAGCGTGGTGCCGTACGAGCTGCGGAGCGGGACGCTCATGGAAACTGGCAGGCGGTAACATGGGTGAAGCGCGGCATTCTGCTGGCCTTTCGTGTCGGTCGAACGGTCGATATGTCGGTTGGCGGTCATCATGGCGAGCAGCGGCTCAGCTTCTTCGACAAGCACACCCTTGGGCCGCGCGTGATGACGATTGACGATGGTGTACGAATCGTACCGGGCGGTTCCACTGTTCGGCGTGGTGCGTATCTCGCGCCAGGGGTTGTGTGCGCTCCACCGATGTGGGTAAACGTCGGCGCGTGGATCGGCGCCGGCACGATGGTGGACTCGCATGCGCTCGTCGGCTCGTGCGCGCAGATCGGCGAACGCGTGCATCTGAGTGCCGCTGCGCAAATCGGCGGGGTGCTCGAGCCGGTGAATGCGTCACCCGTAGTGATCGAGGACGATGCACTCGTCGGCGGAAATTGCGGCGTGTACGAGGGAACCATCGTGCGCGCGAAGGCCGTGCTTGCGGCTGGCGTCGTGCTCACGCGCGGTACCCCCGTGTACGATCTCGTGAATGAGTGCGTGTATCGCGCGAGCGCGGAGCGTCCGCTCGAGATTCCAGCTGGCGCGGTCGTGGTGCCGGGCGCACGGCAGATCGCGAAAGGGTGGGGCGCCGAGCAAGCGCTTTCACTGCAGACGCCCATCATCGTGAAGTACCGCGACGAACGCACCGATCTCGCGACGGCGCTGGAAGGATGGCTCCGCTGATCACCTCACGTTTTCGTGTCGCCGGCGAACTTCGCGTGCCTGGCGACAAATCGATCTCTCATCGCTCGCTGATCTTCGGCGCGCTTGCCGAGGGACGCTCGCGCGTGCGCGACATCCTTCCGTCAGCGGACGTTCATTCGACCGCCGGTGTGCTGCGCGCTCTTGGTGTCGACATTCCGGCACTGGCTCCGGTAATGGAGTTTGTCGGCGTAGGCCCAAAAGGACTACGCGCGCCCAATCACGATCTTGATTGCGGCAATAGCGGCACGTCGGCGCGCTTGCTCGCTGGTGTCGTCGCAGGCGCCGGCATCACGGGCCGCTTCGTCGGCGACGCAAGTCTCAGCGGACGCCCGATGCGTCGCGTACAGACCCCGCTCGAGGCGATGGGCGCGACGTTGGAGTTGAGCGAGCGCGGCGGACTACCGATGGTGGTGCGTGGTGGCCCGCTGCATCAAATCGAGTGGAACAACGAGAACGCGAGTGCGCAGGTAAAGAGCTGCGTCTTGCTCGCTGCGCTCTGCGCCGGCGTTGAAGCCACCGTTCGTGAGCCGAATCGATCGCGCGATCACACAGAGCGACTGCTTGCGGCACACGGAGTCGAAGTGTGGGTGAATGATGGCGCTGTGCTCTTGTTCGGCGGCCAGAAGCTGTCGCCACTGGATCTTCAGGTGCCGGGTGATCCGTCGTCGGCGGCGTTTTTCGCCGCGCTGGCGGCGCTCGCGCCAGAGGGCGATCTGCTGTTGCGAGACGTCTGCGTCAACGAAACGCGCACGGGTTTTCTGGCTGCGCTGGCAGAGATGGGCGCGACGATCGATTTGCGTGACAAGGCGATGCGCAGTGGCGAATGGATCGCGAATGTGCACGTCATGTCTGGAGCGGAGTTGCGTGGCGTCACGATCGCGTCCGAGTCGATACCCACGCTCATCGACGAGTTGCCGTTGCTCGCGTGCATCGCGGCGTACGCCGACGGCGAGACCCGCGTCACCGGCGCGGCGGAGCTGCGTGTGAAGGAGAGCGATCGCATCAGCGCGGTCGTGAGCAACCTTCGCAACCTCGGCGCCGACGCATCAGAGCTTCCGGATGGTTTCGTCGTGCGGGGAACGCGTCCGCGTTTGCGTGGCCATGTCGTAACCCATGGCGATCACAGACTCGCGATGGCGTTCGGCATTCTTGGCGCGATGCCAGGTAACGAGATCGCAATTGACGATCGCAGCTGTGTGGAAGTGTCGTATCCCGACTTCTGGGCTGATCTCGCGCGGGTGACATCATGAGCGAACGCCGCTACGTGGCCATTGCGATCGACGGCCCGGCGGCGTCCGGAAAATCGTCCACGGCGCAGTGGGTCGCCGAACGACTTGGATTTCGACATGTCGATTCCGGTTCGCTCTATCGCGCGCTCACCGCGGCGATGGTCCGCGACGGCACGTCGCCGGAATCGTGGACTGCCACCGCCGTTCTCGAGCAGACGCCGCGTATTTCGCTCGAGGCGGAGCAGCACTCGTTCGTCGCGCTGATTGATGGCGAGCCGGCCGACGAGGAGATCCGCGGCAATGCCGTCACGACGCAGGTGTCGCGTGTGGCGGTGATGCCCGAGGTGCGCGCATGGGTGAATGATCAGGTGCGTCGCGCGGCAGAATCGCACGACGTCGTGGTCGACGGACGCGATATGGGCACGGCGGTGTTTCCCGATGCGCCACTTAAGGTTTTTCTCGTCGCGGATCCGTGGGAGCGCGCGCGGCGCCGGCTGACGCAACGGCTCGGGCGTCGGCCGACAGACGAGGAGGTCGCGTCGGAGACTGACGTCCTCGTGCAACGTGACGCCAAGGACGCGACACAGACCGTCCAGGCGAAGGATGCTGTCCTCCTCGACACGACCTTCCTGACCCAGGCTGAGCAGGTGGAACGGATCGTCGCGTTGGCCTACGCCGTAAGTCATCGTCCGACCGTCACTTAGAGTTGACGGAGGCGATTGGAGCCTCTACATTCCAAGGTTCGGTTGCGTTGGCGCGGACTCGCGACGCAATTGCCAGACGGACAAATGTCCGCGAGGCGCCAATCGCGCGCGCCGATACATGAGCATTCACGGCGAACGCACTTCCCTTTGACTCGTTGCGGCGAGCGAAAATAATCCGCGATCCAGGAGAATTCCTTCAGGTATGACAGAGCTCGAAATTCAGTCTGAAGCAGCCGCGCTGACCGCGCGTGAGAAGCGTGACAAGCAGCGCGCCCAGCTTCGCCCGCTGGCCAATCTCCGCCCAGAGCTCGTAGACGACGAGGGCTATTCGCCCGACGAGCTCGAGACGATGATGGAGATGTACAACGGGACGATGGCCTCGATTGACGAGGGAGAAATCGTCAAAGCCCGAGTGCTCGAGATTCGCGACAACATGGTCGTGCTCGACATCGGCTTCAAGTCGGAAGGCAGCGTCCCTCTCGAAGAGTTCAAGGACTTCCCCGATCTCAAGATCGGCGATGAAGTCGAAGTGCTCCTCGAGCATCTCGAAGATCAGGAGGGCTCGGTCGTCCTCTCGAAGAAGAAGGCGGATTTCATGCGCGTGTGGGAGCGCATCCGTCTGGCCTACGAGAACGATCAGCCGGTGGAAGGCACGCTCGTCAAGAAGATCAAGGGTGGTGTGGTCGTC
>JBDUCR010000057.1:0-7730 GCA_040003345.1 bacterium
CGTATCTCGTCACGGTGGTCGATCTGGAGGGGCCGCGCAGCTCAGGTGGTATTTCGCCGGCGTTCCAGGTTGGACTGGGCGGTGGAATTCGAGTCGGCGTTGCGCTGCGATGGGGTGCTGAACGAGCTCGATGATGTCAGCGAGAGTGCGTTTCTAACCGCGCTGACTGGGAGCGCATCGTCCAGCGCGGCGCGAGCATCTCGATCTCGAATCAAGGAAAGCAAAGGGCTTGCTTCGTCCGAGATATTTGTCAGCCGCGACGGAGCGATCAGTCAGATCCGCATGATCCGCGCAATCCGCTCCTCGAGTCGCTAAGACGCTGTTCTGACACGCTGTCCATCACACTCACAAATCGCCGAAAACGAAAACGCCCCCAGAACCTGGAGGCGTGACGTTCATCGCGTGCAGCGCAGGGAATCAGGCCGCGGATGCGGCGTCCGATTCCGTGCGGGACTTCGGGGGCTGCGCGAACCGTAAGCCAAGCGTCTTCAGCTCTGTGATCTGCTGCTCGCTCAACTCGGGGAACCGCTCCGTCATGTATTTGATCGTTTCAGCGAACCACTCTTCAACGTGCTCAGCATCAGCTCCGACGACTCCACAACGCATGATGTGCTGGAACAGCTCGTCGCGGGCCTGCTCGAATGGCGAAGGCTCCACGGGTCCTGCGTACCGTCGTGCTCCTGTGTTTCTCTGCGGTTTTGCCATGAATCCAGATTGAGGGTTGAGTCAACATCGCAATATAACCCTTTCGAGCCCATTTTCCCAGTTGGACAGGTCACCCTGCCAACGGCGTTCCGCCCCGCGTCAGCTCTGTAGCGCAGCCGCCCCGATGAACTCGAGCAGGAGCGCAACGAGCGTATCCGAGGCCTCCTCCGGCACCAGACGGCCGACTCCGGGAAGGTGTACCAGTCTGCTCCCCGGGATAGTGTCGGCCAGCCGGTCCGCGAATTTAGGGGTCACCCACGGATCCTGGTCGCCCCAGACGATCTGCGTCGGTTGGGGCAGGGTGCCGAGTTCCGCATCCTCCATGTCCTCGTCGTCGATGGAGCGGGCGAGCAGCAACAGGTGATTGAGTCCCTCCTCGCCGACGTACGGCGCCAGGTAGCGCGCCACGAGCTTGTCCGGCATGTGCGATTCGTCCGCCACACTCCGCCGCAGCAGCTCGCCCAGAATCGGCGCGACGCCAAGGATTCCTCGGCTCACCCGAAACGCGAAGCGGGCCGTGTTGCGCTGCAACGTGGTGATGTCTTCAGCCGGAATCTCATCGAGCGCGATTGGATTGACGAGAAAGAGCCGCTCGACCCGCTCCGGGCGGCTCGCCGCCAGCCGAAGCGCCACCGCGCCGCCCAGGTCGAGCCCAACGATGGTCGCCTTGGGGAGTCGGAGCGCGGTGAGCGCGCGATCGACGAGCTCCGCCTGCGAGGCGATGCCGAAGTCGGCGTCGAACGGTCGGTCGGATTCGCCGTAGCCGAACAGATCGATGGCGAACGCCGTGCGATTCGCCAAGGCGATCTCCGGAGCGATGTTCCGCCACACGAAGCTCGATGTGCCGAAGCCATGCAGCAGGACGACGGGAGCGCCGCCATGACCGTAGCGCTCGACATGCATCGAGCCCGGCCCAACGGGAATCCGCAACAGATCAGCGTCGATCGGGACCTCGGGAAGAGAGGAAGAGAGGAAGAGAGGAAGAGAGGACGAGGGGAACGACAGGACGACAGGACCGACAGGACCGACAGAACTGCGGGAGCGACAGCGCTACGGCATCATGGAAAGATAGGACCCGCTGCAGATGCGGAAAGGATGCGCCGATTTCCTCAACTGTTCGTCACGTCGTCCCCTCATCCTGTAACAGCAATGCAGACGTCGCGCCGAGACATTGCTTGCATCATGCCATCCCCTCTCTAGCTTTCGCCCTCGCGCACCGAATCAGAATCGAGGAGAAAATGGCGAAGAAGTCGGAGGGGAGTACGGGCCGGAGGGGACAGCGTCCGAGCGTGGTGAACGCCGCAAAACGCAGCGGACCGGGAAAGGGATTCTGGATGGCCATCGGCCTCGTCGTTGTGATCGGTGTCGGCGCACTCAGCTGGGTCGCCACCCGGCCCAAAGTGACAGCATCGAGAGTCGATCCGTCGCTCCCGGCCCTCAAGGCAGAAGGCTACCTCATGGGCAGCCCGTCAGCTCCAATCGAGATCATCGAATTCGCCGACTTCGAGTGCCCGGGATGTGGCCAGTTCTCGAACCTGACCGAGCCCGATGTTCGCATCCGTTTCGTGAACACCGGATTGGTGCGGATTCGCTTCATGGACTTTCCGCTCGACATCCACAAGAACACATGGGATGCGTCGCTCGCCGCCTCATGCGCCAACGAGCAGGACAAGTTCTGGCAGATGCACGATCTCATCTTCCAGAATCAGGACAAATGGAATACTGAAACAACGAGCCGTCCTCGCGGACCGCTTGCTGATCTCGCCAAGACTCTCAACCTCGACATGACGAAGTACAACGCCTGCATGGACAGCGAGAAGTTCAAGGCGCAAGTCCAGGCGAATCTCCACGAGGGCGAGCGCCGGCAGGTCAACCAGACACCAACGTTCATCATCGGCGACCAGAAGATCCCTGGTGGTATTCCTTTCGACGCATTCAAGAAGCTCGTCGACGCCGAGCTTGCGAAGGTTCCCAAGGGCGCCACGCCAGCGACTGATACCACCAAGACGAAGAAGAGCTCGTGAACAAGCGAATGCTGGCGGCGCTTGTCGCGCTCGCCGGAATGTTCATCGCGCTCTATCTGATGCTCTACAAGCTCGGGTACATCGGAACACTCGCCTGCGCCGTCGGCTCGTGCGAAAAAGTGCAGACATCGAAGTGGGCGACGTTCCTTGGCCTGCCGGTGGCGGCGTGGGGAGTAGGCTACTACGTCGCCGTGCTGGCCATCGCGCTCGTCGGGCTCTCACCTACGTTCGCCGAGCGACGCAGCATCTCGCAGGTGCTCGTCGGGATGACGGGAGTCGGCGTTGTGTTCTCGCTCTGGCTCACATGGCTCGAGCTTTTCGTGATCAACGCCATCTGCCAGTGGTGCGTGATCTCCGCAATTCTGGCGATGGCGCTCTTCGTCATCTGTTGGCTCGACCTCCGCGACGTGGACGCCTGGGCCGACCACCTCGCGGAGGAACTTCGAGGATCCGGCTACGGCAAGAATCTGCGTAATACGTCGGAAGTCAGTCTTCGTGCCGTAGAGCCCGACGACCAGTAGACGTTCACGCCCGCTTGATCCCGCGCTTGGCCTCAGCGGCCTCGCCGATACGAAGCGGAGGACGCGAATCATCCGGCGCTGACGGGTTGTCGTCGCGCGACCGGCGGCGATACGGCACGAGGTCCTGTCCAAGCACGACGAGTGTGCGCGTCGCCACGGTGCTGGCGAGCGGCTCGGGAATCGACATCTGCCGAACGTACGAGTCGATCGCCCGATCGAAGGTGAGGTCTTCAGCGAGCGTGTCGACGAACATCAGCGCGTTATCCACGTGTGTACGGATGATCGACTCCTCCGCACGGGCCTCGGCGAGACGAAGCCGGCGCTCCGCGCCCGGATCGATCTTGCGCGAGAAGATGTTCTCGGGGAACAGGCGCTTGAGGAAGCTCCACATGATCGGATACCGGTTTGGGGCAGGGACCCGCTAGCGCAGGGAATATACCAGCTCGTGTTGGCGCTGGCGCGCGCTTTCCGCGCGGCCGCTTCGCTATTCCGCAGTTGGCGAATGGCGGAAGAGCGAGGCGCGTTGCGCCGATGCGGGCGGAATAGCGGAAAAGCGAGGCGCGTAGCGCCGATGCGGGCGGAATAGCGGAATAGCGGAATAGCGGACACAGGACGAGCTTTGCCCAATGCGGAGACTACTACACAATCTGACATTCCAGGTCCTCGTCGCAATCTCGCTCGGCGTCCTGCTCGGGTTGTTCTTCCCGGACACCGGCAAAGCGATGAAGCCGGTTGGCGACACCTTCGTGAATCTCGTGAAGATGATCATCACGCCCGTGATCTTTCTCACGATCGTGCTTGGGATCGCCAACATGAGCGATCTCAAGAAGGTCGGGCGCGTGGGAGGAAAGGCACTGCTCTACTTCGAGATCGTCACGACGTTCGCGCTCGCGATCGGTCTGCTCGTCGTCAACCTCACGAAGCCAGGCGCCGGTCTCGACGTGAGTGCGCTCGCAAAGGGCGACGTGTCCAGGTATGCCGAGGCCGGCAAGGCGCTGACTTTCGTTGAGTTCGTGACGCACATCGTGCCGTCGAGCGTGGTTGGCGCGTTCGCGAACGGCGATGTGCTCCAGGTCGTGTTTTTCGCGGTGTTGTTTGGCGTTGCACTCGCGTTCACGGGCGAGATGGGACGTCCAGTCACCGAACTGCTCGATCGGCTCTCTCTGGTGTTCTTCCGCATCGTCGCGATCGTGATGAAGGTGGCGCCGATCGGTGCATTCGGCGCGATGGCCTACACGGTCGGCACGTTTGGGGTGAAGAGCCTGCTGCCCCTCGGACGTCTGATGCTCGACGTGTATCTCACGATGGCGATCTTCATCTTCGTGGTGCTGAACCTGATTCTCCGGCGATTCGGATTTTCGCTGTGGGACTACCTCAAGTTCATTCGCGAGGAGATTCTGATCGTGCTCGGTACCTCATCGAGTGAGGCGGCGCTGCCGTTCATGCTCGAGAAGATGGAGCGCTACGGCTGCGCGCGGTCAATCGTGGGGCTCGTGATTCCGGCGGGCTATTCGTTCAACCTCGACGGCACGTCGATCTACCTTTCGATGGCCGCGATTTTCATCGCGCAAGCCTTCAAGGTCGAGCTCTCGATCACGCAACAGCTCAGCGTGCTCGGCGTGTTGATGCTGACTTCGAAGGGCGCGGCGGGTGTGACAGGCTCGGGATTCATCGTGTTGGCGAGCACACTCGGCGCGATGCGGGTGGTGCCGATTGAAGGCGTGGCAATTCTGCTCGGTGTCGATCGCTTCATGAGCGAAGCGCGTGCGATCACGAACCTCATCGGCAATGGTGCGGCGACACTCGTGATCGCTCGCAGCGAGAATGCGTTCGACGAGTCGGCGCGGGAACGAGGCGTCGCGGACTTGCACGCAAAACGCCTCGCTACTGCGTGAGTCAAAGCGTCGCGGAGCAGCTGACCCGGTAGGTGAGAACGAAGCGGGCCACGCGTCGAGTGACACGTGGCCCTGGTGTTCATGACAACCTCCGAGCAGTGACCTACCGCGTGCCGCCCCGGGAAGCGAGGGGCTTAAGCGGTGGCACGCCCAGTACCGGAGCGCCCGGAGGAGTGAGGCCACTCGGCACGTGAACCGGCGTGAGGCCCTTGAGGTTTCGCGCGCGCGGATCGGTGAGCGCGAGCATGTACGCCGTGATATCGTCGACCTGCTGTGGCGTGAGAACGAGGGTGTTCAGCGCGCCGGAGCGCGTCGCCAGAATATCAGCGGTCGTAGGCAACAAGGTTCCGCGCAGGAGCGGGTCGATCTGATTCACATTGTAGTTGGCCAGCTTGATGTCTGACTGGCTGTAGTGATCGACGAAGTCGTGCAGCGTGGCGAACTGCCCAGCGTGGCCGTATGGGCCAGTGAGCTCGACGTTCCTGAGCGCAGGTGTCTTGAACGCATACTTGTCCGTGGCGACGCCAGTGACGTTGATGCGTCCGAAGTCATCCTTGCCGCCTGGCCCGTTTCCCTCACCGGGGCCGAACTGGGCGACTGCCACGTTCCGCGTCTTGGCGTCGGAGAGGAGCGCTCCGTTGTGGCAGCCGGCGCATTTGCCGGTTGTCCCCATGAACAGGTTGGCGCCGCTGAACTGCTGCGGGCTGAGCGCCGCGTCGTTGCCGGCGAGGAAGTGATCCCACGGCGTGTCGGAGAAGGTGAGCTGATCGACGAAGAATCCAGCCATCGCGTTCGACGCGTGCGCGAATGTCATCGACGAGAATTGCGTGCCGGGGTAGGCCGCCTCGAACAGTTGACGATATTCCGGAATCGCACCGATTCTCGTCATCAACGCGTTCCAGATGCCGGTGAAATTAGTATCCGGAATCTGCGCGAGCTCGTTGCGTGTGAACCCGGTCGTGGTGCCGCCACTGAATTGCCCGCGCATTTCGGTGCGGGACGTGACGGGGAAGAGGCCTATCGCGGACGCAGCTCCGAACTCGAATACCTGCGTCATCGCCGGCGTGACATGGTTGTTCGCCGGCGTATGGAAGGCGCCCGCTGCGTCGACGGAGACGCGACCGTCCCAGAAGAGCTGAGTGACTCCGCCGAGATTGAAAAGGGGCGGCGCGTTCCGCGGAATGAATACGCCTCGCCCGAGTGTGCGGTTCGGGCCAAACCCGATTCCGCCTTCGCCGATCGAGAGATTCTTGCCGTCGCCCGTCGCGACGCCAGGGAGATGGCATGTCATGCATGCCATGTTGCGATTGCCACTGAGGATCGGATCGAACGCGAGCGCTTGCCCGAGCCGGACCAGTTCCGGGCGAACGTGTACTGCGGGTGGCAGCGCGACGACACCGTGAGTGGCCGCTAGCGCTCGGAGCGAGTCGGCCGCAGCGTGATCCGCAGCGAGGTCGAACCGTGGCCGTTCGGCGACGGGTCTCGTGATTGACTCAGACGCAATGTCTCGCTCGCACGCGGCCAGCGTTCCGAGGAGGAGCAACAGGGTGCACGAAGCCGCAGACCGGCGGTAGCGTGTACCGAGGCGTGAGTCGAGTGTGATTGCCATTCGCCAGTATTGGGTTGAGTGGGCCGGCGCTTCGGGAGCACCCGTCGCGGAGAAACTGTCCGCGTATTCGGCAGTGTCGCGGGGCTCCCCACGAGCTAAAGCCGAAAATGGCGCAGAATCGGCTCACCTTCCCGAAAACTCGAGCGACGTCCAGCACCGTCCCATACCGAATGGCCACGTCCGATCAGCTTTCCTGCGCTTCGTACATCTCCTTCAACGAGTTCACGACATTCGGATCCGCCAACGTCGTCGTGTCGCCGAGCGCGCGGCCCTCGGCGATGTCGCGCAGGAGTCGCCGCATGATCTTCCCCGATCGCGTCTTTGGAAGATCCGCACTGAACAGGATGTCATCCGGCCGCGCGATCGCCCCGATCTTCTGAGCCACGAAATCACGTAGCTCATCGCGCAGCGATGGAGACTGATGAAATCCCTCGCGCAACGTGACGAACGCCGCGATTGCCTGGCCCTTGAGGTCGTGCGTCTTGCCAACCACGGCCGCTTCCGCAACCGCAGGATGTTCGACGAGTGCGCTCTCCACCTCCATCGTCCCGATGCGATGTCCAGCGACGTTGAGCACGTCGTCTACGCGACCAAGGATCCAGAAGTTGCCGTCTTCGTCCCGCTTGGCGCCGTCGCCGGGAAAGTAGATGTCCGGTCGTCCTGGCCACTTCGAGAAGTACGTCTCCACGTAGCGCGCGTCGTCGCCCCAGATGGTGCGCAGCATCGACGGCCACGGCTTCATGATCGCCAGTAACCCGCCGCCGACCTTGATCTCGTTCGCGTTCTGATCGAGCAGCGACACGGTGTAGCCAGGCAGCGGCTGCGTCGCACTTCCAGGAGTCGTCGCGGTGATTCCCGGGAGTGGCGAGATCGCAATCGATCCCGTCTCGGTCTGCCACCATGTGTCGACCACAGGACAGCGATTGCCGCCGATGTGCTCGCGATACCACATCCATGCTTCCGGGTTGATCGGCTC
>JBDUCR010000155.1:0-25465 GCA_040003345.1 bacterium
ATGAGCTCGCACCACACGGCGTCCTCGTGAATGCCGTAAATCCCAACGCGGCGGAGACGGACCTCGGCGACCAGATGATCGGTGAGCTTGCCGCGGCGCAGGGAGCAACGAGCCAACAAGTGCGCGACTACCTCGTGGGAGCGACGCCGCTGCGCCGGTTGGTGCGGCCGACGGACGTCGCGAGCGCCGTGTTGTTCTACGCGTCCGAGCTCGCTGGTTTCTCGACAGGGACGTCGCTTACAGTCGACGGTGGAGCGCATCGCGCGATTGCGTGAGGCAGTCCTCGCATGGAGCGCGGACGCGTGGTTCAACATTTCAATTGGAGGAATCCGTCATGGCACATGAAGCGCACGCGACGTACGTCAACCTCTCAGCGGACGAACAGCCTTCGGGTGATGCTTCCGCCGGAGCGACGATCTCGCAGGGCCACGTGCATCGTCGATTCGAGGGCGGCATCGTCGGCGAGAGTGCCGCCGCTGTCCTGATCGCGCGAGGTACGCCGGAGCGGCTCGGATACGTAGCCACCGACCGCTTCAGCGGCCGCGTTGGCGATCGAACGGGTGACTTCGTCTTTCAGCACGGTGGCACGATCGACCGCGGAACGCTGACACCGTTCGGATATGTGGTTCCCGGCAGCGGCACCGACGAGCTCGCGGGTCTAACGGGGACGATCCGAATCGAGTTCATTCCGCCGGCGACGCACACGCTGACACTACACTACGACTTCGAGCGCTGACAACATGTTTCGCTATCGCCAGGAAGACCTGCCCTTCGTCGGCAGCTCCCACCAGTTCGTTGGTGCCGACCGTGGTGACGTCGGAATTTCCGTGTTCATGCTCAATGCCAAGCCTGGAGCCGGTCCCGGACCGCATCGCCACCCATACGACGAGGTGCAGTTCATCCTGAGCGGACGCGGTCGGTGGGTGGTCGAGGAGCAGGAGTTCGAGGCTGGAGCGGGGGAAGTTCTCGTCATCAAAGCCGGCGAGATCCATGGCTTCAAGAACGTTGGCACGGAACCCCTGGTTCAGATCGACGTGCACCTGAGCCCACGATTCATCCAGGAAAATCTGTAGCGGTCAGGTGATGGCCGACATTCGACTCGACGACGCATCCGTCGCGCGCTCACGCTCACATCCGCAACGCTCCTGTTGGCTGAACCAGCGCGCCACGATCTGTCGCGTACGATCGTTCGCGGGAGGAAGCAGCACGAGCAGGTGGTCCGGCATACCGGGAATCGTGAACCGCGTTGAGCTGAGGTCGAGTCGGCCAAACTTGTCTGACTGAAGGTGCAGCAGTACAGGTTTTGGCAGCGCGGTCTGCTGCTCGTGCCACCATTCGGCGAACTCCGGGCTCTGCTCCATCAGCGTGGTGCGCACGTCCTCGAATCGAGGCTCGCCGACGTGACGCGCATACGCCATCCGAAAGAACCCAATCATGTTCGGGAGACTCTCACGGAAGTTGATGTACAATCGTCGCCGCACCGGGTCGAGCAATGCGCGCGCGAGGATGTTGCGCGCGAAGCGCCCGGGGAACGCATCGAAATCGTAGAGTGCATCGGCGAACGCGTTCGATGCCAGGACGTCGAGCGTAGGCGCCATCACAATCGCGGGGCCCTGGAAGCTCGAGAGCACATCGAGGATCGGCTGCGGAATCTGCGTGTCGCCAGTTGCCGCTTGTGGCGGTGACAATTCGCAGAGCGTGAAGAGGTACGTGGTGTCGGTCGGCGAGAGGCGGAGCGCGCGCGCGATGCGCATCAACGTTTCCGCCGACACCCGTATGTTGCGGCCCTGCTCGAGCCAGGTGTACCACGTCACGCCAACGTCCGCGACTGCCGCGAGCTCTTCGCGACGGAGCCCTGTGATGCGCCGACGCCTTCCGCGCGGCAGCCCAAGCTCCTCCGGCGAAAGCGCACGACGCCGCGTGTGCAGAAACTCGCGCAGCTCGACCCGTCGCGTCGTGACTGTCATCGCGCGCGGTGACCGAGTAGCTGGTCCCACAATGAGATGCCCTTTCCCGATGGTATCAGCACTACTCGCATAAGCGGTTGCATTCCGTCGAATGGCCCGCGCGCCGAAACTGCCGAGAGCCGTAATACCTCAGTATTCGGCCGCCGCGAACAGGAGACTAATACAGGAATTCACGCCGCGGAATAGCAGCAGCCGCCCGCCGTTCCGTCCAATTCCCGTCAATGATGATTGCGCGAACGATCGCGCGGGAGTGACGCGCGCCAGTCTCGGCGAGTTGAGCGTGACGAGGTGGCCGACATGCCCAAGCCGCACCAGTTGAACGACATCGTGCGACCCGTCATCGCCGCGGCGACGATCGCGCTGCTGGCGTGCTCGACGTCGAGCAGCGCACCGCTGCCGCTCGATGGCCTATTGCCGCTCGGCACGTGGGGCGCCGATGACGCGGGTATGATCGTCGGCGACACCGCGATGCATGTGCACGTCGGTTGCACATTCGGCGACGTATCCGGCCGCATCGCGCTCGATGCCAACGGTCGTTTTGACGTTGCAGGCAGCTACATGCTGCGCGCCTATCCGATTGCTGTCGGGCCGTCGATGCCGGCGCGATTCGCCGGACAGCTGAACGCCTCGATTGCCACCGTGACCATCACGGTGGACGACACCGTGCAGCACACGACGGTCGTGAAGGGACCAGTGCGCGTGCAGTTCGGCTCGCAGCCTCGGATGGGTCCTTGTCCCATCTGCAGGCGTCCCGTGCACACGAAGCACCGCATCTAGCAGACGACGAGCCCGGGTAGCGCTGCTGTCGCCGAGCTACTTTGTGGCATGATCATCGGACACGTGGGCGTCGCATTCGCCGCGAAATGGCGGTGGCCACGCCTTCCACTCGGCGCACTGCTCGCGGCTACTTTTGCGCCCGACCTGCTTCGCGCGTGTCTCGCGCTCACCGGCATGCCGTGGCAGCGAAGCAATCCCTACTCGCACGGATTCCCCTGGAGCGCGATCCTCGCGGTCGGCGCGGGCATTCTCGCGTGGAGGATTCTCCGCGATCGCACCGCAGGCGTCGTCGTGTTCGGGTTGGTAGTCGCACACATCGCGCTCGACATGGTGTCGGGCAACAAGCAGCTCTGGGCCAATGGTCCTGCGGGCATCGACCTCGGGAGCTTCGAGCAGCTCGAGCTTGTCATTGAAGCGGCGTTGTTGTTAACGGGATGGACTCTGATGCGACGGTTGACGCGACCGCGTTGGGCAACGCACTGGTCCGTACCGACGCTTCTCCTCGCGGTTCAAACGATCACTCTGGCCGGCTCGATCAGCCAGCGACCCTACGACATCCGCTGCCTGTCATATCCAATCAGTCCCTGCACCAATCGATCGGTGATCACAAAGCGCTGGGTGACGACGCCGTTCTGGTGATCGACGCTTGATAATCCACGGTAGCCCAATCATCTTAGTACTAAGATGAATCGACGCGTAGCCACCCCGAAGGCAGCCTTGCCACGGAAGAAGCCGGTGGAAGCCGGCGACTCTCCGGCCAACGTCGCGCAATCAGATTCGCTGATGTTGTGGATCGTCCTCGCTCGATCATTCAATGCCGTGTCGAAGCTTCTCGAGCGGGACGTCGCGAAGAGCGGGCTCACCGGCATGGAGTTCGGTATTCTCGAGGTCTTGTACCACAAGGGCCCACTGCTGCTCGGAGAGATTCAGCGAAAAGTGCTCGTCACCAGCGGTGGCATCACGTACCTCGTTGATCGCCTCGTGGAGAAAGGGCTGGTGAAGCGGGAGGAGTGCGAGAACGACCGGCGCGCGAGATATGCAGTGTTGACGCCGTCGGGGACCGCGCTGATCAAGCGGATTTTCCCGGCTCATGCAAAACTGATCGAGCAGGCGTTGGCCGGGCTGAACATCAGCGAGCAGCGCCAGATCACGCCGCTGCTGAGACAGCTCGGACTGGCCGCCGAAGCTCTGGTGCCAACCTCGAAATCCTGAACCAATCGTCGGGAACCATTCGATCCGACGGAGAATATATCTCAGTACTTAGATAATTGTACGTAAACTTTCACCGGGCCCTACCATGACAACCGCAACCGCACCCGTCGTCACCAGCTGGAAAATCGACCCCTCCCACTCCACAGTCGAATTCTCGGCGAAGCACATGATGTTCACTACCGTCAGGGGTCGCTTTGCCGAGATCGAAGGCATCGTCAACGTGCCCGGCGCAACGCCCGACAGCGCGAGTGTCGAAGTGACGATGAAGGCCGCCAGCATCGACACGCGGACCGAGCAGCGCGACCAACACCTCCGTTCCGCCGACTTTCTCGACGCCGAGAAATTCCCGGTGATGACGTTCAAGAGCACGAAGATGGAAGGGACGCACGACAGCTTCACCATGACCGGCGACCTCACCATTCGCGGCATTACGCGGCCTGTGACGCTCGACGTCACGTACGAAGGCGCGGGCAAGGATCCGTGGGGCGGCGACCGCATGGGCTTCAGCGCCACGGGCCAAATCGATCGCCGCGACTTTGGTCTCGTGTGGAACCAGGCGCTCGAAGCGGGTGGTGTTCTCGTCAGCAACGAGATAAAGATCCAGATCGAAGCGCAGATCATTCACGCTGGGTGATTTCAATGGACCTGCTGGGCATTCACCATCTCACGGCCGTCTCGGGCAAGATCCGCGACAACCATCACTTCTACACGGGACCACTCGGCATGCGTCTCGTGAAGCGGAGCGTCAACCAGGACGACGTGAGCGCGTATCACCTCTTCTACGCCGATGCGAAGGGAAGTCCGGGCACCGATCTCACCTTCTTCGACTGGCCGGTGCCCGCCGAGCGACGCGGTACGAACTCCATCGCGCGGACGAATCTTCGCGTGGCGGGAGTCGAGTCTCTCGATTGGTGGAAGGCACGCCTGAAGGAGCAGGGCGTGAGCGCCGGTGAAGTCGTCGAGCGCGACGGCCGGCTCACGCTCGACTTCGAGGATCCGGAGGGGCAGCGCCTGTCGCTCGTAGACGACGGCGGTGCAGGAGACGCGCATCCATGGGTGAAGAGTCCCGTCCCTGCGGCGCATCAGGTGCGCGGACTCGGGCCAATCGTACTCAGTGTTCCCGACATCGAGGGAACCGACGCGATTCTTCAGAGGGTCATGAACATGCGGCCGGTTCGCGAATATCCGCATCCCGACGATGCAAAGACGTTCGTGCGCGTGTACCAAATGGGTGACGGTGGACCGGCGGCGGAGCTGCACATCGGTGTTCAGCCGACCCTGCCGCCGGCGAGACAGGGCGCAGGAGGTGTGCACCACGTCGCCTTCCGTACTCCCGACGCGGACTATGACGCGTGGGCTGAGCGGCTTCGCTCACTCGGGATTCCGAATAGCGGCAAGGTGGACCGGTTCTGGTTCAGAAGTCTCTATTTTCGCGAGCCGAACGGCATCCTCTTCGAAATCGCCTCGGACGGACCTGGCTTTGGCGTGGATGAAAGTGAGGAGACGCTTGGCGAGAAGGTCGTGTTGCCGCCCTTCCTCGAAGCGCGTCGCAACGAGATTGTCTCGAAGCTGAAACCGATCGACTGAGAAGACACGCCGTCGGACGCACGCTGTCTCGCAGCATAGTTTTGAGCAATGCCTCCGTTTCGGCGCGCTCTTCACACCTTTCGCACAGCGACAACTGTGTCGGCCTCGCGCCCCGCGTACGCCGCGGGGCTGCGTGCATCGCTTGCGACTGTCGTACCGCTCGCCGTCGGCCAATTCCTCGGCCACGCGGGCGCTGCGACGTGGATGAGTCTCGGCGGCTTCAATGGCGCACTGTCCGACAAGGGCGGCTCGTACAGGTCGCGCGCGCAGATGATGGCGTCGCTGCTCGGTGTCGGCGCGATCGCCGTAGCACTCGGCGCGCTCGCGCAGCGGCACTTTGTGCCGATGCTCGTCGTCACCTTCATCGTTGCGTTGGTGTGCTGCCTGATGCGCGTGTGGGGCAATCCCGGCATCAGCGTCGGCAGTGCGTCACTCACCGTGTATGTCGTCTCGCTCGCAATACCCAGCGAGCAAGTAGCGGATGCGCTCGTGCGCGCGGGCTACGTGGTTGCCGGCGGTCTGTGGGCGATGGTCATCGCGCTCGTTCTCTGGCCGCTTCGCCCATACTGGCCCGCACGCCTCGCGATATCGAACTGCTATACCGCGCTCGCCACCTACGTCGATCACATCGCCAGCGCGGCGCATCTGCGCCAGACCTCGGAGTGGCCCGTTCAGCTCGCGCGGCCGGCGATCACGAACGTGCGCCTGGCGCTCGAGGACGCGAGCGCTGTGCTCGTGCAGTTGCGTCGCGGTCGACCAGGGACGGTTGATCGCGGAGAACGGCTGCTCGTGCTCGCCGAGTCGGCGGATCAGATCTTCGCGCACACCGTTGCGCTGGGTGAGCTACTCGCGGCGCTCCGAGGCAATCAGAGAAGTGAACAACTCCACGATACGTGCATCGAACTGCTGCAGAAACTCGCCGCGACGATGCGGGAGATTGCCGCGAGTGTGTTACTCGAGAAGGACGATCATCGCGTCTCCATCGACTGGAGTGGTGAGCCGATTCGCGCGATCATGCGCACGCTGCCTGAAGACAGCGTTGACCCGCAGTACGAGCATGCGGCAGTGATTCTCGATCGCGCTGCACATTACGGCAGCGCCGCGTCGGTGACATTGGAGGCATTGAACGGAGGCCAGCCGGTGGCGGATACGGTCGCAGCGGTTCGGCCCGTGCGCACCGCTGCGTCGGAAGAAGTGCGTGAAGATCATCCGCTCTGGGAATCGTTCCGCGCGATGCTCTCTCCCAGCTCGCTCATCGTTCGCTTCTCGCTTCGCGTTGCTGTGGTGACCACGATTGCTGTGGCGCTGGCCGATCTCCTCGAGCTGAAACGTGGCTACTGGGTCACGATCACGGCGATCGTCATTCTGCAGCCGTACACCGGAGTGACGCTCACGAGAGCCGTGCAACGTGTTCTGGGCACTGTGCTCGGCGCGCTGCTCGCGGCGGCACTCGGCGCGTACTTCCATGATCCGCGCGCAATTCTCGTCATCGCAACCGTGTTCGTCGCGTGCTGTGTTGCGTTGCTCCCGGTGAACTACGCGGCGTTCTCGGTTTTTCTCACACCGACATTCGTCCTGCTGGCCGAAGCGAGTGCCGGCGATTGGAATCTCGCCGAGACTCGCGTGCTCAATACGCTGCTCGGCGGCGCGCTGGCGCTGGCGGGTGCACGGTTATTGTGGCCGAGTCCCGAGCGCGCGCGTTTCCCTGCGTATGGTGCGGCCGCCATGCGCGCGAACGCCAACTATCTCGATACGGTGATCGGGCGTTTCGACGACACGAGTCACGAGGCTGGTGAGCAGATGCGCGCGGCTCGTCGCGCGGTTGGCCTGGCGACCGTGAATGCCGAGGAGTCGTTGCAGCGTGCGCTAACGGAGGCTCATGGTGATGAGGCAGTGCTTGCTCCTGCGCTGACCTTTCTCGCGTATACGAGAAGATTCACGGCATCAGTTGCCGCACTGGCGATTGCACGACATGCGGCGGATGGCACGACGCGCGCGACGCTCGAAGCGTTTCGGCAAGCGGTGATGCCTGCAGTCGAAGATCTCGCGGCGTCGCTGGAGAATGGGCGGGCTCCGATGTCACTGCCGAACCTGGACGCTCATGTCGCGGGAGCCACGGCATCGCCGCTGGTCCGCGCGAGACTGGAAAGGCTTACTCGGCAGGTGAAGACCCTGCACGATGCCGTCGAGCGCGTAGCAACCCCCGCGAGCGAGCAGCGCATGGCAGCGTGACTGGTCATTCGCGGTAGGGCGAGTCGTGATACGGCGACTCATCGTCTGTCACGAGATCGTCGAACGATTCCTTCACACGCGGGGGCGGGGCGGCGTCGTCTTCGGGGGCAAGCGCGCGTACGAGGTCGATGAGCATTGGGCTCAGGTGCGCGCCGTAGCGTCGAAGCATCGAGGCTCGCTCGCGCTTCCGAAGCAGGAAGGCGAGAATCGGCATGTCTGCTTTGGCGCCGTTGCAGTCGCCACAGGCAAGTACGAGGTTATCGCGCCGGTCGTAGGCGCTCTGTCCGCGGCGCGGCGCGACATGGTCTAGGGTAATGGTTGTCGCGGGGACGCGACGGCCGCAGTACGCGCAGATCGCGCCATGCTGCTGGATGAGCCAGCGCTTGGTTTCGGCGTAGGCGGTGCGGCTGGTGGATGTGGACGTCAGTTGGGTGGCGGCGGTGCCGCGTCCCCTGCGTCGGGTGGAGCGTTTTCGTGGAGTCGTCACAACGGCGGGAAAATCGCGGCCGGTAAGCTGGACCGCTGGGAGAAACATGGTAGCATCGGTGTAGCATCGATCAAAGGACGACCGATGTCGTGCTGTCGCCACGATGATAGGGATGATGTGGCGTTGGTCGCACGCATGCAACGTACACTAGCCGGCGCGCGGTCGTTCCCGTGGGGGTTGGCTGAGGTCGCGCCCGCCAGTGGTGGCGGAACCCCCCTGCCTCGGGTTAGAGTCAAGGGAGGAGACTCCGGGCTCAACGAGGTCCACACCCGTGCGACGAAGCATGCTCCTGCGAACTCGATCGGCTCTATTGGCCAGCGCGCTCGCCGCGGTGGCCTGTCATACCAGCCAGCCGGGGCCGTCATTTGCCGGTGCCGCGTTGCTGGCGCCGTCATCCGATGCGGAGGCGGCGCACGACGAGCTGCTGCGCGCCGATCTGGCTCGCGCGGACTCCGTGGTGCGCCTCGGATTCGCGGAGGGGATCACGAGCAATTTCGCCCGCGACGTTCTCTATCTGCGCGGGGGCCTGCCGATTCTCCGCGGGAAGTTCGCGGCGCGCGCGGTGATCTCGGCGGAATCATTGGGGACGGGTGCCGCAGTACGCTGGCAGCCCGTGCGCGCCGAAACCAGCGTCGATCGCTCGAGCGGCTTCACCTACGGCTACACGATCTACGGCGTTGCGCAGAGTGGCGCGCCGGCGCTGCGCGTCGACCGGTACATCGCGTTCTGGCGAAAGGAGGCGGAGGGCTGGCGTATCGCGGCGTACGCGGAGACGTACGGCTCGCCTCCGTCGCAGATCACGCTACCCGAGGTGGCGACGGACTCTGTACTCGCTGACGTTCCGATGTCTCGGCGGCGTGGTGCGCTCGACGACATGCGTGAGGCCGACGTGGCCTTCTCACGAGACGCAACGAAGTTTGGCACTGGCGCGGCCTTTGGACGATATGCCGCCGAGAGCGCACAGATTTTTTCGGGGCCGGGTGAGTTCATCACGGGCCCGGGCGCCATCACGGATTCATTCGGACCTCCGGACCGAAAAAGCTCTCTCGTTTGGCATCCAGTCGAAGGAGAGATCTCGAAGAACGGCGATCTCGGATTCACCGTCGGCAATGCTGTATTCAACGGGGAGCGCGAGGATGGTGCGCCGATCGTCCGCTACTCCAAGTATCTGACTGTGTGGAAGCGTCAGCGCGATGGCAGTTGGCGGTACGTCGTCGACGGAGGAAGCGCACGCCCGCTGAAGTAGGAGCCAGGCTGGAGAGAAGCGCGCGGCCAATGCCTTGGTCGCGCGCTTTTTACGTAGATTATGAAAGCGGAAGCTTGGGCGCATGAGTACGCCACACTTGACGATACGGCTTGCCACCATTGTATTCCCAGAGCAAGGAATGTTGAGGTTGGCACCATTGGTGCTTGTATAGGCAACGCCGCACCAGGTGTCCATCGCCGGCCTTCGCCCCCGTATCTCCTCGCCGAGGATTCTCGGGGCAATTGAACTCGTAAGTGGAGAGATAAAGAAAGTGAACATTCGCCGTTTCATCGTGCCCGCACTTGTGGGGTTCGCGCTCATTCATCCTTCGCATGTTGCCGTCGCGCAGCACGCGGGTACCGTCGAGCTGGGAGGTTTTCTGCAGCTCGATCGTCTCGACGAGGCGCTCCGCACGAAGCGTCTTGGCGGTGGTGCCGGTGGTCGTGCCGGCATTTACTTGTCGCATCGCTGGGAGCTCGAGGCCGAGGCCTCGTATTCGCAGGCCGATCCCGAGCCCAGTCGCGTGAACAAGGCTCAGATCAACTACTACATTGGTCGTCTGAACTACAACATTCCGTGGGGTGGAATGCCGGGCAACGCGATCATCCTTGGCGCTGGTGCCGGTGGCGATCGTGTTGATGCGCATTCGGACTTTCTGGTCTCACCGCAGCTGGGTCTTCGCGCGATGCTCACGAATGCGCTCGCCGTTCGCTTCGACGTTGGAAGCATGATCGCGTTCAATCCGCAGAGCCAGACGTTCAAGGCGCCGGTATCGATCGGTCGCAATGACGAAGCGGCGTACCTCACGAATGTCCAGGCGCGTGTTGGTCTGAGTCTGGTGCTCGGCACCGAGCGAAAGTATGTCGCGCCGCCAGCGGAGCCGATCAGGGAAGCTGTGGTTGTCGACACGCGTGCTGCTGATGCGGCGCGTGCGCGTCAGGATTCAATCGATCGGGCGAATCGTGCACGTCAGGATTCGATCGATGCGGCGAACCGTCGCGCGGCGGCGGAGCGTGATGCGGCAGCCAAGGCGCTCGCCGATGCGCGCTCGATGCTGAACGCGCCGATCTATTTCGACTACGACAAGTCGGAGATTCGTGATGATGCGAAGCAGGCGCTCGACAGCAAGCTCGCGTTGCTGCGTGCAAATCCGACGATGAAGATTCGCATCGAGGGCAATACGGATGCGCGCGGCTCGAATGAGTACAATGTGGCGCTCGGTCTGCGTCGTGCGAACGCGGCGCGTCGCTACCTCGTGTCGCAGGGCATCGACAATGCGCGCTTCGAGGTGGTGAGTTACGGTGAGGAGCGGCCGGTGGATCAGGGCACGACGGACGATGCATATGCGAAGAACCGTCGCGATGATTTTGTGATCACGGTTGGTGGCGACGCGATTCAGGTTCCGCGATAGTCGCTGGCAGTTCACTGATTGAGCGGAGGCGCGCGGGGGCTCGATTCCCGCGCGCCTCTCGTTTTTGTTGCAAAGTCATGCATTGGTGACTTGTTGACCTGCAAAGGGGGTGGTTGGTCTGTCAGGTGTCACCATTGGTACTCTCGGCACGCCCACCCACAACTCGTCGAGGAAAGTTCATGAGAAGTCGCATCATTGTCGGAGCGCTCGCTGTAGCGTTCACCGCCTCCTTCACCGCATGCGGCAGCAGCGACACGACAGTCGCCGCGCCCAGCGTGAAGTACATCTCGACGTTGAGCGGTGCGAACGAAATCGGCACTCCCACTCGCATCACGCAGGCCACCGGAACTGCCACGTATACGCTCACGGGCAACATCCTCACGTATTCCGTAACCGTGACTGGGCTCACTGCCGCAGCATCTGCGTCGCACATTCATGCGGCGCCCGCGGGCGTCAACGGCAACGTGGTTGTGCCGTACGTAACGGCGGCGATCACGAGCGGCGTGGTCGCGTCAGGAACAGTCGATTTGTCCTTGCCCATTCAGAATGGAACCACGTCGATCACCGGCGACTCCCTCAGAGTGCTGCTCAACAACGGCAGCGCGTACACCAACGTGCACACCAGCACATATCCTGGCGGAGAGATCCGCGGTCAGATCATCAAGCAGTAACCTTCACGAAACACGAACTGTGATGGCGCGCAAGAACTCTCGTTTTTGCGCGCCGCCGTTTTTTGCTGCCACGATCGCGGCGATGTTCGCGATCCTCAGCGCATGCGGAAGCGACAGCGCGGTCGCCGCGGGAAATGCCACGTACGTCGCCGTGTTAACTGGAGCGCGTGAGCTGCCCGCCGTGCAGACAGGAGCGACTGGAACAGCGACGTTCACTCGCAATGGCACGAGCGTCGAATACAGCGTCTCGGCGTCAGGGTTCACCACGCCGCTCACGGTGGGTCACGTTCTCATTGGCGGCCCAGGTGTGGTTGGTCCCGTGATCGCGGCGTTCAACATCGCTGCGCAATCAGGCATCGTCGCCACGGGCACCATCGATCTCTCGCGGTCTGTAACGCAGGGCAATATCACGATCTCCGGTGACTCGCTGCGCGCCCTATTCGACAACGGGAATGCATACGTGAACCTTCACTCCGCCGCCTGGCCCGGTGGCGAGATCCGCGGTCAGATCGTCAAACAGTAGGGCATTGGGAACAGCCCAACCCAGGCGAGGTACGAAGGTAGCGGCCGAGATGCAGCCTTCGGCCGTGTATTCATCTGTCGGACGAACAGTGGAGGTTCGCGATGCGTCGAATCATGGGAACGACAATGGCTGCCTTGAGCTTCGCGGCCGCGCTGCAAGCCAATGCGCAGGACACGCGTCGTTCGTCGTCTCCACCACCTGCGCCGCCTCCCGCACGGCCGCGCATCGGGTACGCCGCACCGCCACCGCCGCCACCGGAACAATCACGGCCGCCCGTGCAGATCGTTCAGCCAAACTTCTACTACACGCCCGACGGCAACATCGTGAACAGCGCTGGGTTCATGGTGCTCTCGGACGGCTCGATGCTCGCGAACTTCGGCAATGGTTACGAGCGCGTGCTTCGCGCATGCGCGACGCGCAACACAGCGCCCGCTGATCCGTACGCGCGCGACGCACTGGGTCGCATACCGCCACCTCCCGGCATCGCAGCGCTCGCAGCAGGTACGCGCGGACAGCTCACAGGGAACGCACCCGCTCGCAACGTGCAGGCGTGCTACCGCGCGAACGGGCGTGGACGGACCGAAGTCGTGACGATGACCGGCCGCTAGCGGGAATGATCAGAGAAACGGCGTCAGGATCGGCAGCACCTGCGCCATCGTGAGCGGTTCGTCGAACGCTTCGGTGGCGCTCGTGCTATCGGTGCCAGCGAATGGTATGACGCTCACACCCGCCTGCGTGCCGTTCTCCTCTCCGTCATAAATGCCCTGCAGCAGCGCGGGCAGATCGTCGCGGCTGTTTGTCGAGATCCACGCCTTCTTGCCACGAAGACGACGAACCTCCGCGGCGTGACGCGCCTCTACCGAGTGAATGGTGAGCGCTGCGGTGAGCACGGCTTTGTCATTGATGAGACGGCCGATCTGCCCTTTGTAAGCACGAACGCCAAGATCCTCGAAGCCCTGCGCGAGCATCGTGAAGGTCGTGTACTGGCCAACCGCGAACGCGAACCCAGGCAGCGCGCCTTTCGCGGTGAAGTCGAAAGTTGGCTTCGCGTTCGGCGTGCTGCCCTTACCCTGAATGAGCGTTTGCAGCGCGCTCACATGCGCCGCTTCATGCGCGCTGATCGTCGTGAAGACCGCAACGTCAGTCGGCAGAATGAGGCCGGTGGCGGCGATTCCGCGAGAATAGAAATCCGCCTCGAGATACTCGAGCAGGAGAGCGAACTGCAACGCGTCGACGACGTCGGCGGGCGCTTGCCCGTACACGTCCCTCGCCAACGCGCCCAGCGCGACGGGAACGGAGCCGAGCGCGAGCAGTGCGGCGATCTTCGGGCTGACTGACGCGCCCTGCGCAATTTCACCGGCGCGATTGTCGATTGCGGTGATGATTTCTGGGTCCACTGCGGCAAAGATGCCTGCATCAGGCTGACTCATGGTTGCTCCTCAGCCGGTGCCGTTGTTGTTAGGACCCTGCACGAATGTCGTGGGAGCATTCAGGAACTCGAGTCGCTCGATGACGTTCTTCTGTGCCGCAAAGGCGACCGTATCGAGACTGAACGCGTTGTCGAAATTCGTGGGCGCAAAATCGCCGGAGAGTGCGGAGATCATGTCGCGAACGGCGGCCGAGTGCCGCGCTTCGACAGAAACGATCTTGGCGGCGAGGAGCAAATTGTTGACGTCCGTGAAGTACTGCGCCGCGCCGTTGTATGCTGCAACGCCGAGGTCCTCGAATGCCTTCGCGCTTGCGAGCACACTCACACGATCCGTGAAGTCCGTGGCGTACGCGCCAGTGATGGTGAACGTCGCGTCGGGGCCGAGCGCCGCCTTCAAGAGCTCGCGGTGGACGAGCTCGTGATTGCGGATATCCGTGAGGACGAGCTTCTCCGTGTCAGTGAGCGTCGTGTTGGCGAAGCTCGCGACGACTTTCGAATAGAAGTCAGCCTCTAACTGCTCGAGCACGTACGCGAACTGCAACACGGCGACATCGCCCTTGGCAAAGTCGATGGTGACGCTGCTTCCAGTGCCCGGACCCATGAGTCCGCCGGTGTTGCTGCTGTCCTCGCACGCCGAGAACAGTGGCGGAAGGAGGACCAGCGCTCCACCTATTCCCAGGAGTCGCAGGAACTCGCGTCTTGACGTGAACGCGCTCAGCTCGCTCATGCTGCCGACGACTGCTTCGCGACGATGTTCTGTCCGACTCATGCGATGCTATGGGCTCAGGGCAAGCGGGATGACAACGTGATTGCAAGATACGTGAGTGCTGCGCGTGTCACATAGGCAGGCGTGGATTGACGCGGCTCGCGCGATGACAGAAGCTTCGGCGCATGAGAGCTGCGCCAATGAAAGCGAGCGTATCACGGAAGCTTCGCACGTCCGGCCTGTTGGCGATCATTGCATGTGCGTCACCGCCGGCACCGGCGCCCGCACCGACACCAACTCCTTCGACAAGCCGGGCGCCCGCAACGTCGCCGCCGCCACGACCAACTCTGCCGGGTGATGTCCGCGCGGACACCTCGCATGTCTCCCGCGCGCGCGACAGCACGAAATCCGTCGCTCGCACGCCAGCACGCCATACCGTAGCGAGCAGAACGCGCAGTGTGCTGCCAAGCGCTCGGAACGACACACTTCCGGCGAGCGAGCTCGCTGCACCTGTACGCGTCTGCGCCGGCGGAGATGTCACACTCGGCACGAATCTCGACCGGGAGTGGGCGCGCACCGGGGCGGAAAAGATGCGCACCTTCTATCAACGAAGCGACAAGCCGAACGATCTCATCGCGCCATTGCGTCCCCTGATCGAAGGTGCGGACGTGGTACTCCTGAACGTCGAGTCTGCAATTGGGAGCGGCGCAGCGCCGTCGAAGTGCGGAAAACGGTCGACGAACTGCTTCGCGTTCCGCGCACCGGCGAGCGCCGCGTATGCGTTTCGTGATGTCGCGAGGCGGCAGAAGGTGGTCGGCAACGTGGCGAACAATCACGCGCGCGATGCGGGGCCGGAGGGGCTCGACACGACAGTCGCGCTACTCACTCGCGCTGGGGTGCTCGTGACAGGGCACGACACGATCGCGACGCCAGTACCAACGGCAACAGGTGACACGATCGGTGTGCTCGGCTTCTATACCTCAGCGGATCAGCCGGACGCGCGCGATACCGCGGCGGTGTTCCGCCACGTCGCGCGCGCGGCGGCGCGCTTTCCGGTTGTGATCGCGACGATGCATCTCGGCGCCGAGGGTTTCGAGGCGCAACGGACGCGCAACACCGAGGAAATCTTTCTGCGGATCGATCGCGGAAATCCGGTGGCGTTTGCCGACGCAGCGGTGCGCGGCGGAGCAGCGCTTGTGGTCGGGCATGGTCCACACGTCCTTCGCGCGCTCGAGTGGCGCGAGCACGGCGCGTTGATCGCGTACTCGCTTGGCAACCTGATCACGTATGGCCCCTTCACATTGAAGGAGCCGCTCAATCGCGGTGCTGTGCTGTGCGCCACGATCGATCGAAGTGGCCGAGTGAGCGCGGCGTCACTTGCGTCGACGATGCAGCTCGCGCCGGGAGTGATGCAATCGGACACGACGCATCGCGCGGCGGCGTTGGTAGACTCGCTTGGGCTCCTCGACTTCCGGCTCACGGGCGCGAGGGCGGAGTCGACTGGTGTGCTCAAGGCGCGATCACCGAGGTAGGAATGACAAAGGGACGAGAGGAAGTCCTCTCGTCCCCTGCGTGCCCATCTCAACGCGGTGAACTCAGCCGTCGCCGGCGCGCGTGGAGTCTGCTGCGCTACCGGCGACCACGCGCCGCACGCCACGCCACGCGCGAATCAGCGGAGACGCTGGGCGGTCGATGTCGCTCTCGATCACGCGACCCGCGACGCTCGAGGCGTGCACATACTTGCCGCCGCCGATGTAGATGCCGATGTGACTCACATTGCCTCGGCGTCCCTTGCCGAAGGTGAGCAGGTCGCCAGGGCGCAGACGCGTGGTGTCGCGCACGACAGCGAGGCCTGACGTCGCCTGCATACGCGCTGTGCGCGGAAGGCTGACCTTGAGCGCCGCCATGACGTATCGAACCAGACCGCTGCAGTCGAAACCGCCCTCGGGCGACTGACCGCCGCGCACGTACTTGGTGCCGATCTGAGCCCGTGCGATGGCGACGAGCGAGTCGCGGACGGAGTGGACGGATGCGCTCATGGCGGCGAACGGCTTTGCCGCGTCGATCGGCGGTGTCTTTTCCGGTGCCTTGTCCTGTGCCCCCGCAGTTCCGGCGCAGGTGATCACGAACGCGCTGCCCGCGAGGGAGCGCAGAACGCGATGACGCAACGTTGTAGTGGCGGAAAAAGTCATGGTCCAGTTGAAAACGGCGCTGGTACCGGGGGGCAAGGCAACGCACCAGTAAATAGTGGCTCGTCCCGACAGCGTAGCCGGTGACCGAGCTTGAGCATCCTATCGGTCCAGACCGGTGAGGTCAACCTTGCGCAACAGACCCATCCGTGATGACCCTCACAGGAGATGCGCTAACCCTTTGTAGGGGTTCGATTTGGAGGTCGAAAATTTCCTGTTCCAGCGAATGCCTTTTCTGCTGTTTTCAGAGCTAGCGAATGCCCAGCATCTTGTGCGTCTGGAGGCTGAGCCGCCACTGCGGGTGGGCCAGGCAGTAGGCGAGTGCGGCTTCAGTGTTCGCCCGCGTGATCTCTGCGGACGGACCGTCCATGGGCTGCAGCATGAATGCGCCGAACTCCAGCGACGCGAAGCACTCAGGCTGCGCGTCTGGCTGCGCTTGCGGATAGACGAGCTTTAGCTCGTGACCCTTTGTGAGCACCAGCGGCGCATCTGCCTTGGGACTGACGCAGATGTGGTCGATGCCGTCCGGCGCCGGTTGCGTGCCGTTTGTCTCGACCGCGACCTCGAAGCCGCGCGCGTGCAATGCGTCGACCGCATCGGCATCCAGTTGCAGGAGGGGTTCTCCGCCGGTGCACACAGCGAGAGGTCTGCCTCCGACTGCTCGACCGTCGCGGATTTCCGGCCAGCGCGAGAGGACGGTGTCCGCGAGTGCGCCAGCTGAAGCGAACTTGCCGCCATCTGGTCCGACGCCGACGAAATCGGTGTCGCAGAATTGGCAGACGGCCTTATGCCGGTCCTGCTCGCGTCCCGTCCAGAGATTGCAACCACTGAAGCGACAGAAGACGGCGGGGCGCCCGGCGTTCTGTCCTTCGCCCTGGAGCGTGTAAAAGATCTCCTTCACGATGTACGTCATGCGTTGCTCATCCGGCGACGTACAATGCCGGGTCGCTGGCGCCTGCTTCGCTGAAGCCCTTGAGTCGGAGCTGGCAGGCATCGCAATGGCCGCAGGCGATTCCATCTGGCGACGGATCGTAGCAGCTCAACGTGATGGAATAGTCGACGCCGAGCGAAAGTCCGAGCTGCACGATCTCGCGCTTGGTGAGATCGAGGAGCGGCGTCTGGATGCATATGGGCGTCGTGCCCTCGACGCCGCCGCGCGTTGCGAGGTTCGCCATTGCCTGGAAGGCCTTCACGTACTCGGGCCGGCAGTCGGGATAGCCGGAATAGTCGAGCGCGTTCACGCCGATGAAGATGTCTTGCGCGTCGAGCACTTCGGCCCATGCGAGGCAAAACGAGAGAAAGATCGTGTTGCGTGCGGGGACGTAAGTGATCGGGATGCCATGTGTGATGGCATCGTTGCTTCGATCTTTCGGGACGTCGATGTCGGCGGTGAGTGCCGAGCCACCGAAGGTTCGGAGGTCGATGTCCACGACGACGTGATCCTTGACGTCAAAGTGCTTCGCGACGCGTCGTGCTGCGTCGATCTCGGAGATGTGGCGCTGGCCATAGCGAAAGGTCATGGCGTGGACGTCGAAGCCCTGCTGCGCCGCGAGGGCGAGCATGGTTGTCGAGTCCAGTCCGCCCGAGAGCAGGAGAACGGCTGGTTTGGAGGGGGCGGACATTCCGAAAACTAATGCTGCCATCGCGAGTGAGTATCTGCTTTCCCTTGCGGAGGTGCAGATCCTTCGACGCGCTCCGCTCGTTCAGGACGACAACTTGCTGAGCGCCTGCTCCAGATCCTCAATGAGATCATCCGGATGCTCGAGGCCAATCGACACGCGGAGGAGATTCACGGGCGCGAGCGTTGTCGGGCCCTCGACAGACGCACGATGCTCGATCAGGGATTCCGTGCCGCCGAGGCTCGTGGCGCGCGTGAAGAGCGTGAGCTTCCGCGTGAGGTCGAGCGCCGATTTTTCGCCGCCGCGAAGCTGAATGCTCATCATTCCGCCAAAATCCGTCATCTGGCGCACTGCGATCTCGTGACCGCTGTGCGACTCCAGACCCGGATAGTGCACGGCCGCAATCGCCTTGTGGCTCTCGAGAAAGCGAGCGACCTGCATCGCGTTGTCGCAGTGAGCGCGCATGCGCCAGGGCAGCGTACGAATGCCGCGCACCAGCAGCCAGCAGTCGAATGGCGAAGGCACAGCGCCGCCCACCTTCTGCATCAGCGAGAGTCGCTCGGCGAACTCGTCGTTCTTCTTCACGACGAGCGCGCCACCGAGCAAGTCGCTGTGACCGCCGAGGTACTTGGTGGTGGAGTGCATCACGACGTCGGCGCCGAGTGCGAGTGGGAGCTGAAGCACAGGCGTCGCCCAGGTATTGTCGACCACGCAGCGTGCGCCAACGGAGTGCGCGAGCTCGGCGAGCTTCTCGATGTCGACAACGCGGACGAGCGGATTTGACGGCGTCTCGACCCAAACAATTTTGGTGTTCGGGCGGAGGAGCTTCGCGACGGCGTCGAGATTCGTCATGTCGGCGACGTCTGCCTCGAGCCCCCACACGGCGAAGATCTCGCGAAGCTGCCGCAGGGTTCCGTAATACGCGTCGTCTGGGGCGATCACGTGGTCGCCGGGTGAGAGTGCCTGGAACACGGCCATTGTTGCGGCAGAGCCGGACGAGTATGCGAGAGCTACTTCTCCCTTTTCGAGTGTCGCGAGGACCTGTTCGAGCGAGGTTCGATTGGGATTCGATGTACGGGCGTATACGTGTCCGCCGCGGTAGCCTCCGTCCGTCTCGCGCTCGAATGTGGTGCTCAGATGAATCGGCGGCGTGACCGCTCCGGTGGAGGGATCCGCTGAATGACCGGCGTGGACCGCGAGCGTTTCGATGCGCATGCGAGGCTCTGGAAGGGGCCGGCTGTGCCGGCGATGCGGGAAGATATCGGGCTCGGCGGCGAGGCGGGAGCGGACGTCCGAGTAAACTACGTCATGACTCGTCACCGGGACTCACTCGTGAAGCCACTCCGACTTCTCGCGCTTTTGGCCGCGCTCGCATTGTTGCCGACCGCGCTCCGCGCGCAGAAGCAAGCGAGCGCGCCGGCGCCGCCAGTCGCGCCTCCGCTCAAGTACGTCGGGAAGCCGACGACGGCGGCGATCACCGTCGCCGATTTGATGTCACGACTGTATGCCTTCGCGGACGATTCGCTGCAGGGTCGCGAAGCGGGAACGACGGGCCACACGATCGGTACGGCGTACATCGCGAACGAGCTGAAGAAACTCGGGCTCAGGCCTGGTGGCGATGCAGGCACGTTTTTCCAGGACGTGCCGCTCATCTCTCGCACCTTCTCCAACAGCACACTGCTGACGGTTGGTCAGCGCGCGTTGATTGGATTCGCGGACTTGGTCGCACTGCCGTTTCGTGGCGCGGGCCCGCGCGCGCTCGATGGTGCGCATGCGATCTACGGTGGCGTTTGGCCCGACAGCGTAAGCATGCTCACATCGGCGCAAATTGCGGGGAAACTCGTTGTGCTGCTAGCACCGAATGGGATTGGACGATTGCCGACGGGCAGTCCACTACAGGGTGCGGCGGGCATCGCGATCGTGGGTGGCGAGTTGCTTACGTCGTCACAGGCGGCACAGGGACACACTGTGTCGTTCACGCTCAGAACACCGGCGACTGGTGTTACTGCGCCCGTCACTCTCATCATTCCGCGGCTCACGGCCGAAGTACTGCTTGGCGCATCGCTCAACGGAATGACGGTGGGGACGACCGGACCGCGAATCACCGGTAATCTCGTGTACGAGGAGACAACGGCGCCGACGCGAAATGTCGTCGCGATTTTGCCGGGCTCCGATCCGGTGCTCAGGGAGCAGTACGTCGCCATTGGCGCGCACAGCGATCACATCGGGATGCGCGTCGGTGCCGGGGTCGATCACGATTCGCTGCACATGTTCAACGCGCGGCGATATCTGGTCACTGACAATCCAAGCGGTACGCCGCCGACGAGCGCTCAGCGTGCGGAGCAAGGTGTGAAGATCGCGGCGATTACGGTCAACGTCGACAGCGTGCGTGCGATGCGAGCTGCGCGTCGCGACTCGATCAACAATGGCGCCGACGATGACGGCTCGGGCACGGTGGCGGTGCTCGAGGTCGCGGAAGCTTTTGCCAAGGCGAGGGTGAAGCCGAAGCGCTCGCTGTTGTTCGTCTGGCATACGGCGGAAGAGAAGGGACTCCTTGGGTCGCGCTATTTCACGGACAATCCGACCGTGCCGCGCGACTCGATCGTCGCGCAGATCAACCTCGACATGGTAGGGCGAGGCGCAGCGACGGATCTTCCCGCCGGTGGCGACAACTATCTGATACTCGTCGGCTCACGGCGTCTATCGACGGAGCTCGGCGATCTGACGGAAGCGGTGAACACGGAACAGAAAGCACCGTTCGCATTTGATTACGCATACGACGCCGATGGTCACCCGGAGAACGCCTATTGCCGCAGCGACCACTACAACTACGCGCGCTACGGCATTCCGGTGGTTTTCATGACGACGGGCTTACATGGCGACTACCATCAGGTGACGGACGAGCCGCAGTACATCGATTATCCGCATCTGGCGCGTGTTACGCAGTTCGTATTTGCGCTGACCAATCGAGTAGCGATGCTGGATCACCGGCCTCTGGTGGACAAGGCGAAGCCGGATCCGATGGGGAGTTGCCGGCAGTGACAGGATGATAGGATGATAGGAGGATAGGAGGATAGGAAGATCGGAGCGTCGAATCGAAGTCCTATCCTCCTATCCTCCTATCCTCCTAGCGTCCCATCCTCCCGCGTCACTGGCATTCAAACTGCCCTTCTCATCCGCATGCGGATTGTCGTTACGGGTGGAACGGGAGTCGTCGGCACTGGAACGGTCACAGAGCTTCTCCGTAGAGGGCACACGGTCGTTCTCGTTTCGCGGCACGCGGAAGAAGAGGCGCGGCAGTGGCGCGCGGGCGTGATCGCAAAGGCGTGTGACGTGACGGATGCGACGCAGCTTCGCGGCGCAGCAGAGGGGTGTGAGGCCGTGCTGCACATGGCGGGAATCGTCGAGGAGTCGCCGCCAGAGGTGACGTTCGCGAGCGTCAACGTCAACGGCACGACGAACATGATCGCGGAAGCGCGGCGTGCAGGCGTCAAACGATTCGTGTACCTGTCGTCACTCGGCGCCGAGCGCGGTGCATCCGCGTATCATCGCTCCAAGCACGAAGCTGAGCGCGTTGTCCGTGGATTCCGCGGCGCGTGGACAATCTGTCGGCCGGGCAACGTGTACGGTCCTGGCGACGGACAAATCTCGATGCTGCTTCGGCTCGTTCGCGGCGCGAGTCCCATTGTGCCGAAGATCGGTGATGGCGAACAGCCCTTTCAACCGATCTGGTGGGAAGACGCCGCGTACGCGATCGCCGAAGTTGTAGAGCGTGACGATCTCGCGCATGCGGCGCTGGATCTCGCGGGTGTGGAGACGACCTGCCAGAACGATCTCATTCGGAGATTCAGCGCGATCACGGGTCGTGACATTCATGCAATCCCGCTGCCGGAGTTCATCGCGACGTTGGGCGCGAAGGCGGTCTCGCTCATTGGGTGGGATATTGGCTTCACGGACGATCAACTGCAGATGTTACGCGAAGGCAATTTCATTCCCGCCGGCAGGGCCAATGCTCTGACCGACATTCTCGACGTCGAGCCGACGCCACTCGACGACGGATTGCGCGCGCTCTGCAACCTGCAACCAGAGCAATTGTCGAACGACGGGATCGGATCGTTGAAACGGAAACGATACTGGGCGGACATCGCGCGCTGCAACTGCACACCGGAGACGTTATTCACGCAACTCCTCGTTCACTTCAACGACGTCATGCCGGTGTTCGTGGACGCAGCCGTGGAGCCCACGTCGTCGAACGAGCTACGCGAAGGTGCGGTACTGACGCTGTCGTTGCCGATGCGCGGACATGTGCAGGTTCGCGTGACGGCGCTCGAAGAGCGTTCCGTCGCGCTCATCACACTCGTTGGACATCCGCTTGCAGGCGCAGTGCGTTTTCTGAGCGAGCGGCGTGGCGATGGCGTGCGATTTCAGATCGAGGTCTACGATCGCGCCGCGAATCTCATCGACCTCGTCGCGATGCGCACCCTTGGCGACCGACTGCAAAACCACACGTGGGAAAAAGTCGTGGAGAATGTGGTCGAGCGGAGCGGTGGCGTTACGGAGGCAGGCGTCGAGAGTGACAGCGAGACGCTCGATGAAGAGCAGGCGGCGCAGGTGGGAAAATGGCTGGAGGAACTCGTGCTCGAGCGCAAGCGTGAAGAGAATGCGGAGACGATTGCGGGCGGGTGAGAGCAACTGACAGCGCTTACGCTTTCTCGGCCTCGCTCCACATGACGTCAGGCGGCCGCGACTGGCAATGCGCGCCGCAGCCGAGACGATAGCGATTGCGCGCGAACCACTTGTAGAAACGATCGGCGAGTGAGCGAACGAACGGGATGCGGAAGATCCACGCGATCATTTTTCCGCGCGGCAGCACGTTGAGCAGCTCTTCGATCGCCGCGGCGCCCTGCCACGTCGTTCCGTCGGCGGCGATGAGCTGTAACGCATCGGAATACGCGCGCGCGGGAATCCAGGGAAAACGCGCCATCACACCTGGCTGCTGCGACGACACGATCTCGAGCTGCAGGTGACGATCCCACGTGCGAAGCACGCCGGTGAGGCGAGTGCAGACGCGACAATCGCCATCGTACACCACGGTGTAGGCGCGACCAAGTCCTGGGCTCGCGCTCTGTCCTGCGACAGTGAAGCGCACGACGGGAACGGTCATGCGGATGCCACGTCGTGGTGATGCTCGTGCTGTACTTCGCTCGCTGCAAGGATCGAGATCTGTGGCGGATGCATGAGCGTCGCGTGGATGGTGCACAATGCGGCGACGCGCTTCGCGGTCTCGATACGCGCGACCGGAAGCGAGGGCCAGTCGAAGATCACGCCGAAGTCGGACACACGATGCGGATCGTCGCCGAAGATCCATTGCACTTCGATGGTGAGATCGTCGACCGACAGGTCCTTCGCCGTCGCCCACGCTTGCATGACCGAGAATGTGCAGCTCGCAAGTGCGCTCGCCAGCATGTGAAAAGGCGAATACTGCATCTCGGCGGAGGACGCTTCGATGGTGAGTGGGCCGGGCACCGGTTCGAGGCGGATCGCGTCTTCGCTGAGCAGTGTGATCTTCATGGCGCGCTACGGTGCAAGGAGCAGACCCGTCAGCTGCTCGCGCGCGCCGGCTGTTGCTGTGTCAGGCAATGCAGCGTCCCGAAGCCCCACACAAGATCAACTGCATGTATGCCGACCACCTCGCGATCGGGAAAAAGCCGAGCGAGAATATCTAACGCGACGCGGTCGTTGGGATCGTTGAACGTCGGAACGAGTACGACGCCGTTCGCGATGTAGAAGTTCGCGTAGCTCGCCGGAAGTCTCTCGCCGTTCATGGTGACGGGACGAGGATAGGGAAGCTTCACGACTTTCAGCGCGCCGTCGCCGGCACCCGCGAGCTCGAGTCGTCGCATGTTGTCGGTCGAACGCAGATGATTCTCGTCGGCGGGATCTTCCTCGTAGGCGAGCGCAATAATTCCCGGTGCGACGAAGCGCGCGATGTCATCGACGTGACCATGTGTGTCGTCGCCGACGCAGCCTTCGCCGAGCCAGATGGTGTGTCGAATGCCGAGCGAGTCGCGGAAGGCGCGCTCATATCCGTCGCGATCGAGACCAGGATTGCGCACCTGCACATCGGAAAGCAGCCACTCTTCAGTGACGAGCAGTGTGCCTTCACCATCCGTCTCGATGCCACCGCCTTCGAGGATGAGGCGTGCACCATCGTCGGGACGCGTCGGTTCGACGCGCGGCAGCTTCGTGATGCGCTCGATGGCGCGACCGACTTCTGCATCGCGCGCGAAGTTCGGGTACTTCGCCCACGCATTGAAGCCCCAGTTCACGAGAACGGCGGAGCCGTCGGCATCGCGCACGAACGTCGGCGCCGAATCACGGAGCCAGACACGATCGTTGGGGACGATGTGCAGACGAACGTTGGTCTCCACGCCGTGCGCAGCCAGGTGCTCCAATGCGGACGCGCGAACGTCGTCGTCATGACATAGAATCTCGACGCGCTCGTGCGTCGCGAGCACGCGCGCGATCTCGGCGTACACCCACGGGATGGGGCCGATCTTTCCGGGCCAGTCGGGCTCGTGATGCGGCCAGGCGATCCACGTTGCGTCGTGCCGCGACCACTCAGCGGGGAAGTTGTACATGCGCTAGGTGAGAGTAACGAAATCAGGCTTTGTCATCCTGCACGCGCGGCAGCGCCTGTCGGGATCTATCGTCCACTTCGCGATGTGGGCCACGGGGGAGGGGAAGAATAGATCCCGACTCTCGCTCGCTCCGCTCACTCCTGCGGGATGACACCATGCTCCGCATGACACATGTCACGCGCCGAGATAACGAGAGAGAATCGGCGCATACGCGTCGATCCGGCGATCGCGCAGGAACGGCCAATTCCGTCGAGTCTCTTCGATCAACTTCGGATCGCATTTGGCGATGAGGATCGCTTCCTCGGTGCCGGCTTCCGTCAGCACGCGCCCGAATGGATCGGAGATGAACGAGTGACCGAAGAACTCGAGGCCGAGCGTGCCTGGCTCGTCGTCCTCATGCCCAATGCGATTCGGTGACGCGACGTACACGCCGTTCGCGATCGCATGTGAGCGCTGGATCGTGCGCCATGCGTCCACCTGCGAGTCGCCGAATTCTGCTTTCTCGGCCGGATGCCAGCCAATCGCTGTCGGATAAAAGAGAATGTCGGCGCCGAGGAGGCTCGTGATGCGCGCGGCTTCGGGGTACCACTGGTCCCAGCAGATCAACACGCCGATGGTCGCGTACTTCGTGCGCCACACGCGGAACCCGCTCGCTTGCTTCGCGATCTCGCCGATGGTGTCGATGCGATCATCGTGCGCGGCGTCGCCGGGAACGAAGTAATACTTCTCGTTGAACATCGGATCATCGGGGATGTGCATCTTGCGATA
>JBDUCR010000110.1:0-7708 GCA_040003345.1 bacterium
CCCCTGTCGCAAGGAAAGCAGATCCCGACACTCGCTAACGCTCCTGCGGGATGACAAACACGGCACCTCTGTTCATCCAGCGAGTGTCGGAAACTTGCTCGGGACGCGACGCCGAACAGATGAACCGCCTAGAACCGCCACTCGCGAATCACAAACACTCCCAATTGCGCGACGCCGCTATACGTCTGCCCAGCTAGCGTCGGCTGATTGAGCAGATAACGCGGGCTCAAGCTCACGTCGAAGCGCAAACCCTTCGCCGTGCGCTGCGTAATCGTGGCGCCAGGAATCCTGGAGAGAGTCAGCGACACGAAGGTGTCCGGCGTCAGATACCGCCCAGCCTCCAGCTCAGTATTCCTCAGAAAATCACCGCCATTCGAACTGTTGAAGACCGGAACGTCGCCAGGTGTAATATTGAAGACGTCGACACCGAGTGACCGTGCGGCGCCCCCCTTCACCTCGTCGAGCATCACGCCGAGCGTGATACCGGCCAGCCGGCTTGTCGCGGCGCTGAGAAGATTGCCGCCTGCGCCACCCGTCAACGACGTCTGATTGAACTGCAGCAGCGTGCTCGAGCGCTCACCGAACGCGAGAAAGCTCAACAAGTCGCTCTGCGACAACGGTGGCTGCGCATCGCTCTCGAGCGAGATGCGCGGCGTCTCCAGCGTTCCACCAATCAGCACCTGGATGTTCGTCACGCCAGTCGGCTGCTTCACCTGGTATTCCGCCGTGACCTGCAACGTCGGATTGAGGTCGGGCGTTCCAATGAACAGCGCCGATCCTCGCTTGACCTGGAAGCGCTTGCTGAGAAACGTGTACTCGCCACGATCGGCATCGACCGCACCAGTGAGCGTGAGCGCATCACCGACAACCTGCAGCTGCATCGGACCATCCGTGAACACCTCCACATTCGCGTCACGCGACCGAACCCACGTGTTGCGCTCGACGTTGAACGCGACGTCCATGTGCAGATTCCTGAACAACGGCGACTCCGCCGGAAAGAGCTCGCGCTGCATCTTGATCGCTGTATCGACCACCGCAAAGAGCGACGGATCACCCGCGCCAATCACCTTCTTTCCGCTCGACGCCGGCACATAGATCACGCCATGCTTCACGGTCACGTCACCCGTCACCACCGTCGCCGTGACCGGACCGGCGATCTTGAGCGACGCATCCGCATGCACTTCGCCCGTCTCGTTGTTGAGGAGCTGCGCATCTTCCGCATTCATGACGAGATTGAACGAGGGCACACGCCAGTCGCCGACGGCAACCGTGCCCGCGATACGTACCGGTCCATTCGCCATGCCCGCAATGGAATCCACATACACGGTGTCGCCCGTCATGCGCACATTGCCATTCACATGCTCGAGCAGTGCACCCGTCGCGACGAGCCTGAACTGCACATCGCTCAGCGTGAGATTGCCCTTGAGCGACGGCTGCTTGAGCGTTCCGCCGACGGTGACGTTGCCAGTAGCCTTACCGCCCAGCTCAGTCACCGTCGTCGTAAACTGCGGAATCAATCCGAGCGGAAGACTGTCCGACACGAGCGTCGCATTGATTGGCAGATCGAGCACACGCGATCCGGTGGCACCCGAAAGCGCGAGATTGATCGGCACCGTTCCCTTGATGCTCGCCAACATCTTGCCCAGCGTATCCGCCACGAACGCATCAGTGGTGAGCTGCTTGTTGGCATACGAGAACGTGCCGTGCACCTCCGGTACCGGCGCCTCATTGTACGTGCCCTTCACGAAATCGAGCTTGCCCGCTATGCGCGGATCCTCAGCGTTGCCCGTGACATGCGCGTCGAGACTCACGCGCCCCGTCACCGGCAGATCACTCTGCAACAGCTCAGCGACATTCTCGATGGCGAAGTCAGTGACCTCGAGATCGAACTTCGCCTCGCCCTTCGTCGGCAACAGTCCGTTCGCATAAATACGCCGCCCCGGACCATTCGTCAGCTCGAGATTCACGACCTCGACGCCCGCACTCCCGAAATGAACGACAGCCGAATGCTGCGACCGCCAGCTCGCCGAGTCGAAGCGAAGCACGAGCGTATCGAGGCGCACGTCGTTGCGATCTTTGTCCAGCTTGAAGTTGCCGGCAAGTGAATAGTCGCGCTCAGTGCCTTGTCGCACACGCAACGACACGCTTCCGTCTGGCGCCTGATAATTCATATCGACCGCGAGACTGTCAAAGGCGAATCCATATGCGCTCACAGTGTCCGCACCCATGTGCGCCGTGACCTTCGACGTCTTGGTTCGCGCGTCGATCCAGCTGTACGTTGCCTGGAGCTTTCGCGCAGAATTGCCTTGCACAACGAGCGACGTTCCGGTCGCCGTACCCTCGAGACTGAAGCGATCGAGCGAGCCGGTCACCGTGCCCTTCGCCGTGAGGGAGCCCGCAAGCAGGTCCTTGGGAATCGCACGTGGTGTATCGGTGGGCACCTGCAGACGAATCGGCGGAGCACGACGCACTGCGCGCTCGACCTCCGTCCGCGTCGCCACGCGCGCCGAATCCCTTCGCGCACGCCTCAACGCCTCGAACGCCGTCCTCGGCCGCGGACGAACGACGCCCGTATCAGCGGTGAACGTTGCACCGGGAATCAGACGCGCAAACTTGGCGAGCGTGTCCACCGCGAGATCGTATTTCAACGCACCGCCGTGCAATGAGTCGAGCCCGATCTGTCCGGCGACGTCGAGGTTCGATCCCGATCCGTGTACGTGCGCGCGCTCGAGGTTCGCAACGCCATTCGCCAGCTTCGCGCGCAGCGAGATGGAGTCGATGGCGATCGTATCGATCGTCGAGCTCCCAAGGTCCAGCGTCACATCCGAGTACATGGTCGCGGGCTTGAAGCCGCGTCCAGCCGCATGGCCGCTTCCATTCAGCGACGTCAGAGGTCCAAACAGTACCACCCAACTGAGATCGAGTCTCGTAACGTCCGCGACGACGTCGTAGCCAAGCTCCTTCGAGAGAAAATCAACGTTGCCGCGCATCGCGAACCGGCCACCACCAGGCAAACGCAAATTCGTATCGACGTCGAGCGAATCGATCGGTCCGTGCGCATGCACCGGGCCGAATGCTATGCCCTTGAGTGGCAGCGTCGGCGCGAACTTCGTGAGCTCCGCCAATGCGAATGGCCGAGCGCGGACGTCGAGATCGAGCGTCTGTCGGCCGGTCGTGTGCACTGACGCCGTCCCGACCGCGTGCGAGACGTTCGATCCATCCTGATGCACGATGTCGAGGCCTGACGCGACGAGCTGCCGGTCGCCCGAACCGTTGAGCGTCGTACTGCCGCGCAATGATCCGCCAATGGGCAGAAGCGGAAAGAGCAGCTTCACGATGTCGATCTGCAACGGCTCGATGCGGACGTGCAGACTGTTCGCACTCACGACGACCTTCTGCACGCCTCTGAACCCAACGATGCCGTCGGCGATCACTCGGCTCGCGCCGCGATTGTACGCGTTGAAGGTGACGTCGCTGCTCGCGATGTTGAGTCGCTTGAACGTCCCACTGAATTTCGCGCGTCCACTGAGCTCACCCTGTCGCGGCGAGTGCGTCCCAGGCGCGATCGCCTCGATCTGCTTCGTCGTGAGCCCGGTGAAGCGGACGTTGGCGTCGTGAAAGAACACCGTGTCGGCGATGGTGACACCGATGTCGCCCATCAAATGCGCCGTCCCCGTGCGAACATCGGATTGCCGAATGACGTAGTCCTGCGTCGTGCCCTTCCACTGAATCGACAATCCGAGAGTGCCGCCGCCTTCATTCGGGAACGTCTTGTACAGCCAGTGAAAATCGTTGAAGCTTGCCGGCGCTGCCGCGAGACTCAACCTGAGGTCGCCGTTGTTCAAATTGTACACGCCGTCGCCCTTGAGCGACGATGCGGGTAAACGCCCAGCGACCCCCTTCCACCAGAGGGAATCGTCGTTGAACGTAAAGGCACCTGTGAGCGCAGTCACGTGCGCGGCCGGCGGCCGAAATGGAAACGCATCCATGTTGAGCGCCGCCACCTGCACGTACCGCGTCTTCACCTGCGGATCGGCCCATCGCACGAGCGGCACCTTCGCATTCACATGCTCGAGCGTCACGACTTTCTGATAGCCGCCCGGCGCCTCGGCGATATACAGACGAGAGCCCGCACTCAGCGCGTCCTTGATCAGGCTGTCGCGCACATGCGCGCTCACGCCGTCACGCGGCGCCCACGGCGATCGCACCGTCACGAATCCGTTGATCACCGTCACGTCGGTGAGTCGCACCCACGCGCCCCACCCAGGCACCGTGTCGCCAGGCCCAGGCTTCGTCGACGGCCAGAGGCGGCGATAATTCCATTCGCCATTCGGCAACCGCGCCGCGACGACGTCGGGATGATAGACGACGACGTTATCGAACTCGAGACGCTTCGAAAAGAAGCTCTGCAGCACATAGCGGAGCGAGATCGAGTCTGCAGTAAGAAATGGATGGCCAGCGCTGTCGGCGATGGACACCCTCACGAGCGTCGCGCCGCTCAACAAATTCCCCGTCATCGATTCGACCTTCACCACGCCGTGCGTCTGCCCCTGCAAAATACCCAGCACGAAACGACGCGCGCGCTCTCTCCCGACATCCGTGTTCGTCAGAATCCACGTGGTGACGACCGCAAGGATCGCCACCACGCTGAGCACGACGAGCAGGCGGAAGAAACGGCGCAGCATCAGTACGCCTGACCGATGGAGAGGTGCAGCGTGAAGCGATTGAGCACGCTGCCGACGCCGGTCGAGGTACCAGTGGGCGAGAAGTGTTTTGGTATCTCGAGCGGGATGACCTCATGCTTCCCATTCCGCACCACTTCCGTTACCACCGCGAGATTCTCGGCGCGCGACGGATTGAAGCCCACGTCGATGCGAATCGGCCCCACCGACGAGTAATAGCGAATGCCGAAGCCCGGTGTGATCGCCCCTGTGCCGCGCACAAGATCCGCGAGCGTCTTCACGCCTTGACCGAGTGGATCGAGCACCTTCTCGCCAACCGCCGCGCCATCGAGGAAGACTGCGCCGCCCAAGTTGTCCATGAAGCCGAGTGGAAAACGATATTCCACGCTCGCCTCGAGGAGGGAGGTTCCGCCAAGCGGACGCGGTGTGAACTGGTCGTCGCCGATGGGCTTACCGTCGACGCCCACGAGGTTGTTCGGATCGCAGAGGCTGATCGCGTCCGAGTTGATGTCGCACGGCGCTCCGGTCGCGGTATGCGCCTTGGCCAGCAGGTTGTTCGGTATCGTGAGGATGCGCGGGCCCAGCTGATTCTCGCCGTAGCCGCGCACCGATTGCGATCCGCCGGCGTAGTACCGCTTGCGCGGATGCAAAATCGCTTCGCCACCCGTGCTCGCGCCTCCTGCGAGCGGGCGCACGAATCCAAGACGCATGTGCGACGCGAGCACCGCGCCCTTCAGTCCGAATGGCAGGTAGTAGGTGCCTTCGGCATATGCCCGGTTGTAGCGATAGTCGGATGCCGTGAACGACGACGCATGCTCGAGCTCCGCGCGTGCGGTGTATCCGCGCGTTGGTGCGAGCGGCTGATCCGAGCGGTCGATCTGGAATTGCGCCTGTAGCGGCGACAGACGCTGATGCAGGCGCAATGCACTGATCGTCGTCGTGTCGCAGACACCGAAGTTCACGCAGAAGTACGGACCGCCCGCTTCGACACGCGTCACCTCGAAGCGATACGACAAGCTCGCCGGCGCACGGAAGCCGAGCGTGCGCGTGAACGTGAGGTTACCGCCGTAGCCGCGATCGATCACGACCGACGGCACGGCGCGTCGCTGCGCAAATGCACCGATGCCGATCGCGTCCTTTGGCCGCTGCAGCCACGCAGGTTGTTTGAGGTCGATGCTCGTCTGCCATGTTGGCTGCAGAAAATCGGCTGGATTGCCTGTCGTCGCGCTGTCTACCTGCTGGCGCTTGAAGAGACCTCTACCGTTGAGGCTTCCCGCCGCGAGGTTGCCTACCGCCGCCGCAAAATCGAGCCGCCGCGCACCGCCGAGGAAATTGTAGTCCGTGAAGCGCGCTTCGCTCTGCAGAAAGTCCACGGTGTTGAAGCCGGCGCCGGCGTGCGCTTCGTGCAACGGCGCTTCACGCACGATGATGCTCACCACCTTCACACTGTCGAATGTCGGCGGAACTTCGAGCGTCGCGAGCTTGAAGAGGTTGGACTCGTACAGGTTGCGCTGGCTCTCGAGCATGGTGCTGCGACGGAACAGATCACCCTCCTTGAAGCTGAGGGAATTGCGCACCGTCCGCTGCGACACCTGGTCTGTGCCGTTGATGTTGATGTCGCCAACCGTCGTGAGATGGTTGGGCACGATGCGGAATTGCACGCGCACCGTGCGCGCCGTCGTATCCACTACCGTCGACGTGTCGATGAGTGCATCCGCGTAGCCATGCTCCCAAAGCTCGTTCTGATACTGGATGCGCGTCGAATCCATCTCGAAAAGATCGAATGGTCTGCCGACCTGGACCTGCGTCAGCTCGCGAACGCGCTTCGGATCGACCAGCGTGGAGTCGAAGACGATCGCGACATCGGTGACGAGCGTTGGTGGGCCTTCCACGATGTTGAACGCCACCCTGACCTCCTTGTCGCTGATCCGGGTGACGACGGTGTCCACCTGTGCGTCGCGATAGCCTTCGCGGTAGTAGAACACGCGAACGCGCAGGACATCGCGCTTGAGCTCCTGGCGGTTGAGGTAGTGCCGCTCCTCGAAGCCGTGATAGGGAAGGAACTTGCAGGCCAGCAGCAGCGCGAAGCTCCGGCAACGCGTTGCCGCGGTGTAGATGCTGGCCTGCAACTCCTTGAGGTCGATGTCCTTTGACGCGCCATTGAAAATCAGCTCCGCTACCTCGGGCGCTGGCGCGAGGTCGCGGTGCGGAAGCTGGGCGTCAGCAGAGGGCGCAGCAAAGGCGCCCGCCATGAGGACGAGCGCCAATCGCCCGAGTCGGCGAGTCAAGTGCATGGCGGGCCAATCTATAGCAAAGGATGGGCCCTCGTCGCCCGGCATTGGTTGCCGGGCGACGCCACCCTCAGAGCCCGGACAACAGGGTGTCGTTGTTCGGTGTGTTCGCGATGCGCTTGATCAGCCACTCAATGCCCGACTGCGGAGGCATCTGTCCGAGTCCTCGGCGGAGCGTGTAGACGTGCTCGAGCTGGTCGGCGCGGAAGAGTTTCTCCTCGCGACGCGTGGCGCTCGTGGCGATGTCGATTGCCGGATAAATGCGCTTCTCCGCCAGCGACCGGTCGAGCTTGATCTCGCAGTTGCCCGTACCCTTGAACTCCTCGAAGATGATGTCATCCATCCGCGAGCCAGTCTCGACGAGCGCAGTGGCGATGATCGTGAGCGAGCCGCCACCCGACGTCGACGCAACGGATCGCGCCGAGCCGAAGAACGCCTTCGGCTTCGCCATGGCCTGCGCGTCAAGTCCACCCGACATCGTGCGGCCCGTGCCGCGCTCCGCCGTGTTGTGTGCGCGCGCCATGCGCGTGAGTGAATCGAGAACGATGACGACGTCCTTGCCCGTCTCCACCAGACGACGCGCACGCTCGAGCACCATCTCGGTGACTTCCACGTGACGAGCCGCAGGCTGATCGAAGCTCGACGCAATCACTTCTCCAACCCCCCACGAAATTGCTTCACTCACTTCCTCGGGACGCTCGTCCACGAGCAGGATGAGCAGGCTCGCTTCCGGAT
>JBDUCR010000047.1:0-2311 GCA_040003345.1 bacterium
CTGAGTGATTCGAGCGTGCGCTCGACCCACTGTTGCTGCATCGCGGTAAGTGGCGTGCGCGGATCGATGTTGTTCTGGGTCGTCGCGACCGCGAGTGAAACGCTCGGACTCGTCGCCCGCGTTGCTTTCGCGACGCTCGATGCGGCTGGCGGTGTTGCAGGCAGAACGACCTCGAACAACACAGGCCGATGATCCGACACGCGCGTGTCCACAACAGCTGCCGACGCGCACCTGATGTCACCGGTGAGAAAGAGGTAGTCGATGCGCTTGACCGGCACGTCGTCGGGAAAGGAGAGGCCGGGCCCCGACCCACACTCGTCCCAGCTGTCGCGCAGTCCGCTCTTCCGAACCGCGATCTGCACGGCGCTCTCTGGTGTGGAGTTGAAGTCTCCGCCGGCGATGACGAGTGGTTCGTTTCGCCGAGTCTGCGCGACGAGACTGACGATCGAGTCGGCCTCCTGTCGTCGCCAGCGATCGGCACCAGATGCGTCGAGGTGTGTGTTCAACACTGCCAACCGCCCGAACGGACTTTGAACAATCGCGCGGAGTGCACCGCGTGGCTCGTGCGAACCGCCCGAGCGCTCCTGCGGCGGATCGACGGGCAAATGAAAGAGCGTGTCCCTGATGATCGGCCAGCGCGAAAGAATCGCCACTCCGTATTTGCCGCCGTCGTAGTCGAGCGCGCTGCCGAATGCGGCGTGAAAGCCCGTGCGCTGAGCAAGAACCGCGGGCTGATTCACGTTGCCGGAGCGCTTGGTTCCGTTGTCGACTTCCTGAAGAAGGACGATGTCCGCGCCTGTGGTGCGAACGAGATCCGCGACGCCGACGAGGTTGTCTATTCCCTTCGCATCCTTGCCTGCGTGGATGTTGTAAACGAGGACGTGGATGCTCTTCTTTCCTGGCGCGCCGGTGTTGTGGCCCGTTGCGCACGCGGCGAGGAGCAGTGCAAAGCTCGAGATGAAGGTTGATCGCATGGGTCCCTATCTACTCCACTGGACGTGCCTTCGACAACGGTCCCCTTATCCTCTTATCCTCTTATCCTCTCATCCTCTCATCCCCTTATCTCCCTCCCGGGACCTGATTGTGCAGTGACGGGATATATCTCTCATGCCTACGCCCCGACGTCGCCGCCCTGCCAGCGCCATACGCATCGCCACGCGGCTCGCGCTCTACCTTATAGTGGCCTGGGGAACACTCGGCGTCCTTGTCAGCGGGCTCTTCACTGGCGCGCTCGCAGCGCTGATCGTCATCGCACTCTACACGACCCTGCCGCTCCTCGCCTACGTGCGCTGGCGCGGCTGGCCATTTTACCCGGGCCGCGGCTTCCGACTCCTCGTCGTTCGCCCGTTCTGGTACGCCCAACTCATCCTTCCAGTCGTATCGGCAGCTGGTCTGCTCGGCGTGCTCGCCGGCGCGCCGTTCGGTAATGCACTCGACGCGGGGCGCATCGTCGCCGCCGTCGCACTCGCGCTCGTCACGGCGTTGCTCGGCGCCGGATATTTCGGTGCAGGACATCTCGTCGTTCGACGTGTCGACGTCGCAGTTCCTGGTCTCGCACCTGAATTCGAAGGACTTCGCATTGCGCAGCTCTCCGACCTTCACGTCGGGCCGCACACATCGCGTCGCTTTCTCGGCCGCATCGTCAGTGCGACAACCGAGCTCGCGCCCGATCTCATTGCCGTCACCGGCGACCTCATTGACGATCGTGCCGAAGACGTCGCATCGTACGCGCGTGCACTCGGATCACTGACAGCGCCGCTCGGCGTCTACATGATTCCCGGCAATCACGATGTGTATGCGGGCTGGGATGAAGTCGAGCGCGCGCTCAAGGCGGCGAAGCTCGGCACCGTGCTCGTGAACGATCTCCGCGTCATTCGTCGTGGCGACGCGACCATCGCGCTCGTCGGCACCGGTGATCCCGCGGGACGCGCGCGCGGTCCATCACGCTCGGCGCCGGATGTCGAGCTCGCGCTCGCGCAGGTTCCCGAGGGCGCGACGGTGATTGCCTTTGCGCACAATCCTGCGCTGTGGCCGTCGCTTGCTGCGCGCGGCGTTGCGCTCACGCTGAGCGGACACACGCACTGGGGGCAGTTCGCGCTGCCGAAACTCGGGTGGAGTCTTGCGTCGCCATTTCTCGATCACGCGATGGGCGCGCACATCGATCACGATGCGCTGCTCTACATCAGCCCGGGCACGGGCTACTGGGGAATTCCGTTCCGCATTGGTGCGAGTCCCGAGGTGACGCTCGTAACGCTTCGCGGTGCAACGGCGGCGGCCGCGCTCGTACACAAGGCGCGCGTAGCCTGACTGC
>JBDUCR010000532.1:0-7685 GCA_040003345.1 bacterium
TTCTTCGTCGCGAACTCGTCGGCGTTCTCATTCGGCGGATTTTCCTGCTTCTTCTGCAGCAACGTCTCGAGTCTCAACGTCTTCTACTCCCGACGCATCGGTCGCGCGCCGCAGCTCGGCAACCTCATTCGCTCGGAGGCCAGCTACGCCGATATCTCTGATGCGTCCACGATTCTTGGCGCCGCAAAGGTTACGGGACGCACGGCGAAGGGATTGTCGGTTGCGGTGCTCGAAGCGCTGACCAATCACGTGAACGCGCGGTACATCGCGGGCGCGAGTCCCACAGACCCGACGCTCACGCGCGAAGCAGAACCGATGACGAACTATTTCATCGGCCGTCTGCGCCAGGATCTCCGCAACGGCGACACGCGTATCGGGATGATCACGACGCTCACGAATCGCTTCATGAGCGACAGCGTCGAGCAGACCAGGCTGCGTGGTCGCGCGGAGCTCGTCGGCTTCGACGTGCTGCACTATTGGAACAATCGCGGATTTTCTTTCCAGGGCCAGGTCGCGTTCTCCGAAGTGGCGGGCGACACTGCAGCCATTCGTCGCACGCAGCTCACGAGCTCACACTACTTTCAGCGGCCCGACCGTACCGAGACGAGCGACGGATTGTTCAACATCGCGTACGATCCGAAGCGCACGTCGCTGCGCGGGTACGGTCTGTACGGCCGGCTCGCGAAGGAGAGCGGCAACTGGTTGTTCGAGACGGCGCAAAACTGGCGCAGCCCGGGCTTCGAAGTGAACGACATGGGGACGCTGAGCCGCACCGACTACAAGTGGATGCAGGCGAGCACGCTGCGGCAGTGGACGACGCCCGGCCGCTGGTATCGCGATGCGGCAGCGATCATCGGCGGACAGCAGTCGCTGAACTACGAGGGCGATCGCATCGACTTGCAGGGCGAGGTGTGGGGGCGCGTCACTCTGCCGAACTACGTCAGTCTCAACGGCTTCGTGATCAATCATCCACCCACCTTCGATGCGCTTCGTACACGGGGCGGCGTGGTCGTAAAAACGTCGGGCTACAACTACTACTCAATGAACGTCAACGGTGACTCGCGCGACCGCGTGTCCTGGGACTTCGGCAGCAGCCACGGTCAGGACATCACCGACAATGGATGGAACGCGGACGGCTTCGCGGATCTCATTCTCAAGCCGCTCGTCAATCTGCGTCTCAGCTTCGGTCCGTCCTACTCGCGCAACATCGAGCCATCGCAGTATGTCACGACGATCACCGATCCAACGGCGACGGCGTTCGGCGGACAACGCAATGTGTTCGCGCGGCTCGATCAGCATTCGCTCTCGATGAACACGCGTCTCAACGCGACGTTCACGCCGAATCTCACGCTGGAGTTGTTTGCGCAGCCCTTCCTCGCAAGCGGCGCGTATGATGAGCTCAAGGAATACGCCGCGCCGCGCACGAGCGACACGCGCAGGTACGGCGTCGATATGGGGAGCGTGCTGCCGGTGAACGGCTCCGGCACGATCGCGACGTATCACATCGATCCTGACGGAGCGGGTCCCGCCGCGGCGTTCGACGTCAGCAACCCTGATTTCAACGTGCGCTCGTTGCGCGGCACGGCCGTGCTCCGGTGGGAGTACAAGCCTGGCTCGACGATGTATTTCGTCTGGACGCAGGAACGTTCAGGCTCGGAGTCGTATGGCGACTTCGACTTCAAGCGCGACAAGTCGGCGCTGTTCCGCGACCGGCCAGTGAACGTCTTTCAGGTCAAGGCGAGCTACTGGCTCGGCATCTGAGTTGGCGAGAACTCAGATGGGGCGTCACCTTCGGGTGGCGCCTTTCGTTTGTGCAGACCTCGACAAACATGCTTCGGCTGCGTCGGCGAATTCGCAGTCTCTCATTCCGTGATGACGCGGAACTTCATCACGCCCGTGCTATCGAGCAGAACGACCGTGCGTCGCTCTCCCGCGGGAACCGGCACAGTGCCGGTCGTCGCAACTTTGGTGAAGCTGCCTGGCGACGTGACGAACACTTCCCAGCCGCCGGGATCGCTCTGCAGATACGGCGAGGTGGCCAGATACGCGAACGGCGTCATGATGTGAATCGGTGTCTGGTAATCCGGTTGCGTACGCCAGATCTCGATCGGTGCCGCGCCGCCGAACAGGTTCACCACCCGCAGCTTGCTCTTTCCCGCCGGAACAACACTGCCGGTATCGACGAGCACGCTGGCACTGGCACCGAGGCCGCCGGAAACACCTACGATGGTTGCCGTCTGTCCGTCCAGCGTTTGCGTCGGAACCGACGACATTGCAGAGCCGACTCGTAATCCGATCTCGTGGGCTCCCGCGGAGAGCGGTACAGGCGCAGAGATAGTTGCGACGCCGAGCGACGTTACGGCAACCGCTCCATCGACGAGCACGTCGAACGGCACATTGCTCGCGTTGATCACGCGTATTGCCGCGCTACGATCCTGCGTAGTCGTGACCTTCTCCGCGCACGCTGAACCAAGCACGGCGGTCATGGCGAGCAGAGCGATTCGGCGTGAGGACATTGTCAGCTCTCTTGGTGTACTTGAGGAACTCGAAGTCCAGGCCCACCGTCACAACAGCGGACTCAATCGCATGATACCCCGTAGATCACGCATCGTTGGCTTGTCGGCCATGGCAACACTGGCAACTGTGGCAACACTGGCCGGCTGCAGCGGTGTAACTGACGAAACCGCATGCACGAGGGAAGCACGCGCGGGCATCACGGTTGACGTACGCGATTCGGTCACCAACGCGCTCGTTGGCAAGAATTCGCGAATCACTGTGAGCGGCACTGCCGCAGACACATCACAAACGTCTGTCAACGACGGACCGTACGGATTGCTGTTCGAGCAGGACGGCACGTACACTTTGTCGGTAGTGCAGAGCGGTTACATGCCCTGGACCAAGTCGAACGTTCAGATCACGAAAGGGGCTTGTCACGTCAACGGCGTTCTCATCACCGCGAAACTTCAGAAATAACCCTGAACGGCCGCCCCTCATGCGCTTTCTAAGTCGCTGGAAGGCAGGTCATCTGCTCGCCGCCTGGCTCGCCTACTGGGCTGGATTGGTGCTGATCACATTGGGTCCCGGTATCGTCGCGCTGCTCCGCGTCACCATTCCCAACGGCACAAAGGGCACTGCGTCCGCAAACGTCGGTGACGGTGGAATCTCCGCGAGTGTCACTAACGCTGGCGCGACCGTGTGGTCTGGTTCAGCGCACACAATATCCATTGCGTTATGCGTTGGTGTTCCGCCGTTGCTGCTTTGGGTCGCGTGGCTGATCTCGCGCCCCAGGCGGATCGCCGATGATCAACTCGACGTCGCCGCTCCGCGCATGCTCGCCGACGATCCGGCAACGCTCCAGCGTCCGTCACGCGCCCGACAGGAAGAGAACAGGATGGGTAGCTAGCGCACTTCGTCATGACGCGACTCGCGACGATCGGCTACGAAGGCGCAACGGTGCAGGGCTTCCTCCACGCGCTCCGCACGGAAGGAGTGGAGTTGCTCGTCGACGTCCGCGCACTCGCAATGTCGCGTCGTCCGGGATTCGCGAAGACACGTCTTGCCGGCAATCTCGCCGACGCCGGAATCGAATACCTCCATTTACGCGGACTCGGCACCCCCGCCGATGGTCGTGCCGCCGCTCGCGCCGGACGACATGCCGAGTTGAAGGAGATCTACTGCGACCATCTGTCCACGCCGGTCGCGCAGACCGATCTCGAGACCCTCATCGGCATCGTCGAGTCGGGACGCCGCGTCGCGCTGCTCTGCTTCGAGGCGGATGCGTCGCATTGCCATCGCAGCCTGATCGTGAGCGAGATGTCGCAACGCCTCGCGCTCGACGTCAACCATCTCGTGCCGATCGAAGACGACGAATCGTAGCCGTAACCGAATCCGCGTGCGGAGGTCATATTCCCCGGGGCGAATCACCGCCACTTCACCCCACTCGGACTATCAACGATGCGTCTCCAACTCATCGCCGTCGCAGCGCTGCTGTGTGCCGCATGCGCACCGGCTCGTCGCGCACCGGACTTCATTGCATCGACATCGGGACCGGCGCGGCCCTTCTCGCCTGCCGTGCGCGCGAACGGCTACCTCCACCTCTCCGGACAGATTGGAACTGACAGCACGGGTCGAATCGTTGCCGGTGGAATCAAGGCTGAGACACGGCAGGCGATGGAGAACATCCGCGCTGTGCTCATGCACAATGGCTCCTCACTCGATCGCGTGGTGAAGTGCACGGTGTTCATGGCCGACATGAAGGAGTGGGGCACGATGAACGAAGTGTACGTCACCTTCTTCGACGCGGCGCGACGCCCCGCACGATCGGCAATGGGCGCATCGGGACTCGCGCTCGATGCGCGAGTGGAGATTGAATGCCTGGCAGTCGAGTAATGGGCACTGGTCGTCTCGAAGCGTTCAGCGATGGCGTGCTTGCAATCATCATCACGATCATGGTGCTCGAGCTCAAGGTCGAGCACGGCGACTCTCTCGGCGTGCTCAGGCCACTCGTGCCGACGATCGCGAGCTACATCCTCAGCTTCATCTACATCGGTATTTACTGGAACAACCACCATCACCTCATTCACGCCACGCAGACAGTCACTGCCGGCGTGCAGTGGGCGAATCTGCACCTGTTGTTCTGGCTGTCGCTCGTCCCCTTCGTCACCGCGTGGATGGGCGGCAACCGCTTCGCTCCCACGCCGACAGCGGTCTACGGATGCGTCCTGCTGATGGCCGCGATTGCGTATTATCTGCTGCAGCGAGAGATCGTCAGGGACCAGGGAGCCGATGGCCTCGTGGCGAAGGCAATAGGCAACGACATCAAGGGCAAGATCTCACCGGTCGCGTACATCATCGCGATCCCCTGCGCATTCGTGAGCCAGTGGATCGCCGGCGCATTGTATGTCGCTGTTGCGGCGATGTGGCTCTTGCCCGACCGCCGCATCGAACGCGTGCTCACCGAAGAACGTTCCAAGCGCTGAGCGATGACGCAATCGATCGCGCCATGACACCTGCGCGGACGCAGAGCTACCCGACGACGAACAATCCTTTGTTGCGCGCAATCGGTCGCACGGCGCTGCGTCTCGCCGGATGGAAGATCGTCGGCGGGCTTCCGCAGCTACCGAAATTCCTGATTGTGGTTGCGCCGCACACCTCGAACTGGGATTTCGCGGTTGGCCTCGCGGCGAAGTTCGCGCTCGAGCTGGACCTGCACTGGTTCGGAAAAGACTCGCTTTTTCGCGGTCCGGTCGGCGCAATCCTGCGCGCGCTTGGCGGCCGTCCCGTCCGACGCGAGTCACCCGAAGGCGTCGTCGCGGAGATGGCAGCGATGATTCGCGCTGAGCCTCGATTCATCCTTGCGCTTGCGCCCGAAGGCACGCGAAAACGCGTGTCGCAATGGCGAACCGGCTTTTATCACATTGCGGAGGCGGCGAACCTACCGATTGTTCCCGTCTGGTTCGACTGGAGCAAGCGGGAAATTGGCATTGGAACGGCGACCACCCCGAGCGGTGATCTCGTCGGCGATCTCGAGGTGCTGCAACGGAACTATCGCCCCGAGATGGCTCGGGATCCATCGGGCTTCTGGCTCTCGCTGGAGCGGACGCCGGCATGAACGCGTTAGAATTCGGTCCGCTGATGATGGTCTCCTCTTTGCACGTTCGCCGCTCCCAATGCCCGACGCTTCTGCCTCAGCACCCGCTCCCACGCCCGACATTGACGCTGCCGTCGAGCACACGATCACGGGCGACGTCCGCACGCATGAGAACTTTCATTCGCGATTTCTCGAGCACGACCGGACGATCATCGTCTATCTGCCGCCGAACTACGACCCGGAATCGGCTGACCGATATCCCGTCCTGTACCTCCATGACGGCCAGAACGTCTTCGATCGCGCGACCTCGTTCGGCGAAGAGTGGCACGTCGACGAAGCGGCTGAGCTGCTCATCAACGCGGGTGATATCGAGCCCCTCATTATCGTGGGGATCTACAACACCGGCGAGTTTCGTCTCGACGAATACACGCCGACGCCCGACGCGGAGCAGGGACACGGCGGACATGCCGGCGATTACGGTCGCATGCTGATCGAAGAGCTCAAGCCGTTCATCGACAGCACCTACAAGACGCTCCCAAGCGCCGCGAGCACAGGGCTCGGCGGCTCGTCGCTCGGCGGACTGCTCACGATGCATCTCGGATTGCATTTCCCAACCGCGTTCGGCCGCCTCGCTGCGCTGTCCCCATCGCTGTGGTGGGACAATCGCGTGTTGCTGCGCGACGTTGCAGCGCTGCCTGGCAAGCTGCCACTGAGAATCTGGCTCGACGTCGGCACAGGTGAAGGCGCCGATACCGTGGACAACGCGCGCGCGCTTCGGGATGCGTTGGTTGCGAAGGGCTGGATATTTGGCGACGATCTGACGTACCTCGAGGAGCTGGGCGGCGAGCATAACGAGTACAGCTGGTCTCTGCGCGTGGAGCGCGTGTTGAAATTCCTCTTTCCTGCGAAGCCGACGACCCATGCACCGTGAGCACGTCCGCTGGTTCAGCCCGCGCCTCGAGCGCGACATGCAGCTTCTCGTCTTCGGCCACGCCGGTGCGCGCGTGCTCGTATTTCCGAGCTCGATGGGCCGCTTCTTCGAATGGGAAGATCAGGGAATGATCAGTGCGCTCGGCGAGCATCTCGAGCGTGGCTGGCTGCAGTTGTATTGCGTGGACAGCGTCGATTCGGACAGCTGGTACGCGAAGTGGAAGCATCCGGCGGATCGGGCGTCGTATCATGCGCGCTATGATGCCTATCTTCGCGACGAGGTGGTGCCGCTCACGCAGAGCATGAATCAGAATCCGTTTCTCATCACGACGGGCGCGAGCTTCGGCGCATACCACGCGCTGACTTTCGCGCTGCGTTATCCGCATCTCGTGGGTCGCACGATCGGGCTGAGTGGCGTGTACGACATCCGCGAGGTGTCGGATGGCTATACCGATCAGCATGTCTATCCGTTCAACCCCGCGGAGTTCATACTCGGCGAGCACGAACATGATCGTCTCGACGCAATGCGCCGGATGGATATCATTCTCGCAATCGGCCGCGACGATTCGCTGCGCGGCAACAGCGAATATTTTTCCGGCCGGTTGTGGCAGAAGAACATCTGGCACGCGCTCCGCATCTGGGATGGATGGGCGCATGATTGGCCATATTGGAGACAGATGATCGCGACGTATATCGGCGGTGCTTCAGGATGAGAGGAGAAGGGGACAAGGGGATGAGTGGATGGAGTTCACCTCGTGTGCACCGGCTGTCCCCTCATCCCCACGTCCTCTCATTCACTCATCCCCTGTAACCTCTTTCTCTGAGATGCAACCATGCTAAAGGTCGGTCTTCTCGTCGGACGAGAGTGGTCGTTCCCGCCGGCGCTCATCGAAGAAGTCGCGCGGCGAGACGCGGGCGTAATGGTCGAGTACGTGAAGCTCGGCGGCACTGCCATGGACGAAGCGGTCCCCTACGCCGTGATCGTCGACCGCATTTCACATGAGATCGGCTACTACCGCACGTATCTCAAACATGCGGTGCTGCAGGGTGTGACCGTAGTGAACAATCCCTTCATGTGGTCCGCCGACGACAAGCTCTTCGACGCATCACTCGCGACCAGGCTCGGTGTCGCCAGCCCGAAGACCATCGCGTTGCCGAACAAGGA
>JBDUCR010000384.1:0-7675 GCA_040003345.1 bacterium
CCAGCTCCTCTTTCATCAGATACAGATACTCGAGCGCATTCTTCGCAGCGCGAATCCCACCTGCCGGCTTGTACCCAACGGCATAGCCAGTCGACTCGAAGTACTCGCGAATCATGCGTACCATCACGAGCGAAAAGGGCAGCGTCGCATTCACCCCTTCCTTGCCCGTGCTCGTCTTGATGAAATCGGAGCCGGCCATCATCGCGACCATGCTCGCACGCGCGACGTTGCCAAGCGTCGCCAGCTCGCCCGTGGCGAGAATCGATTTCATGTGCGCGTCTCCGCACGCGTCGCGGAACTGCTTCACCTCGTCATACAGCGCTTGCCAGTTGCCCGTGAGCACATGTCCGCGCGTAATGACGATGTCGATCTCTCTCGCCCCAGCGGCAACAGACGCGCGAATTTCACGCACTCGCTCCTCGAGCGGGCTCAGTCCCGCAGGAAAGCCGGTGCTCACAGCGGCCACGGGAATGCCTGTGCCCTTCAGCGCGTCAACTGCAGTCGGCACCATCGCATGGTAGACACACACGGCACCCGTCGTGAGATCGAGATCGGCGACGCCGAGCGCCTCAGCGAGATCTGTCCGTATCGGATGTGCAGCTTTCGCGCACAGGCGGCGCACGTTGCCCGCAGTGTCGTCGCCGGCGAGCGTCGTGAGATCGATCAGCGTAATGGCACGAAGCAGCCATCCTGCTTGCCACTCCTTCTTCACCGTACGTCGCGTCGGAATGGTCGCCGCTCTGCGCTCCACCGCCGAACGGTTCACTCGGAGACTCCGAATGATGTCGAGATCGAGCGGCGTGCCGGGGTTCCGCTCGACGTACGTGTCTGTAAGGCGGGGCGTCTGGGCCTCGGAAGAGGCGGGCGCATCGGACTTGGCGAGCCGGAGCGCTGGTTCTGTCTTTGACTGCATTTGTGTCCCTGTCGGGATACTTGGCATGCGGTATGGATCGCCGCTCCTCAATGTAAGGGCGCCGCGGAGAGGGCGCGAGCCGACACCGGGCGACGGGTCATCGTCCAGCAAACCGCGTTTTCTCACGCCCCCAGCGAGAACTGCCGACACTCAGGGGCACACGAACACTGACCTCACTTTCATTGACGTCATTGCCTGATTTCGCGGATCTCTTTCTCCACGCTGCCGATGGCATCGTGCTCGCCGACGCATCGAGGCGAATCGTTGATGCCAACGACGCGTTCGCGCGGCTTGTTGGCGTTGAGCGGCATTCGCTCATTGGAACGGATGCGAGCCTGCTCATCACGGCAAGCGACCGAGTCGTTCTGCCGATCCAGACGAAACACATCCACCGCGAAGGCTCACTCTGCTCGCTGGTTCAGCTTCTCCACAGCGACGGCCGCACCATTCTCGTCGAGATCCACGCGTCGGAAATGCCCGACGGATCGGTCTTCGCCATCGTGCGCGATGTTCGTTCCCGCTCGACTGCCGGCTCGCTGAACGTCGCAGAAATGCGCTTTCGCGCGATGGCTGAGAGTCTGAACGTTGCGATCGTCGTCGCCGACCTGGTGAACTGCGTGCTCTACGCCAACGAGCAGATGGCCACACTCACCGGCTTCTCGGTGAACGAGTTGGTCGGACGCAACCTCACGGGGCTCGTCGCGAACGACACCGACCGCAGTCAGCTCGCAGCCCGTGTGCTCGCTCGTGGCGATGGCGTTGCAGAAAAGTATGAGCTGGAGCACCTGCGGAAAGACGGTTCGGTATTCACCGGCGCGATCTCCGCTTCGCCAATGTTCGATGAGCAGGGACGGGTCATCGGATCGGTCGCCGTCGTCGAGGATGTGACAGAGCGCCGCAAGCAGGAAAGCGATCTCGCGGAGCGTGAGCACCGCTATCGATCGCTCTTCGAAGTCACACCGCTTCCCACGTGGGTATTCGACATCGAGACGCTGGAGTTCATCGCCGTGAATCCAGCCGCCATCGCGCACTATGGATACTCCGAGGAAGAATTTCTTCAGATGACGCTTCGCGACATCCGGACGCCAGCAGAAGCGGCGGAGTTCCGGAAGTTCATGGATCGTGAAGAAGGCCCGCCACTGCCGAGACGCGCCGAGCATCGCAAGCGCGACGGTACGCTCATTCAGGTTGATCTCGTCGCCGAGGACTTCGTGCTCGACGAGCGACGCTCGCGCATCGTGGTGGCGCATGACATCACCGAAGAGCTACGCATGCGTGAGCGGCAACGCACAATCGAATCACAACTTCTTCTCGCGCAGAAGATGGAAGCAGTGGGTGGTCTTGCCGGCGGCGTCGCACACGACTTCAACAACCTGCTGAGCGTGATACTCGGCGCTTCCGAGTCGATCGCATTCGAGCTGCCGGGAAACAGTCCGCTGCAAGAGGACTTGAAAGACATTCGTGAAGCGGCGGAGCGAGGAGCGGCGCTCACACGACAGCTTCTCTCGCTCGGGCGCAAGGAAGTGCGCGCGCCCGAGCTGCTCGATCTCAACGAAGTCGTCGCGCGAGTTTCGCGTCTGCTGTTTCGCGCGCTCGGGCCGCACGTGCGCACCGACGTGGCGCGTGCGTCGGACGCATTGTCCATCGTTGCCGACGCCGGCCAGCTCGAGCAGATCATCGTGAACCTCGCGATCAATGCGCGCGACGCGATGCCCAACGGCGGTGTGCTCGCAATATCGACGAGCCCTCGCGACGTCGAGCCAGCAGAAGCGGCGGCAGTGGGTATCGCGTCTGGCGCGTACGCCATTCTCGACGTGAGGGACAACGGAATCGGCATGGATGCAACGACTCGGGCGCGAGCGTTCGAACCGTTCTTCACCACGAAAGGGCCGCAGCTCGGCACGGGCCTCGGCCTCTCGACCGTCTACGGAATCGTGCAGCAGACGGGTGGCGGAATCACCATCGAGAGTGTCGTCGGCGAAGGCACGCTCGTCAGGTTGTTCCTGCCGCGTGCCGCCCAGGCTGCACCCGTCGCGCCGACTGTCGTCGTCACCGGAGAACGTCCGGCTGCCCGGCGTCGCGGTCGCGTACTGCTCGTCGAGGATGAGCCGCGGGTGCGCGCTCAGGCGCGTCGTCTGCTCGAGCGCTCCGGGTTCACGGTGAGCGACGCACCCGATGGCGTGGAGGGCATCTTTGAGTTTCGCGCGCGGCAGGGTGCCATCGATATCATTGTGAGTGATGTCATGATGCCGACGATGGGAGGAGTGGAGATGGTAGCCGAGCTCCGTGCGCTCGAGCCCGACGTGCCAGTGGTGTTCGTGTCGGGATATGCGCCGGACGACCGTGAGCTTCGTCTGGACCATCGAACGCTGTTCGTGGCGAAACCGTATTCGATCGCTACGTTGTGCGACGCCATCGATTCACTTCTTGCGAGCTACATTCCGGGATGAGCTGTCCGCCACCAGACGCTTTCGACGACGAGCCCGAAGACGAGCCACACGGGGACGCTGAGCACACGCCGCGCGGTCCCTTCACGCGCGAGAATCCGCTGACGTTCATCGTTCCCGAGCCGCTGCTGCTGCGTCTCGAGCGACTTGATCGGCCCGGTGCCGCACCGGGCGATCAACCAGTTGCCTTCACACGCGCCGGACCGAAGCAGGTGCTGCTCGCAGTGAATGCATATCCGAAGCAGCTCGTCGATGCATTTCTCGCGAGCGATGCGTTCGGCGAGCCCGTGATCGTCGTGGGTGCAGCGTGGGAGGAAGAGGGCGGCGTGCGCGGAGAGCTCAGCGCTCTTCTGCCCGAGCGCGCGATGCAGGCGATTCAGGACAGCGTGTCGCCGGAAAGCGGCGAGGAGGATGACGATCGCGAGCCCTGGGCCGCTTCAGCGAGTCCGACCGGAAAGTCGTTCGAGGAAGCCATCGATGACGATGACGCTGATGACGACGAGGCGCTCGACGAAGACGCCGAACCGCATTTTCCTCTCGTCATCGGCGCCGTGCTTCGCTTTCCGGAAAACCGGAAATTCCCCGACGACTTCGAGCTCGAAGTGGACGATCTCATGCGCGCCATTCTCGAAGGCCAAGCCATGGATGCGGCAGAGAAGCGCATCGACAACCTGCTCGGCGGTATCTGATCGCATCGCGCTGCTGTTTGGTTCAGCACGCGTATTGCGGCACGAAGCTTCCACTGCGTATTCGCTGTTCAATTGTTCTCCGCGGCCCGAGGGCCGTCGATCTCACCAGACGCAGCCGTAGGTGACGTAGTGTCCTGGAGTGTAGACGCAAATGGCCACGTGTTCCCCGCGAACGGGGGAGCAGCAGAGGAGGATTATCCTCATGTCGTCATCGATTCAAACGGCGTCGAGTGGACAGTGCGCGAAGTGCCGACACCCCAGTCATGGGCGCGTGGCAAGCGCTGCCTGGTGCTGAACTCCCGTGAGTGTGTGCGTCGCATCTGGCAATATCCACGAGGCTGGCGTTCGCTCGATGCCGAAGCCCTGCTGCGCTTGGGCGTCGCCGACTAGCAACGCGGGTGGATTCAACAGATCAACCCGTGACGATCTGATCGCTCACCGCGGCGACGCAGTCTGCATCGCGCGTTCGACATCGGGCTGGATCATGGATGCCCACAGGGCATGGCCGCGCGGCGAGAGATGCACGCCGTCGTGAAACAACGCGGCGACCGAATCGCGTGGCAGTGACGTGATAGCGGCGCGATCCTGCAAGCGCACCGGACGCAAACCACAACGAACGAACAAGCTATCAAGAAAAAAAATCTCTCGGCTGCCCGCCAGAAAGCTGGGCCTCGTACGGAGAGATGTAGATCAGATGCTGCCTGCCCTTCGCGCGAAGAAAGGCATCGATCTCCTTGAGATGCCTGACCGCAACTTCCGCCTTCTGTCGAGCGCCAGGCGCCGACTCGAGCGCGGGCCCCGGCCACAACAGCTCTGGAAGCTGATACCTCAGATGAACGAGCGCTTCGGTGAGCGCAAAGCGCGGCGACGCCGTTGAGAAGTACGGTGGACGCTGCGCCAAGCCACGATAGAAGTCGACCTCGAGCAGGACCGAGACGTACGTCCGCGCCGGGAGAAACCCACGGGTCACAATGAGACCGCGGATGTTGTCGACGCCCCAACCATTCACGCCGCCGTTGCCGGACACCCATCCGCTCGCAGCCGCAACTGCCCGCTCGGAGAACAGGCTGCTGTCCGAGACGTACGACCCGCCATACGTCACGGAGTTGCCGAGGAAAAGAACCTTGTTGGACGTCGTCGTATCCCAGTCCCGCACCGCCCTCAGCCCGAGATTATTGATGCGCACGCCAGCGCCGTGCAGCCGCTCGACGTGCTGATCGGGTCGCGGGCGATAGCCGTATTCCGGCGAGAGCTCATATAGAACCGGATGGCCGAGCCCGACGAGACGGAGGGTCACTTCGGCAACGACGAGCGCGACGACGGTCACAATGAGCCACACGCCGGCCCAAGTGCGCATCGGACGTCGCTCGAATCGGTTCTTCGCGCTGTCGAGCGGTTTGATCTCGAATGCCTTTGCGTGAGGGAGTAATGCGGAGTGCATATCCTTCGATTGTTGCACTCGCAAGGACCACAAACGGCGCCCGGACCTTTCGGCTGGCTCCGCTCCTTCAGGATGCCAGCCGCGCCGCTTACCTGTGACCTCCCTCCGAATTGGTGGTCACTGGTAGATGGATATCGCCACACCGACCCGCTCGTTCGGACGAACCGCAAGTGTCACCGTCCTCGCCGTCATTGCCGTCGCAGTGGCGACGCTCGGCCTGCTCGTTGCCCAGACCTCTCGCCAGAAAATCGACGGCGCGCGAATGAACGTAGCTGGACGCCAGCGCGTTTTGAGCGAGCGCCTGGTCGCGCAGACGCTGTTGGCACGCGCAGCCCCCTCCGGCGAGCGCGAGCTGTGGCGGCCGAGGATCGACGCAACCGTGAGCGAGCTGCGCATTGCGTCGGAGAAGCTCCGAGGAGTGTCCGGCGGAGTCGTCATCCCGCCGGGCTCCCCAGCGGCCGACGACTACGAAGCGCTGATCACGCTGCAGGACTCGGTGAAATACGCCTCGGAGCGCTCAGCCGCTGCCGACGTCAACAGTCAGCAACTGGATTTGTTGCTGGCGCAGCAGAAACGGCTCGCTGTGGCGATCGAGCATGTGGTGGACGAGCTCGAATCGGAATGGGCCCGCCAGGTTGATCATCTGCTCCAGCTCGAAGTCGCGTGCGTGGGACTGCTGCTCATCGCGATGGTGCTTGGCGTCCGGCTCGCGTTGCAGCCGACGCAGGCCCAGCTCAGCGCGACGATCGAGGCGCTTGCCGAGAGCGAATCGCGGACGCGGGCGGTGCTCGACGCGATGCCTGACGGCATGTTGCTCACGAATCGCGAAGGGCACGTCGTGCTCAGGAATCCAAGCGCGCTCCGCATTCTCGATCTGCCAGCAGAAGCGCCCTCGGCCGACATCGAGTCGCTCGCGCTGCGGCTCACTGATGAGCGAGGTGGACCACTCGACGTCGAGTATCTGCCGAGTCGCATCACGATGCGCACGGGCGAGCCGCTGACGGACGTCGTACTGACGACGACCGATGCCCATGGCGATACGAAATTCCTGTCGGCACATACGAGTCCGATCTTTCGCGCCGATAGCTCGGAGCCGCACGCGGCCGTAACGATCTTTCGCGACGTGACCAGAGCGCGCCGTCTCGAGGAAGATCGGAAGGCGCAGGCTGAACAGCGCGAATTGCAGAACCAGGAGCTGCTGGCGCAAGCTGAAGCGCTCGAGCGTGGCGAGGCTCTCTTCCGCTCACTGGTAGACACGGCGGGCAGTGCGATCGTCGGTCTCGACGTACACGGCAACGTGTTCGAGTGGAACAAGGAAGCAGAGAACCTCTACGGCGTTCCACGCTCCAATGCGATCGGCTGCAACTACGCCGACAAGTTCGTGACGCCCGCGCACCGGCTGCGTATGCGCGAGGGAATTGCGTCGGTGCTGCTCGGCAAGCCGATCAGGAATTTGCTCGGACCGGTAAAGAGCACGAGTGGAGAGCGCCACATGGTGCTCTGGAACATCACGGCGCTGCGCGGTGGAATTGGTGAGCCGGCGCATGGTCTGATCGCGGCGGGACTCGACGTCACCGAGCGTGAAGCGTCCGACGAGCGCTTCCGCATGTTGTTCGAGCGCTCGACTGACGCACACATGCTGTACGACGCCGAAGGCATCATCGATTGCAACGATGCGACGCTGCGGATGTTGCGAGCGCCGAATCGCGATCGGTTGATGGGTCGCCGGCCTGCCGAGTTGTCGCCGCATCGGCAGCCCGATGGGCGACTGTCGGTTGTCGTCGCCGGGCAGATGCGCGCGCGCGCTCGCATCACCGGCTATCATCGCTTCGAGTGGACGCACCGCCGTCACGACGGCACCGATTTTCAGGTCGAAGTCACCCTTACGCCGATGCGCATGCATGGCCGAGAGGTGATCCTCGCCGTCTGGCACGACATCACCGAGCGCAAAGCGGTGGAAGACGCGTTGCGCATGGCGAAAGACGCCGCGGAATCGGCGAACAAGACCAAGAGCGAATTCATGACGCGCATGAACCATGAACTGCGCACGCCGCTCACGGCGATCATCGGATTCTCCAACGTGTTGCTCAAGGGTCGGAAGGGGACTCTGACGCCAGAAGCGCAGACGTTCGCCGAGCGTATTCTCGACAACGGGATGCATCTGTTGTCGGTGATCAATCAGATT
>JBDUCR010000006.1:0-7664 GCA_040003345.1 bacterium
GCAGACTCCCTGCTCGTGATCAATGGAAAAGGCCGCGGTACCGGACCCAATCCGGGAGGACTGCGCCCAGATCAAAAGCTCGTAAACGGTGATCGCTCATACACACTGGGGCAGCTCGACGGCACGATCACCGTCATGCCGACGCGCATCGACAGCAGCGCGCTCGCCGCGCTCGACCGGCGCGTCGCCACCGCGAACAACTGGCTCTCCGGTGGGCGGGAAGCAACCAGCCGCGCATTGCACAGCGTGATGCCTCCGATCAAGCACGTGATCCTCATCATCAAGGAGAATCGCACCTTTGATCAGGTTCTCGCGGATCTGCCCGGCGTCGATGGCGATACGGCACTGCAGTTCTTTACGCGCTCGGCCTCACCGAATCACCATGCACTCGCCGAGCGATTCGGCGCGTTCGATCACTTCTTCACGAACGCAGAGGTGAGCTCGCAAGGCCACCAGTGGTCCACGGCGGCGTACGTCACCGATTACATCGAAAAGACGACTCCCGCCGCGTATTCGGGCCGGCGCGCCGAGCCGGACGAAGCGGGCGAAGTGGACGAGCCGGTGGCCGGCTATCTGTGGACCCTCGCTCTGAAGAAGGGTCTCTGGTTTCGCAACTACGGCGAGTACGGCAATCCGGAACCGGACAGCTCGCACGGCGCCGTGCGGTATCACTCGTTCCTGCGGAGTCTCGAGCAATCTACGGATCAGTCGTATCCGCCGTTTGATCTCGCGGTCCTGGATCAGCGGCGAGTGGATGAATGGCTTCGCGAGTTCACCGCGTTCCAGAAATCGGACAGCATGCCCGCGCTGGAAACCATGCATCTGCCCAACGATCACACGGCCGGTGCGCGCGCAGGAATGCACACTCCGCGCGCCATGTTCGCCGACAACGATCTCGCGGTTGGCCGCATTGTCGAAGCCGTCTCGCGGTCCAAATTCTGGAGCTCGACAGCCATCTTCGTGCTCGAGGATGATGCGCAGGCTGGCCCCGATCATGTGGACTCCCATCGTTCCGTGCTGCTCGTCGCGTCTCCGTATGCGCGTTCAGGCGCGATTCATCGCTTCGTGAATACGACGGACGTCCTTGCGACGATCGAGGAGCTGCTGCATCTGCCCGCACTCTCCAGATTCGACGAGTTCGCGCATCCGCTGCGTGAGATCTGGCGTGCGAGCGCGGATCTTCGTCCGTACGTGGCGCTCACGCCATCGCAGTCGCTCGACGAACGCAATCCAAAGCGCAGCGCCATGAGCGGCGCTTCGGAAACGCTGGATCTCAGGAATGCAGATCGCATCGATGACGCGAAGTTCAATCGTATTCTCTGGCGCACGATCAAGGGAACGACGGCGTATCCCGGTGTGCGCCGAGTGTCGATGCTGGAGCTCGTGCGCGCGTGGTGACGCGAAACAGGCAATCACAGGGTTATCGCCTGCCCTCGCTTCGGCCAACGAAGTCGCGCGCCGAGCGCAGCGGACTCGAACTCCCGTTCGATCTCCGCGCGTGATTCGGAGAAGTGCTCCCATCCTTCGTAGTGGAGCGGAACAATTACCGCCGAGGCGAAGCGCTGGGCCGCTGTAACCATCTCTGGCGCCGTGAACGTGAGAGGCGCCGGCCCAACCGCTGCCACTCGCGCCGCTCCGCCGAACAAGATTGCGACCTCCACGTCGAACGCGCTCGCCACTGACGCGACGCCTTCGTACCACACCGTGTCGCCAGACACGTAGACCGCTTCGCGTGCCGCATCGGTGAAGGCGAGTGCGAAGCCGATCACCGGTCCGCGATCGCCTTCCGGCGGCCCGTGCCTCGCCGGCGTGGCCGTGATACGAAGCGTGCGACCAGTCTTGGTCGCGAGCTCCACAGACTGCCATGGCCGCAATCCAACAGCGTTTCCACCCAACCGCTCGGCACCAACGTCAGTGGTTATGACGCGATCAGCACGGCCAAGCACCTCGCGACCCGTGCGATCAAGGTTGTCGGCGTGATGATCATGGCTGAGCAACACCGCATCCACGGCGCCTACCTCTTGTGCCGACAGCGCCGGACTCTCCGACTTGCGCAGCACGTAAGACGCAGCGGGATATTCCGTGCCCGCCGGATCGAACGTCGGATCGGTAAGCAGACGTAGTCCATCCAACTCGAGCAGGGCGGTCGCTCCGCCGATGTATGTCAGGCGTGGGTGCATCGTTTCCGTGTTTTAGTCGTGGTTGATAACTTCGCGCGTCGTGGGAACGACGTCCGCTCGATAGCGAATTGTCCTGGTTCAATTCGAATCCGCCTTCCGGAGTTCCCTCGCGTTGTCCAGCCTCGCTCTTGTCGTCGCGGCGACGCGTTCAAGACAGCAGCAAGCGCGTGCCACGCACCGTTGATCAGCGACCGAGATAGTGCGCCCACTTGAGAAGGAGGACGTTCGTCGCCGGCGTGGACAACAGCCGTCGCGCGACGTCGCTGAACGCATCGCTTGGGACGCGTGCGTCCTGGTCGCGTCCCTGATTCCAGACGGCGTACAACGTTGATCCCGGCCGATATTCCCAGCGGAGCACTGCGCTTGCGGTCAGCGTCCGTGTGTCGAACTCGGGATTGTCCAGCTGCATGTCGCCCGCAGCCGTTCGATACGTAACGCTCTGGCCGTCGGCGGTGGTGTTGATCTCGCCGGGGCTGAGATAGCGCACGCGGTCGTCCGCACGCGACGCGAGCGGGTTCGTCACCTCGCCTGTGCGCCGGAAACGTCCACTGCTCACGAAGGGCTGTGCATAGAACTGAACCGTGAGCGCCGGTGTAAACGCAAAGCTGCTGCGCACGGTGATTGACGCAGTTCGCTGCATGAGATCGCCGACAAGATCGTTGTGCGCACCGTGCACGATGGAATCGCTGATGAATTGCGTTCCAAGCCGCTGCCACTCCACCGTCGGTGTGATCTGAATATCGGCGCGGTCGATCGGACGGAAGATCAGCCCCGGGCTCACGTTTGCCAGCCACGAACCGTCGGCGCTCTTGAGTGATCCGCTCGTATTGAGCGTCCAGCTCAACCGCTGGCGCGGATCGGTGCTCAGCTCGTACGTGGCGTAGTTCCGCGCGGGAGTACGAATCGCCGGTCCGCCGCGCAACAGTGAATACGACGTGCCCGACAACACTCGCTCGACGTATCCGGTCAACTCCCAATAGTTCTGAAACTGCACCCGATTCCACCAGTTCACCGCAGCGATATCGCCCGCACCGGTAAGGGATCGCAGCACTCTCGCATTCGCATATGTCCACCACAACCGCGTATGCTCCGTCGGCTCGGAACGTGATCGACCAACCCACGCGGTCATGTTCATGAAGTTCGAGCGCGTCAGGTAGCCAAGGTCGTTGACGTCGAAACCGCGCGTCACGATGTGCGCTGTGATCCCTGCGCGCGACAAGCCACCACCGACCTTGACGAATCGCAGCTCTGACGAGAGCCCGGACAACGAGGTCGCTGCCGAGTCCAGACCAAGCGCGACAGGATCTCGCTGAAACAGATGCCGGAAGCTCGTCTGCGTGCGCGCGATCGCTGCACGCGAGCCCACGACGCTGCTGCCAAAGGCGTAGCCGCTCAGTACATAATTTTTACCGCCCAACTTGGTCTCTCCCTCGACACCGCCCGCGTACGCCGCCGAGTGCAGCTCGTCGACGGAGGCAGATTCGAGGCGGCGATTCGTGGCCGTCGCAATGAATCCAAGCTGGCTCTTTCCATCGTTGAAGTCGCGGCCGAGGCGAACAACGCCGTAGTGTGTGAGCGGCTCGACGACCTGGTGCGCGATACCACCGAGCCGCGAGTACTCACCGACCTCCTCGGCCGTCGTCGCGCTGAGGAGTCCCACACGCCAACTGCCCAGCCGTCCTGAGAGCTTCGTCGCTCCGAGCAGTCGTGTCGGGTCGGTCGCGACAGTGTGGCTCGTCGCATCAGGCAAATCCAACTGTGGCGCGCGACCGACGCGTCGCGTGTACACGAGCTTCTCGTCGCCGAAATCCGTTACCCACGAGAGCTGATAGCGAAAGAGATCCGATCCTTCCGTAAAGAACGTGCGACGCTCGGAGAGTAAGGTCTCCGCACCAGTAAGATTCACCTGCGCTGGATCCGCCTCGACCTGACCGAAGTCCGGGTTCACGGTTCCAGTGATGGTGAGATCAGACGTGAGGCCGAGCTTGAAATCCGCGCCAGCGGCGGCGGTTTGCATCACCGGCGGACGCAGCGCATTTCCGGGATACGCGGCGGATCGCCAACTGCGGGCAAGGGTGTACGGAGTCATCTCGAAACGTCGCTTCGCTTCACGCACTGGCACACCGACCACGGTACCGAAGCTCGAGACGTAGCTGCCCGCATCCGGAAGAATCGGTGCCCAGTATGAACGCTCACCGCGTCGCGCGATGTCGCGTGCGAACTCGATGCCCCACGTTGCGCCCTCCGCATCACTCCCGCCGGCAAAGCGCAGCTGCGAGAGCGGAATGCGAAACTCCGCTGTCCAGCCAGTTGAATCGTGCCGGGTGGCGACCTCCCACACTGCGTCCCAACCGAAGTCCTCGGAGAACTCATTGTCGCCGGAGATATAGCCGTCGCGCTTCACTCCACTCGGATTCACCGCGAAGTGAAACGCGGTGCGTCGATCGTGAAAGCTGTCGATATAGACGTGCGCCCAGTCCGAGTATCCGGCTTCGTCTCGTCGCGTCAGCTTTCCGACGATTGAGTCCGGAGCGGAATCGAAGAGATGCAGCGCAACGTAGATCGCGTTTCCGTCGACGAGGACGCGCGCTTCAGTGCGCTGCGCCGATGACCCGCCCGGCTGTGGGCTTTGCTGCACGAAATCGGACGCGACCGCCGCCGTCGCCCATGCGGCCTCGTCGAATCGTCCGTCGATCACCACGGCGCGTGAGCGCGACGCCGGCAGCACGAACGTGCGCGCTCCGGCCACGTCGCCGGCTACCGGCTTCTTCGACGCGGCGACACTCGACTGCGAGTACGCGGCGCTGCTCGCGACAACGAGCGCGACGAGCGTAATCGCGACACGAAACTGGCCCTTCGACATCGCTGAGCTCCGGCGTGAATGACGAGCGCCAAAGCTGTCGTGTGCGACGTGTCGATAGGTTGCCCTGCGGTGTGGTTACTGTGTGCGACGTGTCAGCGCGATGTCAAGACCGGAGCCGGTAGCCCGCCTTGCGCACCGTCAGGATATGTCGCGGATGCGATGGATCCGCCTCGAGCTTGCGCCGGAGCTCCACGACATGCGTGTCCACGGTGCGACTCACCACTGATGCGTCATAGTCCCACACTTCACGCATGAGATCATTGCGCGAAACGACGGCGCCCTTGTGGTCGAGCAATGCGCAGAGCAACTGGTACTCGAGGGGAGCGAGCGCGATCTCCTGTCCGCCGCGATATACCATCCGCGATGCACGGTGCACCTCGACGTTGCCGAATTTCGAGATGGTGGGCGTCGCGACCGCTGCCCCATTGCGCGCGGCGCGACGGAGAAGCACGTCGACGCGCGCCAACAGTTCGAGCACGCCAAACGGTTTCGTGACGTAATCGTCGGCACCCTGCCGAAAGCCCATCACCTTGTCTGACTCTTCGCCGCGCGCCGTGAGAATGAGAACGGGCTCCTCGAAGCCACGTTGCCGCAATGCACGCAGCACGCGAAAGCCATCCATCTCGGGTAGCATGAGGTCGAGAATGACGAGTTGCGGATTCCACTCGAGTGCGCGCGCGAGTCCGACCGCGCCATCAGCCGCGATGGAGACCTCATAGCCTTCGATCTCGAGATTGTTGCGGAGGCCAAAGGCGAGATCGGCGTTGTCTTCGACGACCAGCACACGCGCCTTCATACGCTCGCTCCCACGGTCGACTCGCAGCGCGGCAGCTCGACGATCACGCGAGCGCCAGGCATCGCGTCTTCGATCGCCACCTTTCCGCCGTGACGGCTCACGAGCTCACGAACGACGCTCAACCCAATACCACTTCCCGCGACGGCCGAGCCGGCGTCGCGATCCAATCGATAGAACGGCTCCCACACGCGCTCGCGCCTGTCGCGAGGAATGCCCGGGCCCTGATCTTCGACGACCACGCGCGCACACCGCTCGTCACGCGAGCGCTCGAGCACGACGCGCACCTGCTGTCCCACCGGACCATACTTGATTGCATTGTCGAGCAGATTGAGAAGAATCTGACGCAACGCCCCCGAGTCCACCGAGCAGCGGATCGATTCGTCGAGACTCGTGATCACACAGACCTGCTTCGCGTGCGCGATGGGCTCGAACGTCTCCAGTGCGGCAGTAATCTGCGGCGCGAGCGGCACCACCGTCGGCGACAACCTGATCGAATGCCGCTCGGCCCGGGAGAACTGCAGAATATTTTCGACGAGATGCGAGAGGCGTCGTGCCTCCTGATCGACGATCTCGAGCGAGCGACGTCCTTCCTGCTCCGAGCGCACCCGTCCGAGCAGCAACGTTTCGGCGAACATGCGCAGCTGCGCTAGTGGCGTTCGCAGCTCGTGCGACACACTGGCAATGAAGTCGCCGCGGAGCCGCACCAGTTCGTCCTCCCGGCGAAGCTGCAATACGCCAGCGAGCGCGAGTCCGATCGTCAGCGCGAGCACGCCGAGTAGCAGCGGAAGCCGCGAATGTGGAAGCCCGCCGATGACGAGCGAGCTGGAGAATCTTGGATTCAATGTGACCTGTGTAACGAGTCCGCCGAAATACGGTACGCTCGCCTCCCCGACGTAGAGTGGCTCGAACTGGTGCGCCGTCCGCCACAGCTCGCGACCACTGCCGTCGCGCAGGATCACCGACATCATCGTGTCGTTCGGAATGTCGTGCGTGAGCGACGGGGGAAGTAGTCGTGCGCTTTCCATCGTGTGCGCGAAATCCGGCGCCGATGAGCGCGTGAGGCAGAGCCGGAAACCGTATGCCGCTGCGGGGTGCATGTCGTGCGACCACTTCACCTGGTAGACGATGGTGCACGCGCCACTCGAAAGCTCGCCAGCGACGGACGAATAGCTCCAGTCGGTGCCGTAGCGCTTCACATCGGCAAGCACTGTGTCACGAATCCACCGTTGCATCTCGGACGATGGCGGCGTTCCGCTGATGAGCATCGTCTTTTGCGGAATGTCGATGCGGAAGTAGTAGCGCGGATCGTCCGGGCACTGCACGCGCTGTGCGAGCGGCCGCGCCAGAATGCTGGGAGGGGCAAGCGGGACGCCCGGCGCGATCGGATCCTCGTGCATCACGGGACTGAAGATCGACACGAGCATTTGGTAGAGCTCCTCCTTCGCGGAGAGCGAAAACTCCCATGCGGCGAAGGCGGCGTAGTCGCGAAGCGCCCCTTCGGCCATGGCGCGATGGGAGCGCGCAGCGTCCCACGCCTCGTACGTGAGCACGCCCGCGAGCGCCACCGTGAGCACCAGGATGGCAACCGTGGGTGACGAGCGACGGAGACGAAAGCGGGAGAACATGCAGAAAGATGGCGGGTTCACGGCGGGCAAGTGTGCGGAACTTGCAAACCTGAAGGCAACTGCCAGATGTCCGATATCGGAAATTGGACGTCGGATCTCGGAGGTCGGCGGCCACGCTGAGCCCTGCGCGCCCACGCCGCCGCCAGCGGCGATGGGAAATCAGAAGCGGACGGCGGACATGTGACATCAGCGGATGTCCG
>JBDUCR010000079.1:0-2303 GCA_040003345.1 bacterium
ACGGTGTTCGGCATGTTTGCACTCGCTCGTCTGCCGCGCCTCACGCTCACGGTGGGTTACGATCCGCGATTCAGCAGCGGTCATTTTGGCGTGTGGGTCTCCGCCGGTCCCGACCGTGCGCCGCAGGCGGCGGAGCTGTTGCGCAGCAACGGGGCAGTGGAGGTGCGCAATGAGCGCTGAGAGAATGAGGCGGCTGTCCGCCTTCGCATTCGTCACCACACTCGGCGCCTGCTCCTGGTTCACCGATTTCCGCGAACAGCCCAAGCCAGATCCGTGGGAATCGCCGAGCGACACGATTGCCATGCGTGCGAATCCGCAGAACTCCGTGTCGGTGTACGGCACGCTCGCACCGAACTTCGCGTTTTCGCACACACCTGCGATCGCGACGCTCGATTCAATGGCGTCCATCGCGAATCCGGTTCCCGCTGACGAACGTTCGCTGCACAACGGTCGCATGTACTATCAGATCAACTGCGCCGTGTGTCACGGCGAGGCCGGAAAGGGCGACGGTCCGATTCTCAAGGCAAAGGCGATTTTCCCGCCACCGCTCATCGGTGCATCCGCGGAAGGCAAGACAGACGGATACATCTGGGCCATCATCCGGAACGGCCGTGGCGCCATGCCTTCGTACAATCGCATCGAGGAATTCGATCGATGGGACGTCGTGAACTACGTGCGTGGATTGCAGGGTAAGTATCAGGTCGCAGTCGGCCCGGTTGGTCTGCCGGGAGAAACCGGCGACAAGGTACCCGGCTATTCGCAGATGGGACCAACCCGTCCATCGCCCTACTACAAACACGTCGGGTCGCAGGCCGACGGCACGCGCGGCTACCTGTTCTCTCGTGGACAGGCCGCTCCGACGACCAAGCCCGACTCCACGCCGGCAGCAGCAGTGACACCTGCGCCTGCCGCGCCAACTACCCCGACGCCGAAGCCCGGAGGCGAGCGGTGAGTCTCCATCCAGTACGCACTCCTACTCGCGACGAAGTCGTTCGCGCGTACGACAGCAAGGCAACGCCCGCGTCGCTGTCGACCGCGATGCTTGCACTCGCCGCGATCGGCACCATTGTGTTCATCGCCGGTTTGTTCCTCGATCCCGATCGGGCGTGGCGCGCGTATCACGTGAGCTGGTTGTACGTGACGTCGCTGTCGTCGGCCGGCGTGATGTTCGTGGCGGTGCAGCGCATCACCACGGCGCGCTGGTCACGTCCGATCATCAGGTTCATGGAAGGATACGTCGCCTTCCTGCCAGTTGCTTTCGTCCTTCTGCTGCTCAGCGTATTTGTCGGACGCGCGCACATCTTCCCGTGGACGCATGAAACGCCGCCCGTTGCGGAGAAGGTCACGTACTTCAATCCCACGTTCCTCAGCGCGCGTGTAGTCATCGCCTTCGCGGTCATCACGCTGCTGTCGCTCTGGTACATCTACACATCCGTGCGACTCGACGTCGGGCTCGTTCCCGAAGCCGGATCCAAGTGGGCCGCTGGATTGCGCGCGCGGATGCGCAATGGCTTCCGCGACGAGCGTCGTGAGCTACACAGCACGCACTCGGTGCAGGGCAAGCTTGCAGTGTTTCTCGCGCTCGCCTTCGGCTATGGGTGGTCGATCCTCGCGTTCGACCTCTCGATGGGATTGAGCCTGCACTTCCAGAGCACGTTGTACGGCTGGTGGTTCTTCATGGGTGCGTGGCTCTGCTCTCTCACGCTGTTCTCGCTGCTCGTGATGCGGTGGCGCCACTTTCTCGGTCTGGAAGAGTTCATCAAGGAGAACCACTTCCACGATCTCGGAAAGCTCTGCTTCGCGTTCACGGCATTCTGGGGATACCTCACCTTCAGCCAGTTCCTGGTGATCTGGTACGGCAACATGGGTGAAGAAACGCATTGGCCGCGTCTCCGCCTCATTGCGCCCTACGTGCGGTTCTCGGTGTCGGCCGTGATGTGCGTGTTCTTTGCGCCGTTCTTCGGATTGCTCTCGCGCGCCGCGAAGGTGTATCGTCCGACGTTCGCGCTCTTTACCGTGATCAGCCTCATCGGCATGTACCTCGTGCGGTATCTCGAGGTCTATCCGTCCCTGTATGGCGAAGTGGCGTCTCTCCCCTTCGGCATCTGGGAGATCGGCGTGTTTCTCGGCTTCGTCGGCATCTGGGGAAGCTGCTACCTCGCGTTCATGAACGCATTCCCGCGCGCTCGCGTGACGCTGATGACGTCGCCGTATCGCGACGAAGTGCAGGTGCCCGTCGACGCGGAGACGATGGAGCCGTTGCCCGCGCACGAATGAGGATAAGGGGACGAGGGGATGACAGG
>JBDUCR010000508.1:0-7656 GCA_040003345.1 bacterium
GACGTCGTCGGCATCGCGCACGTGCTCGAGCACATGTTCTTCAAGGGAACGCCAACGCGCGGTGTCGGAGAGCTCGCGCGCGAGACGAAAGCGGTGGGCGGATATCTGAATGCAGCGACGATCTATGATCACACCGTCTACTACACCGTCCTGCCGTCGTCCGGATTCGAGACGGGACTCGATGTGCAGTTCGACGCGTATGCCAACTCGATCATCGACGCCGACGAGCTCGCCCGCGAGCTCGAGGTGATCATCCAGGAAGCCAAGCGAAAGTCGGACAACCCCGGCGCCGTCGTCACCGAGACGCTGTACGAGGTGTTGCACGATCGCCATCGCATTCGCCGGTGGCGCATCGGCCGCGAGCCGGGTCTTCGCGCGCTCACGCGCGACGCAATGGTGCGCTTCTATCGCAACTTCTATCACCCGGGGAACACAGTCCTCACGATTGTCGGCGATGTCGATCCCGACGACGTGATTCGCACGGTGACTGAAAAGTATGGCGCGCTGGTGGCAGGGAAGCCGACACTCTCGCCAGGTCCGACTGAAGAAGGCGTCACCGGCTTCCGCTATCGCGAGCTCAGTGGCGACATCGGACAATCACAGATCGCGATCGGGTGGCGAACGCCTGCCACATTGGACCCGGATACTCCTGCTCTCGACATCCTCAGCGTAATCCTCGGTGGCGGCCGCGCATCGCGACTCTATCGTTCCGTGCGGGACAAGAAGCTCGCCACATCCGTGTCCGCGTACGACTACACGCCCACGACACTCGGCGTATTTGTCGTGCATGCAGAGACGCCGCCCCAGCGCGCCGCAGAGGCGGCGCGCACGATCTGGGCGCAGCTAAGAGCGTTGCGCGAAACAGGCATCAGCGACGCCGAAGTCGTGCGCGCAAAACGGTTGTACGAGTCGCGCTGGGTTCGACGTCTCGAGGATATGGAAGGGCAAGCAAACTATCTCGCCGAGTGGGAGGCGCTCGGCGATTGGCGTCGCGGTGAGGGCTATCTCGAGCGTGCGTTGTCGGTATCCGCGCAGGAATTGACTGCGCTCGCGCAGCGGTATCTCGATCCCGATCAGGCGGGCATCGTACTCTACCGGCCGGAAGGAACTCCACAGATCGCTTCCGGTCCCGACGAAATGCGCGCAATGCTCGACGACTCGTCGCCAGCGGAAGTCTTCGCGCCATCTCTGCCCACGCCGCCTGCACCCGCTGTGCGCACGCGCCTGCGTATCGAGCGGGAGGAAGCCGGAGTGCGCGTGTATCGCACAGCCACCGGAACGCCACTGCTCGTGCGTCGAAAGCCCGGCGCGCTCGTACATGCCGGTGTGTACGCCCTCGGCGGCGCGCGCGAAGAACCCGCGACTGAGGCAGGACTTACGAGTCTGCTCACGCGCAGCGCACTCAAGGGCACGACGCGCCGCAGTGCAGCACAGATAGCAGAAGAGAGCGAGTTGCTCGGCGGCAGCGTCAACGGCGGCGCGGCGAGCGAAAGCTTCGGCTGGTCGATCAGCGTGCCGGCGCGTTACGCGGAAGAAGCGGTCTCGCTGCTTGCCGACGTCGCGCAGTCGCCGACCATTCCCGATGACGTACTCGAGACGGAACGCTCGATTGCATTGTCCGATCTCGCGGCGCTCCGCGACGACATGTATCGCTATCCGATGCGTCTCGCCACCATGGCTGCGTATGCCGGTCATGTGTACGGCACTCCGGTGAGTGGCGATGAGACGACGCTTCCGCGCATTACCGCGGAACGTGTGCGCGAGTGGCACCGCGCGCGCTTCCTGAACGGTCCCGCAGTGATCGCCATTGTCGGCGACGCCGATCAGGACGAGCTCGCGGCAATGATCGCCGCACAATTCGGAGAGCTGCTTGGCGGAGATCCCGCGCCGGTAGATCTGCCGAGGTGGCCGGCGGCTCTGATACAACGCGTCGAACAACGTGAGAAGGCGCAGACTGCGCTCGCAATGTTGTTTCCCGCTCCATCGCGGATAGACAACGCGCGATTCGCAGCCGAGATGATCGCCGGTGTCGCGAGTGGGCTGGGTGGCCGCTTCTTCGACGAGCTTCGCGACAAACAGTCGCTCGGCTATACGGTGCAGGCGTTCGCGAGCGAGCGATCGTTAGCAGGTGTGTTTGGCGCGTACATCGCGACGTCGCCCGAGAAGGAAGACGTCGCGCGGCGCGGCTTGCTAAGAGAATTCGCGAAGTTGCGCGAAGAGCCGGTGACGGCGAAGGAGCTGGAGCAGGCGCAGACGTACGCGATCGGCACACATGCGATCCGGCAACAGAGTGGCGGCGCGGTGCTCGGCGACATGGTGGACGCGTATCTCTTCGGCGAGCTTCGGGAGCTCGTGGAGTTCGACAACCGTGTGCGTAGTGTGACGGCGGAAGAGATGAAGGCGATTGCCCGCTCGTATTTCGACGAGTCGCGTCGGGTTGAGGGCGTTATCCGCGGAGTTGGCCGGGCGGTTTGAGGCAATTGCGGCACAGCCGTCGCCCACTCATCCTCTCATCCACCAACTCGCTGCTGCGTACGCAGTGCGGCCGGTGTCGAATCCGGCGCCGCCGTTTCTCGCAGTCCCTTCATCGCGCGCATGATTGCGAACGCGACCTGCCGCAGATGTCCATCCGCCGCACGAATGCCGCGGATCGTGCCATAGTCGCCCGCCTCGGCGACGATGAGTCCCTTGATCACCGGACGACTCGTCGCCCACGCGAGCGCGTCCCACACTGCGCGCTCCTGACTGCCTTCACCGTGCGCCTCAGGAAATCCACCGGTCGCGAAGATCCAGTGGTCCTTGAGCGACTGCGACTCACGCATCCAGCGATCCGCAGCGCCACGTGCAGCGTCGAGCGTCTTTGCGCCTGACGCGGATGGATAGAGTGTGAAGCCGGGAACATCGATCGGCGAGCCAGCAGCAGCGGCCCATGCGTAGAGCGTACTGTCGCGCCGGTCGTACGCCGACGCCGCAACGCCGATGCGCGTGCGCGGTCGCGCGCGTTTCGCTGCTGTCGACGCGCGTGTGAGATAGCTCTTCCAGAATTGCGGCGTGCGCAGTCCTGCCGCGCGCGTTCCTGCATCGTACGGATCCTGCGCCGGCAGAAGGATGTCGGGGCGAAGAATGCGAACGATCGGCTCGATCGCGGCAAGTCGCTTCGTCTCGCTGAAATTGTCTCCACGGGCTGGCAATAAATCCCGATCGTAGCCGAGTGTGACGATGAGCTGCGTGCTGTCACTGCGAAGCGTCTCGAGCGTGCGCGAGATCGAGTCGAGCACCGACTTGTCCATGTGCTCGGGAATGATCGTAATGCTCACGACGGTGACGCCGAGTGAGTCGGCGAGCGCCAGGTCGCTCTTGATGGCGGTGGGCGGAGGACCAGCGTCGAGATCGGGAAAGAGCTTGAGCCCGATGTCAAAGTCGCTCGCGGGACGCTCCTGCAACTTCTCCACGCGCGAATCGTGAATCGCGTACGACGCCACCGCTTCGATCGCGGGAGGGACCTGCGAGACGATGACGGCGATCCATGCGAATGCAACGAATGCGAGCATGATGCGAAATGTCGCCGCCGCCGGACGCAACGCTGGAAATGCCGGTGCGGTCATCGGCACGAACAGGAACAATGGCGACGCGATGATCGTCGACGACTGGTTCAGCGACGCGAACGCGCCGCTGGTGGCGCCGAGAAAGATCAGTGCCGGCGTGCCGAGTGGCGTCCCGTGCGACGCGACGAAGCGGAGCACCGCGTCCGTTGCGATGAGAATGTCGTACACCGAGATGAAGAATCCGAGAAAAGGATTCACCAGCCGGCGCGTCGCAGCGTACAGTGCCTGCACGGCGAATAACACGAGCGTCGCCGGCCACAGCCAATCGACGGCGGACACCGATCGTCCGGTGATCGCGTTCGTCGCCGCGAGATGAATCACGAGCGACGGCAACAACAGAAATCCCGCGAGCGCGCTGAGAAAGACGAACGGACGGGGCAGTGTTCGCACCTGCGCGATCCGGCCGGTAAGGACCACGTCCCAGATGACGATGATCCCGACGAGCAGCAATTGGAAAATCGGAAAGAACGATTCCATCTCAGCCGCGCTTCCGCGTGTCGCTCGTGACGCTCGTGGGCGCGAGACGGCGCACGAAGACGTCGAGCGCTTTCGCCGCGCCAGCCTGATCGCGCGCGAAGATGTCGACGAGTGCGAGTGCGCGCTCCGGTAGTGAATGAATGCTCACGTGACACGGATCGAGCAGAAGCACGGCGGATACGCCGCCCGCCGGCAACGTGCGAACGAGCGGCTTGTCGATGGCGGTGAGTCCGGCTGCTCCAGCTGCAGCGATGAGCAGCCCGCTCAAGAGCGCAGCATCGCGCAGCGCACCGGAGCCGATACCAGCGAGATCGGCGCTGATGAACGCAAGGCCATGACTCTCCGGTTCGGACACTGTTCTAAGGGCGCACGGGAGCGGCGGCGGCCGGACGCGCTGCAGGTCCGGCCGCGCGCGCGAGAGAGCGATGTCCATTCGCACCGACCGCGCGCACCGCTGCCCATCCGTCGTCGAGTTGGAAGTCGAGCTGTTGCGTCACACCGCTGTTCACCGGAATCACCCGATCCCACGATGGGGACGTCGTGCGGCGCACCAGGATTTCGTACCGAGCCGCGCCGGCCACTGGCGTCCAGCGAAGCGACCACGCTTGCCCGCCAGACGCCGCGTTCTCTCGACGCGCGATGACGCTGTCCGGGGCCGCGGGTGCGGAGGCCAGAGCGACAACGGTGGCGGCGTTGAGGCGCGCTACCTGTGCAACGTATCCGAAGTTCACGTGTTCCAGGTCGTCGGTCGGAAGATGTTGTCGTTTGTAGTTCTCGAGTCGCTCCGTAAAGCGAAGACCGGGCCAGCCCGCCTGGATGTAGGGCGTGTGATCGCCCCCGCGTCCGATGCGGTCGAGCCGAAACACCGGCACCATCTCGAAGCCGGGAACGTACAGCACGCCAAGCCCCCACACGTAGCGGCCGAGCTCGCGACTGCCGGAACTGTCAGGATCGGTGGCGTAGATGCGCACGCTCGTGGAATCCACCGATCCGTCTTCGGCGACGACATTGCCGACGATATCGTCCGTCATACCGGCGATGACCTGCTTCCCTTCGCTCTTGAGCCGCTGCGCAAGATGCGTCGCACCGAGCAAGCCTTGTTCTTCCGCGGCGTGGAGGACGAAGATGACCGTTGCGTCGAGCCCTTTGGGGTAGCGCTTCGAGACAACCCGGGCGAGCTCCACCACGGCTGACGTGCCCGACCCGTCGTCGTCGGCGCCAGGTGCAGTGCTCGTCGAGTCCACGCCGCCATTCGGCGGCACCGAGCAGACGCACGAGTCGTAGTGGCCGCCCATGACGATGACGCGATTCGTATCGCGCCCCGGTAGAATGGCGAGCACGTTGACGATGTTCGCCGACGAACGCTGCGGATGACGAGCCACCGGAATGACGGCGGCGTCGTATTCGACACGCAAGCAGTTTCCACAATCGCGACTGGCCTGCTGCAGCTGTGCGAAGAGCCAGCGTCGTGCGGCGCCGATGCCATGCGTCGACGACATCGTGTCGGAAAATGTGTTGCGCGTGCCGAATGACACGAGCGCCGAATCAATAGTATGGATGCGCGCCGGCGAGACATCGGCGAGTGTCGCCGCGAGCGCGGCGTCGCGTGCGAGTCCGATGCGTGGGTCGCCGAGCCAGCCCGTGCCCGCGGGGATGACGGCGAGTCCCGAGCCCGATGCGACTCCGATGTCGGTTGACGTCGAGATCGTGCGTGTCGTGCAGGCGGATGTGCCGAGCGCTGCGGCGAGGAGTATGGCCTTACGAATGCTCATGTCGACTGTGCCCATGGTCCAAAGCTAACTCCCCCTCGAGGGTTGTTCCTCTGATGTGGCATGTCGGCCGTCCGCTTCTGATTTCCCATCGCCGCCGGCGTTCGCCTTGGGGATATGACTCAGCGTGGCCGCCGACTTCCGATATCGGACGTCCCAGCTCTGAACTCTGAAATCAGCGGCCACTCGTGGATCTCTGCGCCGATTCGCGAAAATTGCCAAGGGGAAATCAGAAGCGGTCGGCAGCTCTCTGAAAAATTCCGAACGTGCTCTATTCGATCAGGAGCGATGGTCTGATGATCAAAACATCGACATCGCGAGGAACGACCGCAGCGAATCGTTCGTATTGCGCAATCGGTTCGACAACACCCGCGTGACCGACCACAGCACCTTGTACGCCAACTCGCGATTGAAGTCGAGCAACATCTCGAAGTCGGGCCGCGTGATCGTGAGCACAGTCGTGCCGCCGTTCGAGATCGCGTGTGTGGAACGCTCGCTGCGGTCGAACACCGCCATCTCGCCGAACAGCGCACCCGGTTTGAGGATCGCCAACGCTTCTTCGCCGCTTCCCGGTACATCGCGACTGATGCGCACCTCGCCTTCGACGATCAGGAAGAGCCGGTTGCCGCTTTCTCCTTCGCGGAAGATGTACTCCCCGCTCACGAACTTTTCTTCGCGGCACACCTCGGCAATCTCGGCGATCTCGCCGTCATCCAGGTCGCGAAAGATGGCGACATTCTTGAGCAGTTCGCGGGTATCCGTCATGCAGCTCCGCTGAAAGCGGCTGGTGAGCCTTGGAGTCGTAGCTTACGGGCGGCGAACCGGAGGGGCAAGCGCGGTATTATCATTCTCACCCATGACGCCGCTCCGTCGCTCACTCAACCGTCTGCCGAATCTGCTGTCGTTCTCGAGACTCGTGCTCGCGGCGGGCTTCGTTGCGTCCGGTGCGACGGAAGCGCGCGTCGGGCTCATCGGCGTCGCCGCCGCAACTGACTTCCTCGACGGGTGGCTTGCGCGCCGAGTGCATGCAACGTCGCGGTGGGGCGCGCTGCTCGATCCCATTGCCGATCGCGTGTTCGTGCTGACGGTGGTCGGGACGTTTCTTTTTACCGGCGCCCTCTCGACGACCGCGTATTTCGTACTGATCACGCGCGATCTCGCGACTGCGGTAGGATTCATCGTCGCGCGGATCATTCCGTGGCTAAGGCCGGTCGAGTTCAAGGCCCGGATCCTCGGCAAAGTCGTCACGGTGCTGCAACTGCTCACACTGGTCGCGGTGCTCATCGCGCCTGCGGCGGTGCCGTATCTGCTCGCCGGCGTTCTGTTGACGTCCGTGCTGTCGATCGCCGACTACACGCTCGCGCTCTGGCGCGCACGCGCGACGTGAGCGGTGCACGTTGGTGCACGTGGTGTTCAGCGCTCGCGCTTTTGCTCGTCGCGCCTCATGCCGCGCATGCGCAGGCGGAGCTCGAATTGCGCATGCAGCCCGAACTCGTCGGCGACGTAACGCGCATCGGAAATCGCTACGGTGTTCAGGGCGGCGCGGGATTGGAAATTCCGATGGGCTACTACACGCGCATCGGCGTCATCGGTGCTGGCGGTGCGGACATCGAGCGAGGGAGACAGGACGGCAGCGGTCGCCTCGACATTCTCGCTCGGTTTCTCTTCGATCCCTTTCGTCAACAGCGATGGGGCGTTTCCGCGGGAGGCGGCGTAAGCTTTCGCGCACGTGCGCGCGATCATGTGCGACCGTATCTCGTCACGGTGGTCGATCTGGAGGGGCCGCGCAGCTCAGGTGGTATTTC
>JBDUCR010000394.1:0-7650 GCA_040003345.1 bacterium
TTCGCGAACAGCCCAGCGTCGCCGGAGCTGTCCTTCATCCCGACGATGTTCTCATGTGTCGCAAGATCCGCCACGACCTCCGGCGGAATCGCGTAGTGCATGTACTTCGGAATGGTGTAGAGCAGCACTGGAATCGGACTCTCGTCGGCAATCCGTTCGTAGTGCGTACGCACCGCCTCGGCCGACATCATCTCGGCGTAGTAATGCGGCGCGACCACCAGCGCTCCATCGGCGCCACGCTCGGCGGCGGCGCGGGTTCGCGCGATCGTCGCCCTCGTGGACTCGGCACCGGTGCCTACGAGCAATGTGCGATCGCTCGGCACCTCCGCACGCGCACGCTCGACGAGCGCATTGCGCTCCGCATCATCGAGTAATGCGGCCTCACCGGTGGACCCGGCAACGACGACACCGCAGGCGCCGGCCGACAGATGCGCCCGCGTGTTTCTGCCGAAGCCGTCGAGATCGATGTCGCCAGCCGCATCAAAAGGCGTGATGAGCGGAGCGAGAATGCCGTTGAGTGCGATCACTGTCCGAGAAAGTCGAATCCGCCACCCTGTGTGATTCCCTCCACGCCGGATGCTTCGCCGGCAGGCGCGGCAGCGCCCGCCGGTGTTGCCGATTCGACGCTCGCGGACGACTTCGATGCAGCAGGCGCGACACGCTGAAACATGCGCATCTTCAGCTCGAAGTCCGATGGATTGGTGGATGCCGCCATCGCGGTCTCGAAGGTCACGGTGTTGTCGTGCACCAGATCGGCGAGATGCTGGTCGAATGTCTGCATGCCGTACTGGTCACGACCATCGGCGATGTAATCACGGATCTCGGCAATGCGATTGCCGTCGGCGATCATGTCGCGCACCGCAGGAGTGACGATGAGAATCTCCGCCGCCACTGCACGTCCCTCTCCATCCGCGCGTGGCAGCAATCGCTGCGACACAACGGACGTGAGCGTCTCGCTGAGCCGGATGCGCACCACGTCCTGCTCCTCTGGCGGAAACATCGCCATGATGCGGAGGATCGTGCTTTGCGCGTCCGGTGTATGCAGCGTCGAGATGAGCAGATGTCCGGTCTCCGCCGCCTTCATCGCGGTGTCGATCGTCTCGGCGTCGCGCATCTCGCCGATCATCACGACATCAGGATCCTGACGCAGAGCGGCACGCAGACCCATCTTGAAGTCCAACGTGTCGGAGCCGACCTCGCGCTGCGTGATGGAGCTCTGGATGTCCGAATGCAGAAACTCGATCGGATTCTCCAGCGTGAGGATGTGCCGGTTCTCATGCTGGTTGATGAAGTTCACCATCGCGGCCATCGTGCTCGACTTTCCAGAGCCGGTGACTCCCGTGACGAGCACCATGCCACGCTCCGCCTCGGCGACGCGCTCCATCGCGTGCGGCAATCGCAGTGAGTCGAACGTCGGGACCTCGAAGGGAATCACGCGCATCACGACCATGAAGCTCGAGCGCTGCTTCATGATGTTGACGCGAAAACGGCCAATCCCAGGCGCGGACCAGGAGCAGTCGTAATCGGTGATCTTGTCGATGCGCGCCTTGTCGTCCTCGTTCGACATCAGCAGCAGCGCGATCGTGCGCGTCTGCTCCGGAGTCAACGCCTGCTTGGTCAGCGGAACCAGCTTTCCATGAATGCGAGCGCGAAAGACATCGCCCGCCTTGATGTGAAGGTCCGACGCGCCGCGGTCCACTGCAGCCTTGATGATGCGTTCCATGAATCAGTATCCCGCCTTCTTGTCTACGAGGTTGCGTAACGGCTCGCCCGCCACGTACCGATGCCAGTTGTCGAGAAACAGATCGAGTTGTCGCGGCCAGAATCGGCCGGGCGACACTGGCGAAACATGCGGAACGACGAGCGCTGACCGAAGCTGCCATAGCCGGCTGGTGTTAGCCAGTGGCTCCTCGCGAAAGACGTCGAGCACGGCGCCGCGCAACCGATTTTCCTCGAGAAGATCGCCGAGAGCATTCTCATCGATCATTGCACCACGCGCGACGTTGACGACGATCGCATGCCGCGGAAGCCGCTCCAGCCGAGCGCGCGTCATCAACTCCGAAGTATCGGACGTCAGCGGTGCAGCCAGCACCAGAGCGTCGGCGCGCGGAAGCTCTGCATCGAGCTGGTCCATGCCCGCGACCGCTGCAAATCCTGTGGGTGGCCCGAGCTCCGGACGTCGCCGTATTCCAATGCACGTGGCGCCAAGTGCGCTGAGTCGCCTCGCGGCCTCGCCACCCAACCCGCCCGTTCCGACGATGAGAATGCGCGATCCATCAACCTCGCGAATCGGCGAATCGTCAGCGACGAAAAACGCCTTGTTCCACTCGCCACGCTGCTGCTGCGCGATGGCGACGTCGAGTCCGCGCATGAAGTGCAGAATCCCGGCGACGATGAATTCACCGATCGGCGGACCGTGAATCCCCGCCGAGTTCGTCAGCAGAACAGCCGAGTCGGCGATGCCGGTCCTGAGCACATTCCCGACCCCCGCTGCAGCGGAGTGCACCCACCTGAGCTTGCGACCGAGACGGAACAGGTCCTCCGTCAGCCCGAATCCAAAGTACGCTTCGGCGTCGACAATGAGTCGTTGCGACTCGTCGCTGCCGCGTGGCGGGCCGTCGCCGTCAGAGCTCGTCGGCGCACTCACCACCTCGACTTCCCAATCCTTCGGCGCCTCGGCGATCAGTCGCGCCTTTCCTTCTGCTGTCAGTGCCCAGTTGCGTGAGGTCGCCGCGAGATCGACCACGAGACGACGACGATCAGTCGACATGCACACCGTAGATGAAGTCGCGCGACAGCAGTGCAGCCGTCGCAATATCGAATTGACGCGATGGACCGGAGAGCTTGACCTCGAACGTTCGATCCTCTGGATGATCGAACGAACGATGCGAGTCGATTCTGATTCCATGCGCATTGAGCGCTGTACTGAGATCGTCGAAGCTCGTGTCGACGCGGGTGCGTATCGTCGCACTCGCCACGCGCCGCGCGCGTCGCACCCAATGCTCGAGTCCCCCGAGCCCCGAGAGCACGAAGGTGACGAGAAGACCGGCGCCAATTCCTTCGACATAGTAGCCAGCGCCCACCGTCATGCCGATAGCGGCGACCACCCAGATCGTTGCGGCAGATGTGAGACCGGTGACCATTCCCTGCGCCTGCATGATGGTTCCTGCGCCGAGAAATCCGACGCCACTCACAATCTGCGCCGCGATGCGGCCGGGATCGCCGATGCGCTTTCCGTCGGCGAGACCGATGCCGATGGAGAGATCCATCAGCAACGCCGCACCGACGCAGATGAGAATGTTGGTCCGAAGACCCGCCGGCTTTCCAGCGATCTCTCGCTCGAACCCGATGATGCCGCCGAGCAGCACGGCGAGCAGCAGCTTGATGAGGAGGTCGATGCGCAGTGTGCGCGCGACCTCCATCATCGTGTGGGTGCTTATGTCCTGCGGTGGTGGAGCAAGAATGAATGCGCTCCCACCCGTCGTCGGATCACAGCAGATCGAGATCGCGAGCGTCGCCTTGCGTCGAGTCCGGCGAACTGTCGCCGTACGAGATGCTGCGCGCCTGCGACTCGAGCGCGTCGATAACCGCGTCGTCGGGCTCGGTCGGGGTCGAGAAGGTCCGGAACACAGTGCCACCACATTGATCACATGACGCGGCCGCCGGAACATCGTGCGAAAAATACTTTTCCTTGCCACAGGTGAGGCAAATCAGAGTCGCTACGCCGTTTGTGCCTTTCGTCGCCATGACGCGCTCACTGTTGAGGTACGAACCAGTGGTGCAAGAGACATGCGGGTCTGACACTTCAGCGTTGGCGAAGCTGGTAAAACCAACGCCTTGAACAAGATGCGACTGTGTGGCCTCGTCCGCCAGCGAGGGTGACCACGGCATGAGGCTCCCCTGACGCCCCACATACACCATCGCGAACTGCGACGCGGTTAGTGCCGCTCCGAGCATCGCGACAATCCGCCGATGCGCCGACGTCTTCGCGACGGCGCGAGAGTAGAGCACGCAGGCAATGACGACGAGCGCGGTCTCGATCGCGATGTCGGCAAGCGGAACACGATAGAGGTCGAGCCCGATGAGGGTGTCGCCAGTGATGACCGGCTTGCGCCCCGTGATGTAATCTGCCGGCCAATGAAGCAGCCATCCGGCGAGGATCTGCGCCGCGCCCGGACGGCGCGCGATGAGCGCATACAGCGCACTCGCCACCGCTGCGCCAATGATCACCGCGGGAATCGAATGCGTGTACTCCGCGATCTGTCCGTGGTGATTGAGCGCCATGGATCCGACTTCGAGCCAGTCAGGCCCATAGCACGCGAGCGCCAACGGCACGATCGGAACGCTCGGCGCCCGCGACTTGAGGGCAAGCGCGATTGCGGCGTGACCGACGTACACCTATTGCCGACGCCGCATGCGCCAGTCAGCCAGCGCCAACAGGACAACTGGAACGATGAGCGCGATCAATACTTCGATCGCGGAGTACTCCGCCCAGTGCTTGAGCAGGGCCGTAAACTCGTCCTGACCGAGCGTCATCAGCTAGTCGAAACCCATCCGGTCGCGTACACCGCGCATCGTCTCTCTGGCAATCGTGCGGCACTTCGCCGCGCCTGATGCAAGCGCGTCATCGACAGCACTGGGGTTCGCGCGCAACTCGTCTGCGCGACGTCGAATCGGCACGAGCTCGACTTCCATCGACTCGGCAAGGACTTTCTTGCAATCGATGCAGCCCCATCCTGCGGTGCTGCATTGAACCGCGACATGTTCGACGGTCGGCTGCGGACTGAACGCCTTGTGCAGATGATAGATGTTGCACACTTCAGGCGTCCCGGGATCCGTCTTCTTGACGCGTTTCGGATCCGTCATTGCCGGACGCAACTTCGCCCAGATCTCGGCCGGCGATTCGAGCAGACCGATCGTATTCCCCGTGGACTTGGACATCTTCGTCTGGCCGTCGAGCCCCATGATGCGCCGCGTCGGCGTGAGCAGCGCCTGCGGCTCGGGAAAGAACGCCTCCTCGGGTGAGAACTGGGCGTTCCACCGCCGAGCGATGACTCGCGAGAGCTCGAGGTGCTGCACCTGATCTTCGCCGACGGGCACCGTGTCCGCGCGATAGAGCATGATGTCGGCGGCCTGCAGGATGGGATAGTTGAGCAGTCCCGCGTTCACGCTCTCCTGTTTCGCCGACTTGTCCTTGAACTGCGTCTGTCGCTCGAGCTCGCCCACTGGAGTGACAGTGTTGAAGATCCACGCGAGCTCAGTATGTTCCGGCACGTCCGACTGCACGAACACAGTCGTCACCTGTGGATCGAGTCCAGCCGCGAGAAGCCCGACGGCCATCTCCCGGCGGCGAGCGCGCAGCTCGTTCGGATCGTACTGAGTGATGATGGCGTGGTAGTCCACGATGCAGAAGAACGATTCCGCCGTCCCCTGCAGCGCAACCCAATTCTTCACCGCACCGAGATAGTTCCCGATGTGGAGCTCCCCGGACGGCTGGATCCCGCTGAAGATACGTGCCATCTGGAGAACGTAATGAGCGCGTCTGACGCGAGGCAAGCAACATCTGATACGACGACGCACGCCGAGCGCCGCGCGCTGCTCGCAACCTGCGTCACCGCGGTTGTGAAATCCGCCGACGTCATTCGAGACGGCGCCTCTCGCCGCGGTTCTCTCACCTGGGAATCGAAGGGGACGTACGACTTCGTGAGCGACGTCGATCGCGCGAGCGAGGCCGCCCTTTCCGACGTGATCTCCACCCGCCACGCCGACGCCACGCTGCTGGCGGAAGAAGGCTCGCCGAATGCCGACGCGACTCGCGGTCTCGTCTTCGTCGCCGACCCGCTCGACGGCACGACGAATTTCCTTCACGGCTTGCCCTGGTACGCAGTGTCCATCGCCGCGCTCGTCGACGGCGTGGTCGTCGCCGGCGCCATCATCAACGCGGCGACCGGCGAGCTGTTTTCCGCCACACTGGGCGGCGGCGCTCGCCGCGCCGGCGAACCGATGCGCGTTAGCACGGAGACGCTGCACGCGCGTGCGCTGATCGCGACGGGATTTCCGTTTTCTCGTGAGGAAGAGATCGCGACGTACCTGCCGCTATTGCCGGCAATCATGCGCGCGACATCGGGCATACGCCGATGCGGCGCCGCTGCACTCGATCTCGCGGATGTCGCCTGCGGTCGCTATGAGGCATTCTTCGAGCTGCGCCTGAATGCCTGGGATCTTGCCGCCGGCGCACTCATGGTGCGCGAAGCCGGTGGCATCGTGACAACGATGGACGGCGCGCCGTGCCCTGTGGCCGAGACGTCGATTCTCGCCGGTAGTCCGGTGATGCATGCGTGGTTGCTGGCAACGCTGAGGGAAGGATCGTCCTCCTGAGCGCCATTCCCGTCATCCGCTTGTCCGGCTGTCCCCTCTTCCCCTCTTCCCCTCTTCCCCTCCTCCTGAAGTCATGAAATTGATCGAGTGCGTTCCAAACTTCTCCGAAGGACGACGCCCCGAAGTCGTCACCGCCATTCGTGACGCCATCGCGAACGTCGCCGGCGCTCACGTGCTCGACGCAAGTTCAGACGCGAGCCACAACCGCAGCGTCATCACATTCGTCGCACCAATCGACATCGTCGTCGACGCCGCCTTCGCCGGCATTCGTGTCGCGCACGAGCTGATCGATCTGCGCACGCACACCGGCGAGCATCCGCGCATGGGCGCAACGGATGTCGTTCCCTTCATCCCGCTCGAAGGCGCGACGATGGAAGACTGCATCGCCCTCGCGCGAACCCTCGGCGAGCGCGTCGGACGCGAGTTGAGCATTCCGGTCTTTCTCTACGAGCGCGCCGCCACTCGCCCCGATCGCGAAAATCTCGCAGACGTCAGACGCGGCGAGTTCGAAGGCATTCGCGAGGACATCGGCACGACACCGCAACGCACGCCGGACTTCGGACCGTCCGCAGTTCACACATCTGCGGGCGCAGTCGCCATCGGAGCGCGACCATTTCTCGTCGCCTACAACGTCTACCTGGGCCCTGCCTCGAATATGCCGGTCGCGAAGGAGGTCGCGAAGGCGATACGCGGATCATCGGGCGGCCTGCGCTTCGTGAAGGCGATGGGATTCGAGGTCGACGGACAGGCGCAGGTGTCGATGAATCTCGTCGACACGGAGAAGACGCCGCTGCATCGCGTATTCGACGTCGTGAAGATGGAGGCCGAAGCACACGGGGTGTCGCCGACATGGAGCGAGATCGTCGGCCTCGTCCCCGAGCGCGCGCTGTTCGAGGCCGCGGCTCGGCACCTCCAAGTGCGCGATTTCACGCCCGAGCTCGTGCTCGAGCGCAAGGTGCGCACGGCGATCACCGGCGGTGAGTCGCTCAGTGGATTCGTCGGCTCCGTCGCGTCTCCAAGTCCAACGCCAGGCGGCGGGAGCGTCGCGGCGCACGCCGGCGCGCTTGGCGCCGCACTCGCGCAAATGGTCGCGGGCCTGACGATGGGAAAGAAGAAGTACGCCTCCGTCGACGCCGAGATGCGCGAGATCGCCGTACGCGCCGCGGCGGTTGGCAATGCACTCAGCACGCTCGTCGCGCGCGACGCGTCAGCGTACGCCGTCGTCGCCGCGGCGTACAAACTTCCCGCCGAGACTGAAGCACAGCAGGCTGA
>JBDUCR010000464.1:0-7647 GCA_040003345.1 bacterium
TCAAGCGTCGGGGCATCCGGCGACACGAAAGCGCCGCCGATGCAGTTTTGCACTTCGGCGTATTTCATGGGCTAACATGTGTTCCGGCTACGCGTGGGGCAAGAACTCGCCGCGCATCGCGCTTAGATCTTCGTGTGCGACTCCGGCGGAGTCAGCGACGGAGCACGGCCCGTCGCCTTCGCGCGATCACCCACGGACTGCACCAGCGCCGCGAGACGATGGCGCTCGAGTGGCAACGTCAGATCCGCAAGCACCGCACGCTGCAGCGCGGGAAGCAGCGGCGCAGGAGGCATCGAAGCCGCGCGATACAACAGCCGCGCTCCGCCCGCAGCAACAGGAACCGCGAGCAACTCCGCTCCCGCACTGCTCGCCATCGCACGATCGATGACCAGCACAAGAGGCGGTAAGCTCAGAGCGAGCTCGCGTGCGTCGGCTAGCGACGTCGTGACCGCCGGCCTGTGGCCAAGCCCGGCAAGTGATTGTGCCAGCCCTTCGAGCAGGGCGACATCGCTTCCCACCAGCATCACGTAAGTCATCGTATTACAGCCCCTCCATTACGTCGCATCGCCGTCGCCGGCAGCTGTGCGGGCGCCGCGTTCGTTGCCTTCTGTTGCGACCGACCACTCGCACCTTCGGTGCCGTGTACCTAGTGTCGGTCGCTACTCGCAACCTTTGCACATGTGGGCACGCGCGAATTGCACCTGAACGCGGTATTCACGAACGCGAATCGCACTACGTGAGCAGCCCCTCGAGAATCTGCAGTGCGAAATACGCCACAATCGGCGTAATGTCTATCATCCCGAATGACGGAATGACACTTCGAAGCGGACGCAGCATCCACTCCGTCGCTCCGAATGACCAGCGCATCCACTTGCTCGCTGCCGCACTCGGAAACCAAGATCCGATCACGCGCACGAGCAGCGCGAGACGTAGAAACGCGAACGTCCAGTGCACGAGAAGAAGCACCACACCACTCGGCCCAAGCGAACTCGCCGCGAGCGCCTGACCAAGCAGGGTGAGCAGCATGTCGATTGCCGCCAGAATCAACGCCGCGACGATGACGTACGCGACGAGTGCCCACCACGGCGTCGCCGACGGGTGCCCACCCGCCCGCAAAACCTGCCGCTCGACACCCATCAGGCGAGGATCCACATTCGCCCTCAGAAAACGCGCGACGCCGCTGAACGGATTGATGCGCCGAGTGCGAACCGCCCAATCCGCGGTGGCAATCGCCCCGAGCACCACACCTCCGGCGAGCAGCACGGAGCGCAAGACCGAGGAAATCGACGCGAAAATCGCAAACGCTGCATTCATGTGGCAAAGCTGTCGGCAGGACAGCAGAGCTACAAGTGCGCTGCACCGCCAATTTACATTTCTGCGACCTCTTCCCAGACCAATGCCGACTACCGCTCCCTCCGCTGCTCGCCGCTACTGGCTCGTCAAGTCAGAGCCCGACGTCTTTTCGTTCGACGACCTGCTCGCGCGACCGGACAAGACCACGCATTGGGATGGCGTGCGCAACTACCAGGCGAGGAACACCATGCGCGACGAGATGAAGAAGGGCGACCTCGTGTTCTTCTACCACTCGAGTGCCGATCCGACAGAGATCGCCGGTGTCGCCGAGGTCGCACGCGAAGGATATCCCGATCCAACGGCGCTCGATCCGAAGGACTCGCACTTCGATCCGAAGAGCAAAGCCGACGCGCCAACGTGGTTCATGGTCGACATCAAGGGTGTCGAGAAGCTGAAGCGCCCGCTGTCGCTCGCTGACCTCCGCGCCACGAAGGGACTCGAGAAGATGACGCTCCTCCAGAAGGGCAGCCGACTTTCCGTTCAGCCGGTGTCCGAGCAGGAGTGGAAGATCATCTACGCGCTGGGCATGAAGCCTTCTCGCTGATCAGTGGTGCCGAGCGAGTAGCCAGATTCCACTCACCGTGCCAATCACGGCGACGGCGCCGCGCACGTAATGCTGCGGAATGCGCTGCGCTCCCTTCGACCCGAGGTATCCGCCGGCCATCGCGCCGATGGCCATGCTCAACGCAACCGGCCACTCCACGATGCCGCTCGCTGCAAAGCTCACGGACGCGACCATGTTCATACAGAAGCCGCCCCAGTTCTTGAGCCCGTTCATGCGGTGAAGATTGGTGAAGCCCATGAAGCCAAGCGCAGCGAGCATGAGGATGCCGACGCCGGCGCCAAAGTAGCCGCCGTAGATCCCGATACAGAGCTGCCACGCCAGCAGTGGCATCGTAGGCCCGGCCAGCGTGAGCCCCGCATCGTCGAGGACAGTCGTGTGATGGCGCCGCGCCCACGACAGCAGCGGCCGCTGCACCACGAATAACGTCGTCGCGCCGAGCACGAGCCACGGCACCACTTCGTCGAAGGTTCGGCCCGGCGTGTGAAGCAGCAGCCACGCGCCGAATCCGCCGCCGATCAGCGACGGTAGCGTGAGCGACAGCGCCCACTTCCGCGCACCCGTGAGCTCGCCGCGATACCCGAGCATGCTCGTCAACGCGCCAGGCACGAGTGCAACCGTACTCGTCGCGTTCGCGACGAGCGGCGACATCCCGGCAGCGACCAGAGCAGGGAAGGTGAGCAGCGTGCCGCCACCGGCGATCGCATTCATGATTCCGCCCAGAAATGCTGCGACTGCGGCGATGGCCAGACGACTCACCGGAATCGCGTGCAGCGACGATTGAGAGAGGAGCATTCGCGCAATATCGCACCGCGTCACACCCGGATACATTTCGGATTCGGGTGGAGCAGGCGCTCCGCCGGTCAGAAGGAGCGCACTTCCAGGGAGAACGTGGTCATGAGCAAGACGGACAATGCTGCGGGCGCACCGGACGGAGGCGCGCTCGAGATCAAGGATACTCGCACGGGAACGAGCTACACGGTTCCGATCATGACGCCGGCGACTGAAGGCGACACCGCCATTCGCGCGATGGATCTGCGCCCGATCAAGGTCGAGGCGGATGAATTCGGCCTGATGACCTACGACCCGGCGTTCATGAATACCGCGTCATGCAAAAGCGCCATCACCTTCATCGATGGCGACAAGGGCATTCTCCGGTACCGCGGATATCCGATCGAGCAACTCGCCGAAAAGGCGAGCTTTCTCGAGGTGGCGTGGCTGCTTCGGAACGGCGAGCTGCCGAACCAGACGCAGTACAACGACTGGGCGCATCAGATCACGTATCACACGTACGTCCACGAGAACATCAAGACGTTCCTGCAGGGCTTTCGCTACGACGCGCATCCCATGTCGATGCTGTGTAGCACCGTCGCCGCGATGTCGAGCTTTTATCCGAACGCGAAGAACATCCAGGATCCGGAAGAGCGCCACATCAGCATCGTGCGCCTCCTGGCGAAGCTGCCCACGCTCGCGGCGTTCTGCTTCCGCCACGTGAAGGGACTTCCCTTCATCTATCCCGACAACGATCTGGGCTACGTCGAGAATTTTCTGTCGATGGTCGCACGCATGACAGAGCCCAAGTACGAAGGGAATCCGATCTTCGTGAAGGCACTCGAGGTGTTGTTCATCCTCCACGCCGATCACGAACAGAACTGCTCGACCAACGCCGTCCGCGCCGTCGGCAGCTCGCACGTCGATCCATTCTCGGCCGTTGCTGCCGGTATTGCCGCGCTCTATGGTCCGCTGCACGGCGGCGCGAACGAAGCCGTGCTGCACATGATCAAGGAGATCGGCGACAAGAAGAACATTCCCGCCTTCATCGAGAACGTGAAGTCCGGCAAGGGCGCGAAGCTGATGGGCTTCGGACATCGCGTGTACAAGAGCTACGATCCGCGCGCGCGCATCGTGAAGAAGCTCGCTGACGAGGTGTTCAAGATCGTCGGCGTCGACAAGGATCTCGAGATCGCGCTCGAGCTCGAGCGCATCGCACTCAGTGACGACTACTTCGTCTCGCGCAAGCTGTACCCGAATGTCGATTTCTACACGGGGCTCATCTATCGCTCGATGGCGTTCCCGACGGACTTCTTCACGGTGTTGTTCGCCGTTGCGCGCACGGCTGGCTGGCTCGCCCAGTGGGAAGAGATGCTGAACGACAAGGAGCAGAAGATCGCGCGTCCCCGGCAGATCTACACTGGCTATGGCGAGCGGCCGTACGACGGCTCGCTCGACTATGCCGCGAACGCCGGGAAGAAGAAGGACGCCGTTCGGAAGTGATTCTCGAACGCGACGACGCGCTCGGCACTATTGTCGAGCGCATCGCCGCCGCCGCTACGCAAGCGGGTTCGAGCTGTCGCGGCGCACGCTAGCCAGCGACAACCGCCACGACTGCAGGCCCGGCACTCACTCGTTCCCCTCGCGCGACGACAGCGCTGTCGCACAGACACGTTGCACCGGACACACCGTGCAGTGCGCCACGCGCGCTGTACACACCAACGCACCGAGCTCCATCAGCGCCTGGTTCTGCGTCCACGTCGCTTTGCCGGTGCGCGGCAGAATCTCTCGCGCAATTGCCCATAACTTCTTCTGGCCCTTCGTCGACTTGATCACGACTGACGGCGCGAACACGCGCTTCAACACACGTGCGACATTGGTGTCCACCAGCTCCGCTCGCCGCTCATAGGCGAACGAGCTCACTGCGCCAGCCGTGTACGCGCCCACCCCGGGCAACGCGCGAAGATCTTGAGCGTCAGGCGGAAGCGTCGCGTGCAGATCGCGTCCGCGATCCGTCACCACCGTTGCAAGCGCATGCAGATTGCGAGCGCGCGCATAATACCCGAGTCCCGCCCACGCCTCCATCACGCGTTTCGGCCGCGCACGCGCAATGTCGTGCAGCGTCGGAAACGTCTCGAGAAACTCGGCGTACTTCGGCACGACGCGCGACACCTGCGTCTGCTGCAGCATCAGCTCGGAGACGAGAATGCGATACGGATCGCGCGTCTTCCGCCACGGCAGATCGCGGCCATTCGCGCGAAACCAGCGTCGAAGGAGCGCTCCGAAACGGCGCCGCCGCGCCGACGCTACTGCGGAGTCCACGCTGGCGCTGACGTAAACAATCCGTCGACGAACCCGATGCGATGCGCCAGGAAGAGACCGAACGCGATGCTCGCAACACCAGACGCAATGCGCAGCTTGTGATTCAAACCGGCGAACCGGTGCATCGCGAACAGCGACGGCGCGGCGATCGACGCCGTGATCAACAGCATACCGACAATCGTCCCCACGCCGAACACGCCGAGATAGGCGAGCGCCCACATCGGATTCGGGATGAGCGCGACCTGCGGAAGCGTCGCCACCGCCGCGGAGCCTGCGAGACCATGCACGAATCCAACCGTGAGCGGACGCGCCGTGCTGTCCACCACACGACGCTCACCACCCGCAAGCGTGAGCAAACCGAGCACGATGAGCATCACTGCCACCGCGAACTCGAGCGTCAGCCCGACGCGCGGAGGAATTGCCGACAGCTGCACCTTGAGCACGATGATCGCGCCGCCGACGAGCATGATCGTCGTGGTGTGTCCGATTCCCCAGAGAATCCCGGTGCGCGCCGCTCTGCCGAGCGACCGTTGCTGCGACACGATCGTCGTCACGGCCACGACGTGATCGGGATCGGTCGCGTGACGCATACCCAGCAGGAAGCCAAGCACCGTGACGGAAAGTAGCGCGGTCAGCATGCCAAGAATCTAATGCGCATCGTTCAGACTCGACCCAGCACCGCACGTGCAACCGCAGCGCCGGCGATCGTGGCCAAGACGGCGATACCGATGCTCGCTGCGACGTTCAACGCCGCGAGCGCAGATCCGCCACTCTCCACCAGTGCTACGGTGTCGGCGCTGAACGTCGAAAACGTGGTGTATCCGCCGCACAGACCGACGGCGAGCAACAGTCGCGTCGCGTTGGCGTGCGGTCCGCTCTGCCGCGCGACGATCACGAGAACGGCACCGAGGAGAAACGATCCGCTGACGTTGATGATGAGCGTCCCGATGGGAAAGGGCAGCGCTCCAGCGCGCGGCGCCCAGTCGTCGAGGTGTCGCTGCGCCCATGTGCCGAGCACGAAACGCGCGAGACCGCCGATGGCGCTCCCGATCGCAACATACGCGTAGTTCAGCATCGAAAGGGTTTGTACATTTCAGCGACACAATCTAACGTGCTCGCACCATGACCGCCTCCAATCCGATCTCCCTGAATGACGTCGAGCGCGCGCGCGAGCGCATTGCTCCGTACCTCACCCCGACCCCGTTTCGAGGATATCCGGCGCTCGACGCTGCGTCCGGACTCACGCTGCTCGTGAAGCACGAGAACATGCAGCCCACCGGCTCCTTCAAAGTGCGGAACGGGCTGTCGACAGTCACGTCGCTCGACGCCACGCAGCGCGCGCGCGGCATCGTCGGTGCCACCACAGGCAATCACGGACTCGGGCTCGCGTTCTCCGGCAAGCAACTCGGCGTCGACGTCACGATCTGTGTGCCGCGCGGCAACAACCCCGAGAAAAATGCGGCGCTGCGCGCGTGGGGCGCGCGAGTCGTCGAAGAAGGCGCCGACTACGACGAGGCGGTCGCCGTGTCGCAGCGCCTCGTCGAGAACGAAGGCCTCACGCTTGCGCACTCCACGAACAATGTGAATGTCCTGTCAGGCGCAGGTACAATGACGCTCGAGATCCTCGAGCAGAGCGACGATCTCGACGTCCTCCTCATCGCCATTGGCGGTGGATCACAAGCCGTCGGTGCGATCACCGTTGCGCGTGCGCTGCGTCCCGATCTCCGCATCATCGGCGTCGGCGCAGCGGGCGCTTCGGCGCACTACGACGGCTGGCACGCCAAACAGCCGCGCAAGACGGCGCGCGCTGACACGTTTGCGGAAGGTGTCGCCACGCGCACCACCTACGATCTGACGTTCTCGACGCTCGTCGATGGCCTCTCGGATTTCGTGAGCGTCACCGACGCCGAGATCGCGGAAGCGGTGCGCGTGATTCTTTCGACGACACACCAGCTCGTGGAGGGCGCCGGTGCAATGGGCGTCGCGGCGGCGATGAAGATGCGCGATCAACTCAAGGGCAGGCGCGTCGGTCTGGTGTTCTGCGGCGCAAACATGGACAGCGGCGTGTTGCGCAAAATCCTCAACCACGAGATGTAGCGCCACCTGTCATCCCGCAGGAGCGAGCAACGCGAGCGAGTGTCGGGATCTACCTTCGCGCCAATTATACCAGCCACGGTGCGGCGTACAGTAGATCCCGACACTCGCTATCGCTCCTGCGGGATGACAAGACGCCGTCGATGACAGAAGGCTCAGCTGACCTTCCGCGTCTTCCGCTTGAGAAAGTCCATCAGGATGAACTGTCCGAGCGTCATCGTCGTCGTGAAATACGCCTTGCCGCGGCTGATCTCGCTCATCCGCTTCACGAACTCCACGAGCGCGCGATCGCGTGCCAGCATGAACGTGTTGATCATGATCCCCGACTTCCGGCACGCCGCGACTTCCTGCAGCGTCTTCTCGATCACGGTGACGTCCAGACCGAACGAGTTCTTGTAGATCTGTCCATCCGGCATCGTCAGCGCGCTCGGCTTGCCATCGGTGATCATGATGATCTGGCGCATGTCCTTCTTCTGCGCCATCAGCAGCCGACGCGCGAGCTTGAGCCCCTCTGCCGTATTCGTGTGATATGGCCCCACCTGCGC
>JBDUCR010000511.1:0-2292 GCA_040003345.1 bacterium
TCCACGATCCAGTCGTTCACCTTCGACATCGTCTTGTCGAAGTTCTCCTGCGCGGAGACGAGCCGCTGATACACGGGCTGTCCCTGCACCTGGCCGAGCAGGGCGTCGAGCTCCTTTTCCATATCCTCGGTCGGACGCTCGCCACGCTGAATCATCTGCTGCGCGTTGAGGCGCAGCTGTTCCATCTTCTTGAGCAGCGCGACCGCATCCTTGTCCTCGCCGAGCGCGTCGTTGGCGCGCTTGACCGCCTTGTACTCGGTGCTCTGCCCGATCAACCGTCCAAGCTCCTTCGCCTTGTCTTCGATCATTCTAGTTCTCCCGTCGTCTTGCGACCACGAATCGTTCGCGGCCAGTGAGGTCCGGCAATACCTGCACGTCGATGTACGCCCCGAGCGCCACCGCCAGCTCGGCGACTGCACCCATTCGCCGCATGTCACCTTCCAGAGCGAGCACGCCGGCCGGCGCGAGCGCGTCGGCCGCTTCGCGCAATAGTTGGGCTGTCGTCTCCAATCCATCCGAAGCGGAGAACAGAGCGATCGACGGTTCCCAGTCGCGTACGGATGCCGGAAGTACCGCGGCTTCCGCGAACGCAATGTAGGGCGGGTTCGACACCACCGCCCGCAGTCCCCGCTCGGGCACGGGCTCGAGGAGCGATCCGTGCCGAAGCTCGAATTTCGCGCAGCTTCGTGCCGCGTAGCGATCCGCATTGATCTGCGCGACGGCAAGCGCGTCGAGTGAGATGTCGGTGCCGATCACCTGTTCGAACCGACCCTCCGTCGCGAGCGCGAGCGCGATTGCTCCAGAGCCCGTCCCGACATCGACCACGGTGCCGCCTCGCTCGGTCGCGGTGAGCCGGAGCACGATCTCGACGAGCTGCTCCGTCTCGGGGCGCGGAATGAGAACGCGTTCGTCCACCGTGAGCGTGAGATTGCGAAAAGCCGCCTGTCCAGCGGCGTACTGAATCGGCGCACCGGCCGCGCGTCGCGTCGCGGCGCAGATGGCAGCGGTTGCGTGATCCGCGGTGAGCAGCTCCTCGCCAAAGAGGACGGGCCAATGACGCGGACGATCGTGCATCAGCGCGAGCATCTCGCGCGCTTCCGAGACGGCTTCTTCACCGAGCGTCGGTCGAAGCACCTCGGCCATTCCGGTTACGATCGCGGCCACCGTGAGACCGGTAGCAGCGGGCGCGCATCCGTCGACTCGCTCCGCTGGCTGGGCTCTCTCTTCACCCACATGCCTACTCACCCAGCATCTCCTCGACATCGGCAAGCTTGAGCGCGTCGATGATGGGCTCGATGTGTCCGTCCATCACTCCCGACAGATCGTGCGTGGTGAAGCCGATGCGATGATCGGTGACGCGGCTCTGCGGATAGTTGTACGTCCGGATCTTGTCCGACCGATCGCCCGAGCCAACCTGTGCCTTTCGCATCTTCGAGCGCGCGTCGTCGGCTTCCTTGACGCGCAGCGCGAGCAGGCGAGCACGCAGCACCTCCATGCCCTTGAGCTTGTTCTGGAGCTGCGATTTCTGGTCCTGTTGCGACACAACGAGACCTGTTGGCAGATGCGTAATTCGCACGGCGCTGTCGGTGGTGTTCACACTCTGGCCACCTGGCCCGCTCGAGCGGAAGACATCGATGCGAAGATCCTTGTCCTCGATCTTGACGTCGACTTCCTCTGCCTCAGGGAGCACCGCGACGGTTGCCGCCGACGTATGAATCCGTCCCTGCGTTTCGGTGGCGGGCACGCGCTGCACACGGTGCGTCCCGCTTTCGAGCCGCATCGCACCGAAGGCGCCATCACCGGAGACCTTGAACACGGCTTCCTTCACGCCGCCGAGTGTGCCCTCGGAGTGCGAGATCGTTTCGCGACGCCAGCCGGAGTGGCGCTCGATGAAGCGCGTGTACATGCGAAAGAGATCGGCGGCGAAGAGGGCCGCTTCGTCGCCGCCGGTGCCCGCGCGAATTTCGATGATCGCGTTGCGATCATCCATTGGGTCGTGTGGCAGCAGCGCTGGCTTGAGCTGGGACTCGAGCTCCGCAAGTGTCGTGTCGAGGCGCGCGACTTCCTGCGTCGCCTCGGCAGCCATCTCGGGGTCGTCAACGGAAACGAGCTCGCGGGCTTCAGCGAGCTCGTTCTCGGTCTTCTGGAGCCGAGCCGCCAGCTCGACAACGGGCTGGAGGCGGCGGTGCTCGCGGCCCAGTTCGGCGGCCTTTGCCGTGTCGCCGAAGGTGTCCGGGTTGGAGAGCAGCCGCTCGACCTCCGCCGCCCGGGCGAGTGCGTCGCCCAGCAGGT
>JBDUCR010000540.1:0-7597 GCA_040003345.1 bacterium
CGGTGGTGTGGGAGGGAAGTAGGAGAGTTACTCTCTCCTACTCCCTATCCCGATTGCACTTTTTGTGAGCCGCGCGGCTCACTGTGTAATTGATAACCGCTTCATCGTTGAGGCGCGCAGCAATTCCTCCAGTGCTCCTGTCGACGCGCAGTTAATGCCGTCGCTCGAGGAACCGTCATTGCGTCTGAGCGACGCGGTGACGCGCGTGGAGCCCGCGGTCGTGCTGTCCGGTAGCGATGACAGCGTCGTGATGACGAGGGCTGTGACGCGTCCCGCATCGACGAGCGCGCCCGTCAGCGACGAGCCGCAGTCGAAAAACTGGCCGATGGGACGACCAGCGATTCGGCGCGGCACTGCGAATGCCGTGTTGCCGTATCGGCCGGCAGCAGCGTCAGATAGAGTCGGCTCGATGCCCGCATCCGCATAGCTGCCGATCAACGCCCGCCACACTTTGTCTTTCGGCCCCGGGAAGATGACGCGTGTTCGGTCGTCCGCCGCTGTGCGCAATACCTTGCCATCTGCGTCGACGACGAGAACGCGATCAGGGCTCACGTCGGTGCTTGGCGTATTCGTGGGCGCGCAGCCGCCGATGAACAACAGCGCAGGAATGAACGCGAACGACAATCGCATGTGAAACTATTCGTTGGAGAAGACGTTGAGGAGCAAGCCGCTCGGTTGTCCTATATTGTGGCCGTTTTCGGCGAGCGGCAAGCACTCCGCATCGCGGTGTATCGCAAGGTCGTTTCAGAAACGGCTCCGAACGGTTCGATGTGTGACGTCTGTGCAATCGGTTGGGTTTTCATTTAGAGACACTCTCTCATTGAGCGTTCTCGAGACGCGATCAGGAGAACTCCCGTCGTATCGAAACTTTTGTGAAGCTCGAATGATTCCTGCGTCGTCACACAGGTTCGGAGAGCATCGCCAAGTCGTTGATTCACCGCGCGGCGAATTTCGCTCCGCCAATCAGCGCGACTTTTCCTCCATCTCGTTGCCCAATGCGGGCCACGCGACAACACCCTTCTACGAGGGAATTTTGTTCATGCCATTCGTACCAGTGAGGTCATCGGCGCGTGTGCTAGCGCGCGCCGCGTTCCTCCTGATCGCGACCGCCTCCGCCGCGCTGGCGCAGGGAACGATCAGCGGCCGCGTCACAGCCGCCGGCTCCGGTGAACCGATTCAGGACGCTCGCGTCGTCATCGTGGGCACGAGCGCAATCACGACCACCAACCCCGACGGCCGCTACACGCTCCGCAACGCGCCAACCGGCAGCGTCGAAGTGCGCGTCGTGCGCGTTGGATTCGCCGAGTTGAAAAAGGCGGCCGCGGTGAGCGCGGGTCAGACGCTGGCGCTCGACTTCGCGCTGACACCCGTCGTCGTCAAGCTCACCGAGATCGTCACCACCGCAACGGGCGACCAGCGCCGCATCGAGCTCGGAAACAGCATTTCCCAGATCAACGCGGCCGACATCTCGAAGACCGAGACGATTCGCAGCATCAGCGACCTCATGACGGCGCGCGCACCTGGAGTCCAGGTGCTGCCGAATACGATGACGGGCGGTGGCTCCCGCATCCGTATCCGCGGCACGAACTCGCTGTCGCTCAACAACGATCCCATCTACGTCATCGACGGCATCCGGATGTCGAGCGCCAACGGTTCCATGGGCATTGGCGTTGGCGGCACCACGCTGAGCCGCGTAAACGACATCAATCCGCAGGACATCGAGAACATCGAGATCGTCAAGGGTCCGTCTGCCGCGACGCTCTACGGCACCGACGCCGCGAACGGCGTCGTCGTGATCACGACGAAGCGTGGCCGCGCTGGCGCAACGCGCTACAACACGTTCGTGGAGAACGGAATCATCAGGGATCAGAATCCGTATCCCACCGCGTTCACGATGTTCGGCACCACGACCGCGGGCACCAAGCGTCAGTGCTTCCTCAACGAGCTCGCAAACGGCATCTGCACGCAGGATTCACTGCTCAGCTACAACCTGTGGAAGGACGCAGACGCGACGCCGCTCGGCACCGGACAGCGCCAGCAGTACGGCCTCTCCGCTTCCGGCGGTTCGGATGCACTCTCTTACTTCGTGTCGGGTGACTACGAGAAGGAGCTCGGCGTCTACACGATCCCCGGCTTCGATCGCCGTCGTCTCGATTCGACGGGCGTCAGCATTCGGCAGGAATGGCTTCGCCCGAATGCGCTCGAGAAGCAGAACTTCCGCATCAATCTCACGTCGCCGCTGAACTCCAAGCTCGACCTGCAGACGTCGGCTGGCTTCATTCATCTGAACCAGCGTTTGCCGCAGATCGACAACAACACGACGGGGCTCGGCTCCAGCGCGTTCGGCGGTCCGGGCTACAAGACCAACGGCAATGGCTCGCTTGGCTTCCCGAGAAACGGTTATCGCGCGTTCACCCCTGGCGACATTTTCCAGGAGACGGTGAATCAACAGATCAACCGGTTCATCGGCAGCTTCAACGCCAATTACCGTCCGTACTCGTGGATGGCAAATCGCGCCAACGTCGGCGTCGACTACGCGAGCCGCACCGACAGCGATCTGTGCCGCCGCGCCAACTGCTCCGACTTCGGCACGAACCGCCTCGGCTTCGCGACGAACTCGCGTGCGAACATCCGCAACTTCTCCGCGGATTTCGCCAGCTCGGCGACACTCAACCCGACGGCGACGCTCAACTCGAAGACGACGATCGGCGCACAATACGTAAACTCCACGCAGGATCAGAATCTTGCGAACGCGTCGGTGCTCCCGCCGGGTACCTCGACGGTGACGGCAGGTGCAGTACCCTTCGTAAGCGAGGCGACGGCCTTCACGAAGACGCTCGGTCTCTTCGCTGAGGAGGCACTCGCGTTCCGCGATCGCCTCTTTCTGACGGCCGCTGTCCGCACCGATCAGAACAGCGCGTTCGGCACGAACTTCCAGCAGGTCTATTACCCGAAGCTGAGCGGCTCATATATCATCTCCGACGAGAGCTTCTTTCCAACGGTCCCGGGACTCACGCAGCTGCGAATTCGCTCCACGTACGGCGCCGCGGGAACGCAGCCTGGTCCCAACGACGCAACGCGATTCTTTCAGGCGACGACGGTAAACATCGATAAGGTCGACGTACCGGGCGTAGTCAGTCCGAATACCACCGGTGTAGGCAATGCGAACCTCAAGCCCGAGCGGGCGAGTGAGTTCGAGGGTGGTCTCGATGCGAAACTGTTTGACAGCCGAGTGAACCTGGAGTTGACGTACTACAGCAAGACGACCAAGGACGCACTCATCTCGCGCGTGCTTCCGCCGTCGGCCGGCGTCGCGACGTCTCGTTTCGAGAACCTCGGAGCGGTGAAGAACGCCGGATTCGAGGCGCTCCTCAACACGCAGCTCGTGAGCAACCGGTTGCTGGGCTGGGACGCGACGTTCTCCGCGTCGTCGAACGCCAACAAGATCGTCGATCTCGGACCGGTGCCACCCATCATCGGCAGCCCGCAGGCCGTGATGTCGCAGAAGGCTGGCTATCCGATCAACGGCTACTGGCAGCGTCCCATCCTCGGCTTCAGCGATCTGAATGGCGACGGCATCATTTCGTACGTGCCTGGCTGCGCGACGGCGAAGAACTGCGAAGTCGTCGTCGGAGATACGGCCGTGTTCCTCGGTGCGTCGGTGCCGAAGTACGAGATGACGCTCAACAACGGCTTCGATCTCTTCAATCGCTCGATCCGCATCTCGAGTCTCTTCGACTACAAGGGCGGCTTCAAGAACGACAACGACACACAGCGCATTCGTTGCCAGAATCGCCTGAACTGCCAGGAGGAAGCCGACAAGTCGTCACCGCTCGAGCTCCAGGCGCGTGTGGTTGCACTGCGCGACGATCCGTCGCGCACGCAGGCGGGCTTCATCGAAGACGCGCATTTCGTGCGCTTCCGCGAGCTGTCCGTCACCTACTCGGCGCCAACGAATATTGCGGCGCGCTATTTCCGCTCGACGGGCGCAAGCCTGACCTTCGCAGCGCGCAATCTCCACGTGTGGACGAACTACACCGGCGTCGATCCCGAATCGAGCTACGGCACGGACGCGCAGAACGACTTCCAGACCGCATCGCCGCCGACGTACTACACGCTGCGTCTCAACTTCAGCTTCTAAAAAACGGTCATGACACCACAGATGAATAGATTCTCCATTCGCGGCGGCCGAGGCGCAATTGGCGCTGCAATCATCGCCGCTGGAATTGTGCTCGGCGCGTGCAATGCGAACGACGCGCTGCTCAAGGCTGTCGATCCCGATATCATCATTCCAAGCGACGTACAGTCCGCCGACGGTGCCGACGCTATTCGCATCGGCGCGCTGGCGCGACTCACGACGCTCACCGCCGCTGCTCCCGCCAACACCGAAGGCGTCTGGTTCATGGGCGGATTGCTCACAGATGAGTGGAAGTCCGGTGACACGTTCACGCAGCGCGACGAAACGGACAAGCGCACGATCCTGCTCGACAACAGCATCGTGACGGCGGGCTATCGCTACATCCACCGCTCGCGCATCTCCGCCAACCAGGCGATCGATCTCTTGCGCAAGTACAAGCCGGCTCCGGCGTCGAACATCGCGCAGATGTACTTCGTGCGCGGCTACGCCGAGCTTTTGTCGGCGGAGAACTTCTGCAATGGCCAGCCGTTCTCCGACGGTAGCAGCGGTGACGTGCTGGAGGGCGCACCAATTTCGGTTGCCGAAGCGTTCGCAAAGGCGATCGTCAGCGCGGATTCGGGCATTGCTACCGTGGGCGCAGCGACTGACGCGTCGAGCATCAAGGTGCTGAACGCATTGAAGCTCACGAAGGCACGCGCGCTCATGGGCCTCGGCAGCGCTGCGAACTATGCGGCGGCACGAACGCTCATGACCGGCATTCCGACGAGCTACTCGTGGGACGTCACCTTTCTCACCACGTCCGGCGACAATGGAATCTGGGCGCTGAACAACAACGCGAAGCGCTACGTCGTTGGCGATAGCGTGGACGCGAACGGCACGATCAAGAACGCGTTGCCATTCGTGTCAGCAAAGGATCCCCGCATTCCAACGAGCGGCACAGGCAAGGCGTTCGATACGTCCACGCCGTTCACGCAGCAGTTGCTGTGGGCGTCGCAGGGCAATCCGGCGGGACGTGAAGATGCCGTGTCGGTCGTCAACGGCATCGACGCGCGTCTGCTCGAATCGGAAGTGCAGCTCTCGCAGGGCGACATTCCCGGCTGGTTGGCCACGCTGAACACGTTGCGCGCCGGTCCGACGCAGCTGACGCAGAGCCTCCAGATCAAGTCCATGGCTCCGCTCGTTGATCCGGGCACCGCAGCGGCGCGTCTGGACCTGCAGTTCCGCGAGAAGGCTTTCTGGACCTTTGGCCGCGGCGAGCGTCTCGGCGACTTGCGCCGCCTCATTCGCCAGTACACCCGGACGGAGAGCCAGGTTTTCCCAACGGGCGTGTTCCCGAAGGGCGGCACATACGGAACCGACGTGAACCTGCCAGTTCCGCAGGCCGAACAGAACAATACGAAATTCACTGGCTGCACCGACAGGAACGCGTAGCGCTGCTGCGTGGCTGTAAAAAGAGCGAGCCGGCGCGAACTGCGCCGGCTCGTTTTCTTTCATGGTGTTGTTTCTCTATCCGAACCGAAGGCGAAGCCCCCGTAGTCATGACCGGAGTGGGGATCGAACCCACGACCTGAAGATTAAAAGTCTCCTGCTCTACCAACTGAGCTATCCGGTCGGTGCGGCACAAATACAGCCGAGACGCCGGTGCAAGATAAACTGGCTGCGAATCCTTCGCGACGGATGCGGTTGCCAGGAACTGGCTCACGAGCGCAAGCCAAGCCTCAGCGTCGCGAGGTACGAGTGCGTAACTAATCAACGCGACATCACTAATCCAGTCAGCGAACCGGTCCGGCCCGCTCTTGAAGTTGACATTTGCCAACCTGCGTCCCGCGACGAGGCGTCTGGCGCGGCTTGCCCTCGTTGCCGGAATGAGCGTTTCCGCATCACAGCTGGATGCGCAGGCCACGCAGGCGCGGTCGCGCCCTGACACCGTCATGGCGGTGCGCATCGACTCGGTTCTCGACCTGCCGGCGGTCATCGCGCGCGCCTTGGCCGTCAGCCCGACGGTTCGGCTGGCCGACGCCGGGCTGACCAACGCGCGAAGTGGCGAGCGCGTCGCCGGCGGAGCGTACCTGCCCACGTTGTCGGCCAATTCCGCGGCGCTTCGTTCGGACATCGTCTCCGCGCCAACGCCCGGACTCTCAACGGGTAACAGCTATTCGGCAGGACTCTCCTCGTCGATCGACCTGTTTACGGGCGGCCGACGAAGCGCGGACCGAATACGGTCTCGCGCGGATCTCGAGGCTGCCGAAGCTACCGACGTCTCTCAACGATACCAGACGACACTCGTGGCGGAGCGTGCGTTCTATGAAGTGCTGCGTGGTGGCGATCTCGTGACGGTTGCCGACGCGCGCGTCGCTCGCGCCGAGCGCGGGCTGCGCTACGCGCAGGATCGCGTGCGCGCGGGCACGGCCACCAAGTCCGATGAGCTGCGCGCCCGTCTCGAGCTCACGACGGGCCGTCAGCAATCGATCGCGGCGCGCGACACACTACAGAGCGCCGCATACGCACTCGGACGAATTGTCGGCGCGGATGGACCCGTCGGCTCGCTGCGTCCCGCGTCGCTCGAGCCACACGCACTCGCACTGAGCGACAGCGACATCATTCGTCTGGCGACGAGGTCCGCGCCGGCGGTGCAGGCGAGCGACGCGGCCGCGCGCGCAGCAGACGCCGCATCACGCTCGGCGAAGTCGGCCTACATGCCCGACCTTCGCCTCGGCGGCGGGTACAACTGGGCGACGCAATCGCCAGTGCTTGGTGCCGTGCGACCAGGTTGGCAGGTCGCGCTCTCGACGAGCTTCCCGCTGTTCAACGGCTTTCAACGGGAAGACGCGGTGGAGCGCAGCGTTGCCACAGCCGATGTGCTTCGCGTGACCGCACTCGACGCCACGCGCCAGGTGCGAACGGATGCCGCTCGTCTGCTCAGCGCACTGCGTTTCGCCGCACAGAGCATTTCGCTCGCGGCTGAGGCGGTGACGGCGGCGCAGGAAGATCTGCGCGTGCAGACCGAGCGCTATCGCGCGGGCATCGCGACCGCCCTCGACAGGCAGACGTCGGAGCTCGCGGTCACGCAGGCCGAGCTCGGACTCGTGGCGGCGCGATACAACTATCAGGTGACGCGCGCGACGCTCGAAGCGCTCGTCGGGCGACAGCTGTGATGCGCGTCTGATGCGCGTCATGGATTCCAGGGAGAGACTCGTCTCGTGTGGCTAGTTCATATCGCGCTGCGGCGTCCGTACACGTTCGTCTGCGTGGCGTTTCTGATGCTCGTGTTCGGAATCGTCGCCATCGTGCGCATGCCGATCGACATTTTTCCGTCGATCAACGTGCCCGTCGTGTCGATGTTGTGGAGCTACGGCGGACTCTCGCCACGCGAGATGGAACAGCGCATCGTCAGTATCTCCGAGCGCGTGTATTCCAGCTACGTCAACGACATCGAGCACATCGAGTCGCAGTCGCTGA
>JBDUCR010000204.1:0-7557 GCA_040003345.1 bacterium
AGTGGACGTTTCGCGTTGAGCCCCGTCGCGCTGATACCAGGAGCTACAGATACTCCTGAGAACGCGCCAGCGCAAAGTCGAGACTCGGGCAGATATTGTCTACCCCGATCTCATCCATTGTCGGCGTGCGACGTAGCGCCTCCAACGGCTGCGAATGCACCTCCGTCACCAGCACGACCGTTCCGTCCTTACGGCTCCGATGCACAACGTCGCGCAGCGAACGCATGCCCGTTGAATCGATGGCCGGAACGTGACGCATCCGGATGATCAGCACCTTGGGCTTCGACGACACTCGGCCGATTGTGTCCTTGAATGCCTGCGCCGCTCCGAAGAAGAACGGACCACTGATCTCGTACACTTCGACGCCATGTGGAATTGCGCGCCGGTCAACTGTCTCGTCGTCGCCCGGGAGGGCCTCGAAGTCATCGGTCAACTCGTGCGTCACCTGACTCACGTTCGACACCTCGGACATGCGCCGCATGAAGAGGAACGCAGCGAGCACCATTCCCACTTCGATCGCCACCGTGAGATCCACCAGCACCGTGAGCACAAACGTCATGACCAACACGGCGACGTCGCTCTTGGGCGAATGCAGCTCACCCAGAAACGAGCGCCACTCGCTCATGTGGTATGCAACGATGACGAGAATGGCCGCGAGCGTCGCCATCGGGATCAGTGAGGCCCACTTCCCGACGAAAAGCGTGATGATCAACAGCGTGAACGCATGCACGATCCCCGCAACGGGAGTGCGAGCTCCGTTCTTCACATTCGTCGCTGTGCGAGCGATGGCTCCAGTCGCGGGAATTCCGCCGAACAACGGTGACACGATGTTCGCCATCCCCTGCGCCACGAGCTCCACATTCGATTTGTGCTGCGCGCCGATCATCCCATCGGCGACCACCGCCGAGAGCAGTGACTCCACCGCGGCGAGCAGCGCGATGGTGAACGCGGGCGCGACGAGCGCTGTCGTCTGCTCGAAGCTCAGATGCGGAATGGTCGGATGCGGCACGGACGCAGCGATCTCGCCGAAGCGCGAGCCAATCGTCTCGACGGGAATGTGAAAAACGCGGACGATGACGGTCGTCGCAATCAGCGCGACAAACGGACCCGGAATGCGCGCGTTGATTCGTGGCCAGAGCACGATGATCGCCAGCGCGCCGACTGCGACGACGACGGCCGCAAGCGACACCGTGTTCGCTGCCAGCGCATACGCCTGCCATTTCGCCAGAAATGGCGCCGGCACGTTGCCCATGCGCAACCCGAAGAAGTCCTTCACTTCACTCGACAGAATGATCACCGCGATGCCGCTGGTGAATCCTGTAACGAGTGGATGCGGAATGAACTTGATTGCGTCGCCGAACCTGGCCAGGCCCATGACGACGAGAATCACGCCGGCCATCAACGTCGCGACGGTCAGGCCCTCGATGCCGAACTTCTGCACGATGCCGTAGACGATGACGACGAAGGCGCCCGTCGGACCGCCGATCTGCACGCGAGAGCCGCCAAACGCGGAGATGATGAATCCGCCGACGATGGCGGTCCACAGCCCGCGATCCGGCGTTACTCCGCTGGCGATCGCAAAGGCAATGGCCAGCGGCAGCGCGACGATTCCGACGACGACGCCAGCCACGGCGTCGCTCCAAAACTGCCTGCGCGTGTAGCCCCGCAGCGTCGTGAACAGGGTGGGAACGAACACCTACCTGCCGGCGCTGCGCCCTCGAATCTCGTGCACGAAGATCCCGAACAGGATGCTTCGCTCAGGCGCAGGATCTGACGCCGTGAATGCGTCAGGAACCAGCGATTGCGCGCTCGCCAGCGCCTGAGCGTACACATCGGGCGAACCGTTCTCCGGATCGAGCAGATAGAACGTTCCTTTTGCGACGACACTCGTCCACTCGAAGGGGCCGTCGATTTCGTCCACTTCGAACGCGCACCACGGCTGGTGCGCCAGCGCCGCGAGCTTCGTTCCAACACTCGTTCGCCCAAGGATCCAGTCGCGACCGAACGTGTAGCTGATCGGCTCGATATCCACGTTGTTACGCACGGCGAATGCAATGCGCCCAGTGTGCTGACGCGCGAGAAATGCGCGAGCATCGTCCGCGCTGAGCACTGTGGGCGTCGAGGTTGCGGTCAACATGTTCGCTCCTATTTTGGTTGCAGTAGCCCAAGCCGCAAACAGAACTGCACATAGTCCGGACGGCTGGACAAGCTGAGCTTCTCCGTAATGCGCTGTTTGTACGTCTCGACAGTCTTCGGACTGATGAACAGCTTCTCACCGATCTCCGACGCCGAGTGTCCGCTGGCGACGAGGACGAGGACGTCGCGCTCCCGCTCGCTCAGCTGCAGATATTGCTCGCGCTCCTCCGCGTGCTCGGCGCGCCTGGCAACGGCGCGCGCGAGTGCGAGCGATGCGGAGGGCTGCACATAGAGGCCGCCTGCCGCGACGGCACGTACGGCATCAGCAAGTTCGCGATCGGCGGCGTTCTTCACGAGATAGCCCGCGGCGCCTGCCTCGAGCAGTGTGACGAGATATTCATCCTCGGTGTGCATCGTGAGGATGAGGACACGCGTTGACGATCCGCGTGCGACGAGCTCTTTCGTTGCCGCCAGACCGTCCATCTGTGGCATGTCGAGATCGAGCACCGCAATGTGCGGCGCGAGTCGCTCGACGAGCGCTACCGCATCGCGTCCATTCGTTGCTTCGCCAACGACCTCGATATCCTTCGCCGCGCCCAGCAACGCCTTCAGGCCGGCGCGTACGACGAGATGATCGTCTGCGAGAATGACGCGAATAACGTCGGGACGCGTGATCGGCATCGGTAGCTCGTCATCGAAGCTGTGCGCGAGCGCCACAGCGGGGCTCGCGGCCGCGTCTGCGGTCATCTTCATCTTACTTCGCCACAACCAATGCCGTCACCATCCCGAACATGCCATGCTCACTCTCAGCGTGCGGAAGGATGTGGCAATGGAAGGCCCACGTGCCGGGATTGTTGCAGTGGACGATGACGTCCCACCGGTCGCCCGGAGAGATGTTCAGCGTGTCGCACTTCCACGGTGCCGGCTGCGCCCAGCCGTCCTTGTCGATCACCGTCATGTGCATGCCGTGCAGATGCATCGGGTGAATCATCATCCCTTCGTTCATGTAGCGAATGCGGATCTTCTGGCCGAGCTTCGCAGTGAACGGCTGCGTGGCGGGAAATCCCTTGCCGTTGATCGTGAAGCCATGCGAACCGTCGTTGAGAATCATCACGAAATCCTCATCGACATTCTCGATCGCGCGCGGGATCTTCGGCTCGACGATGAACGCTCCAAGCATGCCCATACTCACCTGCGTCGCCGAGTTGTGATGCGAGTGGTACATGTGCGAGCCGGAGTTGCCAATCGGTGCGGTGAACTCGTACGTGAAGCTGTCGCCCGGTTTCACCGGCGGCTGTGTGATGTACGGGACGCCGTCCATGTCGTTGGGTAGCTCGACGCCGTGAAAGTGAATCGCCGTCGACTGCGTCAGTTCGTTCTTGAGATTGATGCGAACGCGGTCGCCTTCGCGCACGCGAATCTGCGGGCCAGGCACCTGGTCGTTGTACGCCATCGCGGCGACTTTCACTCCCGGTGTGACCTCCCACTGGATTGCGCGCGCCGTGAGATCGAACACTTTGACGCCGTTCACGATCTTCGGCGTCATGCGCTGATTTCCAAGGCCGTCCGTCTTCGCGGGGAACGCTTTGATTCCCTTCTCGTGCATTGCGTCCATCGTGTCAGCGGCCGCGCGCATTGAGGCAGGCGTTACGACCTTGATCGGCGGCGGCACTGCGGCAGCGACCGCTTGTTCGGGCGCTGCAGAGGCGCCCTTGCCACACGCGACTATGGCGCCTGCACCGACGGCGGAGAGAGTCGCGGTTCTCAGGAAGGCGCGGCGCGATGTGGCCACGCGCGCCAGCTCGGCGGAGATATCGGGAAACAGAGGAGTCTTTGAAGACATCGTCTCGGTCGTTGAAGAGGGTGGGTACGCCAAGAAATCTCGCCGCGCACGGCCGACCCTTCTGTCGGGCGAAGGGATGATCTTTCGTGTTCGCATCCCTTACGTCGTGTCAGGCTTTCTCCCGACAGCGCGCTCGCGGCTGGAGGATGCCAGCGCCGAGGGGTAGCTTGCCACGATGAAGGACGCCTTTGCCGCCTCGGAGCGCGCGTCGATGCACCACACGCTGCCCGCGGACGTGTTCGCTGGGCTGCTCGCGATCGCTGCCGACGCCGTCATCGCGCTTGATCATGAACAGCGCATCATCTTCTTCAACGAAGGAGCGGAGCGGATTTTTGGCTGGTCCGCGGCGGAAGTTGGCGGACGGTTGATCGACGTGCTTCTTCCCGAGCGTTTTCGGGCCGCGCATCACGGACACGTGCGGAATTTCGGCGCAGCGCTTGGCCGTGCGCGACTCATGGGTGACCGTCAGGAGATCAGCGGCCTGCGCAAGTCAGGCGAAGAGTTCGCCGCCGAAGCGGCGATCGAGCGCATCGAGATCAATGGCCGCAACATCTACGCAGCGGTGCTGCGCGACATCAGCGCGCGCGTCCGCGTTGAAGGTGCGCTGCGCCAAGCGGTGAAAGCGCGCGACGACATGATGGGCATCGTGTCGCACGACCTTCGCAATCCCGCCAACGCGGTAAAGATGCTGGCGCGCAGCATTCTCGAGGGAGAACCGGGCGACGCAAGCGACGCGGTGCTCGAGCGCGTCGCGATCATCCGGCAAGCCGCCGAACAGATCGATGCGCTCATTCAGGACCTTCTCGACATCACGCGTCTCGAGGCGGGGCGACTGACTGTCCAGACTGGCATTGAAGAGCTGTCCCACATCGCCAGGCAGAGTGTGGACGCACTTCGTCCCTTGGCGGAGGCCAGCGGCGTCAGGCTCTCGGTATCATTGCCCGCCGCCACCGTTCATGTGGTGGCAGACTGCGATCGAGTCATCCAGCTCTTGTCCAACATCATCGGCAACGCCATCAAGTTCACTCCTGCCAACGGGGTCGTCTCGTTGACGGTCGTCGCGCGCGACGCGGAAGTGGAATTCGAGGTGTGCGATACCGGTAACGGGATTCCCGCCGATCAGCTTCCTCACGTCTTCGATCGATTTTTCCAGGCGGATTCCGGACGTCGCGGTGCTCGGCACGGCGCCGGTCTGGGGCTGCCGATCTCGAGAGGCATCGTCGAGGCGCACGGTGGAAGGATCTGGATCGAGAGCATCGCCGGGGAAGGAACGAAGGTGCGGTTTACGTTGCCGAAGGGGCAGTAAGGTCGGAGACACGCGGCAGAGACAGGGATACTCCTGACGCGTTTCCGCGGGAAAGCCCCCGAAACGTTCCTGCTTTCTCCCGGCGGAAGGCGACACCCGCCAGCCCTATTCTACTCTCGTGGACGGCGAATCTACGCCGCCCGACCACGAGATCGCACATGCGCCACTTCGCCATCCCGTCTCTCTCCGTCATTTTGTTCGTGGTCCCCATCGCAAGATCGAGCGAGCTGCTCGTTGCGCAGCCGGCGAGCAAGCTGTGGATCGAAGGCACGTCGACGTTGAAGGCGTTCACCTGTAGAGCTCCCGAATTCACGCTCAAGGTGAACGCCGATGGCTCAGGTGCCGTCGCCGCCGTGCTGGCTGGACGGAGGGCCGTACGCACCACCGAGCTCACGATTCCATCCGCGAGACTCGACTGCAACAACGCCACGATGAACGAGTACATGCTCAAAGCAATCAAGGCGAACGAGCACGCCGCGATCCGCTTCTCGCTCACGGACTACGACGTCGCAGCCAACTCGAAGGGCGCCGAAGGCATGGTGCGCGGCACGCTGTCGCTCGGCGGTGTGGAGCATCCAGTTGCAGGCGCGGCAGTGGCCACTGACGCCGGCAACGGCGCAGTCCGCATCGCCGGCAGTTACGAGATCGCGCTCAGCGCATTCGACCTCACGGCACCGACGCTCATGTACGGAAGCATCAAGGTTGGCGACAAGGTGCAGGTCAAGTTCGACATGGTCCTCAAGAACTGATCACACGACGGCGGCACTCGATGGCACGTCGCGAATCGCGGTGCGCCTGTCGGCCTCTCAAACGGGAACAGCCATGACCAGCACGCACACGACCATCCCTGCTTCGATCCAGAACTCTCCGTATCTCGTCGCAAAACCGCTGGCGTGGACCGACGTGCGACGCGCCGCGGTCATTCTCATGGCGACGGACGGCACTGAGCGTTCGGATGGTGCCCTCCGCGTTGCAGCGGCTCGCGCCAAGTCCACGGGCTCGACACTCGAGCTCATGACTGTCATTCAGACTGAGCCCGTTCTCGCATCCGACAACATTTACTTCGGTGAAGAGGAATCACTGCAGCGGTGGACGACGCGACGTAAGGAAGTCGAGCGACAGGTCGCGCGCGTGCTCGGCCGTGATGCAATCCTGTCCATCACGGTGCTCGAGGGCAATCCTGCGTTTACCGTATCGCGCGTCGCCATCGAGCGCAGAGCATCGGTGGTGGTCGTCGGCATCGGTCGTCATCTCATCGCGGATCGCATTTTCAGCGACGAGACGGCGCTGCAACTGGCCCGCATCGCGCGCGTGCCCGTCCTCTCAGTACCCGCCGGCATCAGCGACGCGCCACGGCACGCGATCGTCGCCATTGATTTCAGTGACATCTCTGTGCGAGCCGCGCAGGCCGCCATCGAGATGGTGGCCGATGACGGGCGTGTCGAGATCGTGCATGTGATGCCGCTGCTGCTCGAAGATTCGTTCACTCCCGACGCGCGAGAGCCCTACGAACAGTGGGCAGAAGGCCAGCTTGCAACGGTCATCGCGCAACTCGTCGTCCCGTCTGGTATCACGCTCACGACTGTCGTACTGCGCGGACAGGCCGCATCGGAGTTGCTCGGGTACGCAACACGCGTGGGCGCAGACCTCATCTCAACCGGCTCGCACGGACGAGGCTTCGTTGCTCGGGCAATTCTCGGCAGCGTGACGACCAGGCTGATGCGCGGATCGACGAGCGTCGTGCTGACGGTACCGCGCGATCCCCTTCCGGCCATCGCGCCGTCACGACAGGACCAGGCGTCGGGTGAATCATTCGAATCACCACTCGCGTGGAGCACGCTGCTCGCGGACTTTTCCAAGCGGAACGCGGGACGTCGCACGATTCTCGAGGTAGACGATCTCGACATCGGAGCGCAGGCGCAGGAGTACAACTATCCGCTCCTCGGCACTTCATATAGCGTGCGTGATGGCCGGCTCGATGTGCAACTCGGCGACCGCGTTGCCGGCGGTCGGCACTTGTCGCGAAGCATTGGAAGTGTCGTCGCGGTCGACGTCCTCACTGATGGCGCCGGGCATGACATTGCGCTTCGGGTACAACACGGAACGAGTCAGACGCTACTGACGTTCGCTGCATGAACAGGTAGCGGCATCGAGCACGAGCACGCCGCACGAGCACGCTGCACGACACGCACTACGCGACGACGCTGAACGACCGTGCGGCGGGAGGCGTGACTTCACTGCCGTGCGGCGTGCGCCGTACGGCGATGCGTGC
>JBDUCR010000360.1:0-2271 GCA_040003345.1 bacterium
GGCATCCAGATTCCGGTGCTGATCGGCGGAGCGGCGATCAATCGTCGCTTTGGACGACGCGCGTTGTTCGTCGAGCCTGAGCGCGCCTACGAGTCGGGCGTCTTCTACTGCAAGGATGCGTTCGAAGGGCTCGAGACCATGGACGCGCTGCAGGACAGCCCCGAGCGTCGCATCGAGTTCACGGAAAAGCTCATCGCCGATGCGCGCAACGATGCGTTCCTGCAGACGAATGTCGGCAAGGATATTCGGAGCGGCAGCGCCGGCGGCGAGCGCAGTGACGTCTCGCATGATCACGCTGTGCCTGCTCCGCCCTTCTGGGGCACGAAGGTACTCGAGGACATTCCCCTCGACGAAGTGTTCGCGCTGCTCGACAAGGACGAGCTGTTCCGTCTGCAGTGGGGCGGTCGCGGCTCAGGTCCCGAGTTCGACGCGATCGTCCGCGATCAGTTCGAGCCAACACTCGAGCGGCTCAAGGGTGAAGCGAAGGCAGGCGCATGGGTGCAGCCGAAGGCAGTGTACGGCTACTTCCCGACGCAGAGCCTTGGCAACGATCTCGTCGTCTACGAGCCCGAGCCGTATGTGCGCGACGGCACGCTCGTCGAGCGGTCACGCTTTCACTTTCCTCGGCAGGAAGGCCGCGAGCGGCTCTGCATCGCCGACTATTTCCGCGGGTCGTCGAGCGGCGACGTCGATGTCGTTGCGTTCCAGATCGTCACCGTTGGCGACGAAGCATCACGTCGTTTCGATACGCTGCAGGCGGCCGGCGAGTACAGCGAAGCGTTCTACGCGCACGGTCTCGCGGTTGAATCCGCAGAGGCAGTCGCGGAGTGGATGCACCGCCGCATTCGTCGCGAGCTCGGCATTCCTGGTGGCCGCGGCAAGCGATACTCGTGGGGATACGGTGCGTGCCCGGATCTCGAGGACCACGCCCAGCTCTTTGCACTGCTGCCGGCCGCAGAGGCGCTCGGTATGGAGCTGACGTCGGCATACCAACTGATTCCTGAACAGAGCACTGCTGCGATCATCGTGCATCACCCGCAGTCCAAGTACTATGCGGTTCGTACGGCTGCTGAAGCGGCAGTCTAGAGAGACATCGATGACAAGTGCTGCGCTACAGCGATTGATCGATCCTGACTCCCTCGTCCTGTTCGACGGAGCGATGGGGACGATGCTGTACGCCAAGGGCGTCTTCATCAATCAGTGCTATGATGAGCTCAACGTTCGCGCGCCCGATCTCGTTCGCGACGTGCACCGAGCGTACGTGAAAGCGGGCGCCGAGGTACTCGAGACGAACAGCTTTGGCGCGAACAGGTTGAAGCTCGCGCAGTTCGGACTCGCGGCGCAGACGCAGGAGCTCAATCGTCAGGCAGCGGAGCTCGCACGTCAGGCTGCCGACGAAGGACGCGAAGTGCTCGTCGCAGGTGCGGTCGGGCCGCTCGGTGTGCGACTCGAGCCCTATGGCTCGACGTCCGCCGAGGAGGCGCAGTCGATCTTCCGCGAACAGATGGAGGGTCTCAAGGCCGGCGGCGTCGATCTCTTCATCCTCGAGACCTTCGGCGATCTCCACGAGATCGGGCAGGCAATTGCCGCAGCGCGATCTGTCGATCCCACGATGCCGATCGTCGCGCAGATGACCATCGGCGCGGATGGACTCACGCCATATGGCGCGACGCCGGAAGACGTTGCGCGCGCGCTCGATCGCTTTGGCGCCGACGTCATCGGTCTCAATTGCTCTGTAGGTCCGCAGGCAATTCTCGAAGCGGTCGAGAAGATGGTGCCGCTCACGCGGAAGAAAGTTTCCGCGCAGCCGAACGCCGGTATGCCGCGCGATGTCGGCGGACGCAGCATGTACATGGCGAGCGCCGAGTACATGGCGGAGTACGCGCGTCATCTGGTGCAGGCGGGCGCGAAGGTCGTCGGCGGCTGCTGTGGAACGACGCCCGAGCACATCAACGCCATGAGCGTCGGCATTCGTCCGCTGAGCCCACGCTTCGCGCGCACGGGCAGCACGTCGCAAATATCGGTCGGCAGTACGCCAGTCGAGCGTGAGAAGCCACGCACGCTCGACGTGCCGCCAGTCCCACTCGCCGAGCGATCGAACTGGGGCGCGAAGATCGCTGGTGGACGATTTGTCACCTCGGTGGAGATCGTGCCGCCACGCGGTGTCGATGCGTCGCGCATGCTCACTGATGTGGGCTTGCTCAAGAAGGCTGGCGTCGACGCGGTGAATGTGCCCGATGGTCCGCGCGCGCAGAGCCGCATGGGCGCGCT
>JBDUCR010000372.1:0-7546 GCA_040003345.1 bacterium
TAACCGCGCCGACCAAAATCATATGATGACTTGACTAGATTGTCTCGTGACCGACCACTCCGCTCACAGGCTCCACCCCTACATCACATCAACTTCCGCTCGATGAAGCTCGGCCTCGGCCTGTACCGGTCTCTCCTCACGGAAGACAACTATCAGTTCGCCAAACAGGCGGGGGTGACGCATCTCGTCGTGCACCTCGTCGACTACTTCAAGGGCAAGGACCCGGTCCTCACGAGCGGCACGCCGAACCTGGGCTGGGGCATCACACAGAATCAGAACCATCCGTGGACCGAGGATGATCTTCGCGCCATCAAGAAGAGCATCGAGAGTAACGGGCTCATTTGGGAAGCGATCGAGAACTTCGATCCCGCGCACTGGTACGACATCCTGCTCGACGGCCCGAAGAAGCACGAACAGATGGAAGCGCTCAAACGCACGATCCAGGTGATCGGACGCGTCGGCATTCCGATCATGGGCTACAACTTCAGCCTCGCTGGCGTCTGGGGCTGGACCAAAGGACCATGGGGACGCGGCGGCGCGAAGGCGCTCGTCTACGACGAATCGAAGATCGATCGAGAGACACCGATGCCGAACGGCATGGTGTGGAACATGGTCTATGATCCCGACGCGCCCGACGGCATGGTACCACGCGTCGAGACAGAAGAGCTATGGCAGCGCTACGAGTGGTTTCTCACGCAAATCATTCCCGTCGCCGAAGAGAGCGGCGTGAAGATGGCGCTGCATCCAGACGACCCGCCGGCCGACATGCTGCGACGGACGGCGCGCCTTGTGAACCAGCCGCACAAGTATCAGCGCGTCCTCGACATCGCACCAAGCCGCGCCAACGCGCTCGAGTTCTGCCTCGGCTCACTGCAGGAGATGCGCGAGGGCAACGTACTCGAGAGCATCGAGCAGTACGGCAGGCAGGGCAAGATCGCCTACGTCCACTTCCGCAACGTGCGCGGCAAGGTGCCGCGCTATCAGGAAGTGTTCGTCGACGAAGGTGATCTCGATATGCTGAGTGCAATCAAGGCACTGACGGACGTCGGCTACGACGGCGTCATCATACCCGATCACACTCCCGAGATGAGCTGCGACGCGCCATGGCACGCGGGCATGGCATACGCACTCGGCTACATGAAAGCGGCCATGCAGATCGCCGCGCGTGGCGGCCTGCTGTAGCTACAGCTGGAACTGTTCTTCCCACTCCAGCATCGCCTTGATGAATCCCTCACGGCTCACGCTGAACACCGACTTGCGCTCGATGAGATATCCGATCCGTAGAATCAGCGAGTCGACGAACATTTCCCACGTCCGCGACGGATCAAGCATCAGCTTCTTGCACACGTGAGAGGTGCAGTTGCGGAACAGCGCTGACCACTCGTTCGCGTGGAAGAACGCAGTGTAGAATCGCGCGAGGGCCGGATCGTCGAACATCGCAGCGACCTGCGGCGGCGGTACGATCGCGTTGACGAGCTGCAGATACATGGTGAACAGATCATAGAGCGGAGGAAGCTCGCCGCGCACGTACTCCCAATCGATGACGGTCATTCGATCGGTCTCGAGATCGAGCAAGACGTTCTCGATGGTGAAGTCGCCATGGCCGCTGAACTCACTGTACTTCCCGTGAATCGCGTCGGCTTTCGCGGCGAGCACGGGACCGATCACCGGCTTCGCATGCTGAATCCAGCTCGCCGCCGAATCGGTGCCAGTCGCATGATGCGCCAACGTCGCAATACTCGCCGCCGAGTTCGCGAGTCGGCCCAGCTTCGCGCGGAGAAATGCCAGTTGCCGGTCGAGCGGTAGCTGATAGAGAAGTGTAGAGATCTGATCGCCGGGAGAGCGCGACTCCACGGTGATCACACGGTGTCCAACAACGAACAGCCCAAGCGGCGCCGGCACTTCGAAGGGTAGCGGCTCTCTGTGCCCGGCTACTCTCCCGGCGATTGCCTCGAGCTGCGCGTATTCAGCGGCGATGCGCTCATCGCTTCCTGGAGCTGGAGTCGAGCATTTGAGTATGACTCCAGGATGCGCATCGTTGAACGCGCGAATCGTGGTCTTCGTGCCGAACTTCTGCGTCGTCAGCCAGAACTCTGGTGCGCGCGCCACTTCAGGTGGCAGCACGGAATGCCACGGCGTCTCTTCGACGCCATTCTTGCGCACGATGAAGACGAATTCCGGCACGATGCGTTCGAACAGACCGGCATCCGCGAGCGCTCGCTTCACACGCGCTGAGATCGAGAGTCGCTTGCCCACTGACGCTTCCGTCTGCATCGCAACGAGATTCTCCGCGACACTGTCTGCTGTCAACGGCACGAGACGATACGGAAGGTTGTAGCCCGGCTCTGCCCAATAGGTGTCGGTGCGCTCGAACTTCGCCGCGCGAAACAGCCGTCGGTAACCAGACTCCGAATACGTGTACGTTCGATACGACCGCGACGGCGCTTCCATCCGATGATGCCGGTTCGCGAACAATCGCAGCGCAGCGGTGGCGAGCGGACGTGGCAGAAGATTGGTGTACGGAAGCCCGGAATGATCGATCGCGCCGGTGACCGACGGATAGCCGATGCGATTCTCGATGCCGACGAGCAAACGGCCACCCGGCTTGAGCAGCATGTGCAGCCGATTCAGGAATCGCAGCTGCGCCGCGCGAGGCGAGCCTTCGAGATCCCAGTCACCGATCCACTCGAGCACCCCGTTCACGATGATTGCGTCGAAGCTCGCGGGAGGATACGGCAGCTGAAGCGCGCTTCCCTGCACGAGATGCACGTTGTCGCAACCTTCCTGGCTCAGACGCTCGTGGGTGAAATCGACGCGCTCGGCAATGGCTTCGACGGAATGCACCTCGCGAAAGCTCGTGGCTAGCGCATGTGTGATTGCGCCATAGCCGCTGCCAATGTCGAGCACGACCGAGTCCAGCGGCAACGCAAGAAGAGGAATCCACGACGCGCGCTGCCAGTCGAGAATGGAGATCCACGCGGCATCGCTCTCCTCGAACCGGCTGGAGACGGCATTCTTCCAGCCGCGATCCCTCGCCTCGTCGACGAGACGCCGCGCATCCGCCTTCTCGATCTCCCCCCAGTAGAAATCCTGTGAGAGGAGGCGCGGAATGCCGCCCACCACGGGATATGTCGCTGCACAGCCGTCGCAGCGAAGATGCTCGGCTTCCGATCCGAGAGGAGCCGCGCAATTGGGACAGACGAGACCGACCGATCGATCGCTAGTGAGCAAGTTGAACACTCGGCTTTCTGAACTTGTTCAGGGTCATTGCGGCGTAGACGCACGCTCCTACTGTTAACTCCATCACTGCCTCGAAGATGCTTGGCTCAGGTCGTAACAACGCCATGATGCCGAACAGCGCAATGAGCGGTGCGACCATGGCGAGAGCGGGGAGCTGCGCTGCTCCCCAGTAGTTGGCCATCGTGCTGCCGAGCGAGCGGCACGCGAGCCAGGGCAATGCGATGAGCGACGTCACAAGCAACGGGATGGCCGTACCCCACGCCACGCCGATGATGCCGTATTGACGTGCAAGCACCACGCTCAACACGAGATTCGCCGCTCCTTCCACGAACAGCAGCTTGGCCAGCGATTTGTGCTGGCCGCGTCCGAACAACATGCGCGTCGTGCCTCCCTGGCTCACGTACACCGCCATCGGTATGGCGATAATCGTGAGCACCGTGTAGCTGAGGGCATAACGGGGGCCGACCCAGAGCGCGATGATCAGCTTCCCGAAGAACAGGAGCACGACAGTGATTGGAAACGCGAGCAGGCTCGCGAAATAGTTTCCCGTAAACGTCATCTTCGTGAGCAGCGCCTTGTCGCCTGTCGCATCAGCGTGGCTGAGAATCGGCGTGAAGACACTCGCCATAGCCGAAACGACTTCTGTGGAATAGGCGATCACCTTTGCTCCTATGGCGAAGACGGCCACCATCTGCAGCCCGATCAGATTTCCGATCACCAGCGAATCAGATTCGAATCGGAGCCGGTTGGCGATGCCGATCCAGAAGGTGACGACACCAAAGCCGCCCAGCGTGTACAGCGTCTCGCGGCGAATGTTCGCGAACGTGAGCGTGACCTGCGGCAATCGCGCGATGACAAACGCTGCGTTCACGAGGCCCGCGAGCACGTTGAACATCACCGTGAGCGCGCCGACCGCAACGATGCCATAGCCGAGCCGAAGAACCACAACGACGCAAATCGCACGAATGATCGTCGCCGACGCCTGCACCACACCGATGCGGACGAATTGCTGAAGCCCCTCGAGCGCACCGCCGAACGCGCTCAACGGAAATCCAATCGCCGCGCCAGCGCCAAGAATGAGCACGAGACGCCTGCCATCGGCGAGCTCCGTGGCGTTCTCGAACGTGAAGATGTGCTCGAGCCGCCACGCAAACACGATTGCCATCAACAGAACAGCGACACCAATCGCGCAGTACGCAGCAAGCGCCGTCGATACGACTCTCGAAAGGCTGTCGAAATCCTTCTGAGCGTTGTGCCGCGCAACGAAGCGAATCACGGCGCTTCTGGTGCCCAGATCCAGAAGACCGTAGTAACCAAGCAGGCCCGATGCGAGCACCCACAATCCGAATGACGCATCGCCGACGGCGTGCAGCACGATGCGCGTGAGCAGAAAACCGGTGATCGCATCGGCGCCAATGCCGAGCCAGTTGCCTGCGATGTTGCGGAGAAGATTACTGCGCACGCGTGAACACTATTGTAGAAAACATCGCAGAATTGTTATCCATTAGATACAAGCCGCCAAAAATATACTGCGGAGTTCGCAGAGAATGTGATCCAGCGCGCAAAAGAGCGCGGTGATCGTGCAACACATCCTCTGCGCGAACAGGATGCTCACGAGCTCTGCCATTCTTGCGACCATGCATTTTCTGCTTCAGCTTCGCAGTTCATCTGTTTCTCCAATCGACAACCGATGCTCACGCACGCTGTGGATCAAACAAGAATTGATAAATAAGGGGTGCACAGTCGCATGAGACGCGTCCGTCAGATAATTGTTATCGGGAGCTTGCTCGGCGGCCCACTGGCACCCACGGCGGCCCTCGAGGCACAGACCCAGACGCCGTATCAAGCCGTACTCAGTGAGCAAAATCTCATGATGCCAACCCGCGACGGCACGCGGATGGCCACCGACATCTATCGCCCCGCTCGCAACGGCGTCGTCGTGACGGAACGGTTCCCAGTGTTGCTCCAGCGCACACCATACGACAAGACAGCCTCGCAGAAGCAAGCCGAATACCTCGCGCAGCACGGCTACGTCGTCGCGGTGCAAGACATCCGCGGGCGCTACAAGTCGGAAGGGAAGTTCCTCAAGGTCCAGCCGCTCGACGCCACAGACGGATACGACGCCGTCGAGTGGCTCGCGAAACAGACGTACAGCACCGGCAAGGTCGGCATGTGGGGGACGTCGTTCGCCGCGCACATGGAGGCCGGCGCCGCGCAGATGCACCCGCCATCCCTCGCAACGATCGTCGTCAACATGGGAGGCATGTCGAACGCCTGGGATCACGGCGTCCGATATCGCGGCACATACGAGATGGGCCGGCAGCTCACGTGGGCGTGGAGTCAACTCGCCGCAGACGCGCCGAATCCCTCCGTCCGCAAGCTGCTCCTCGAGCAGGAAAAGGTGGAGACGTGGTACAACGCACAGCCCATGCGCCGAGGCCTCAACCCGCTGTCGGTCGCACCACTCTATGAAGGCTGGTACATGGATTTCTTCGAGCACGCCGACTACGACGCGTTCTGGAAAGATCCAATGATGAACTGGTCCGAACACTACGCAGAGACTTCCGACATCCCGATGTACCAGATCGGCGGCTGGTACGACATCTTCCTCGCAGGCACCTTCGAGAACTTCGTCGGACTCTCGAGGCTGAAGAAGTCACCTCAGCGCCTGCTCGTCGGACCTTGGGTGCACCATGGCGATACGCTCTCGTACGCGGGCGACGTCGCCTTTGGTGACGCCGCCGCCATCCGCGATTTCGACGGCGACTTCCACCTTCGCTGGTTCGACCACTACCTCAAGGGACTGCCAACCGGCGCCGAGAAGGATTCGCCCGTGCGCATCTTCGTCATGGGTACGGGCAACGGACATAAGGATTCAACAGGTCGGCTGACTCACGGCGGATATTGGCGCAATGAAAGCGCGTGGCCCTTCGCCGGAACGAAGCTGGTGCCGTACTACTTTCACGCCGACGGCTCTCTCAGCACCAACAAGCCCGGCGAGAAGAGCTCGTCGACCACGTACACTTTCGACCCACACCATCCAGTTCCCACCATCGGTGGCGGCGCATCCGCTCGCCTCAAGGACGGCGCGTACAACCAGCGCGAAGACCCTCGATTTCCGCCATCGCAACCGCCGTATCTGCCGCTCCGATCGCGCGCCGACATCGTCGTCTTCCAGACCGAGCCGCTCGCCGAAGACATGGAAGTCATCGGGCCGATCAAGGTAGAGCTCTTCGCATCCTCGAACAGGACCGACACGGACTTCACGGCGAAGCTGATCGACGTCTATCCACCGAGCGAGAGTTGGCCCGGCGGATTCGATCTGAACATCACGGACGCGATCATCCGCGGACGCTATCGCGCGACGCGCGAGCACGCAGTCATGCTCGCGCCGGGCAAAGTGTATCCCTTCACGATCGATCCCTTTCCAACGGCGAACGTGTTCAAGAAGGGCCACCGCATTCGCGTCGACATCTCGAGCAGCAACTTCCCGCGCTTCGACGCCAACCCGAACACCGGCGAGCCGCTCGGCAAGAATCGACGGATGATGTCGGCCGACAACACGGTTCATCACAGCGCGACATATCCGTCACGCATCGTGCTGCCACTCGCTCCCCCACGTCACTGATGCCGCGATCAGAGGTGTGGCAGTTCGCGGTCCGCTTCGCCGCCCTCGCGATGCCAGTTCAATTCCCGCTCGGTCATTGGCCGGAACATCAGGTCCGCCGCGAGCCACAGTGACTTCGTGATCGGATAACAGATCACGGCGCCGAGAATGATGAGCGCCATTCCACTCCATTGGAGTAGAGTCCACGGCGTGTTCGGATACGTCAGAACGACGACCACGCCGAGCAGCACGGCGAACAGCAGTTCGACGGCAACGAGGTTGAGAAGATACGCGCCGATGAAGTAGTCGCTCTCGCCGCGCTGGAGGCGCAGGCCGCAATTCGGACAGTGCTCACGCAGCTCGGTATAGCTGCTGAAGATTCCCGACGCGCCGCAGTTGGGACAGCGGCGTGCGAGCGCACGAAGCAACAGTCGAAGCTTGGACTGACGCTGTGACATGGATCGAAAGCTACTGGTCAGCGCGACAGACTGTGAGAAACGACTCACCCAAGTGACTGCATCAGTGTTGGTATTTCGTCGAGCAGCTCGCGCGCAAGGAAACCGATCGTCCCCATGCGCCTCGCGAGTGCGCGACCCGCGGCTGCATGCAGATACACGCCCCACCTCGCCGCGACCGTCGCTGGCGTTCCACGCGCAGCGAGCCCGGCGATGATTCCAGCCAGCGTATCACCAGAGCCGG
>JBDUCR010000461.1:0-7541 GCA_040003345.1 bacterium
GTGCCCGCAGCATCGAGCTCCACTGCGCTGATCGATGCGTCGCCGAGCCGAAGCTCGGCGCCCATCGTATCCTGCATCGTGAGCACCACGCGGAAGAGGGGCGCATGCGACTGCGTACGACCACTCTGCAGCTCGAGCACCAGCGGCTCGAGTGGCGTGTCCTGATGTTCGAATGCACCGAGGACCGTCTCCGCCACACGCGCGAGCAGTTCACTGACGGTCGGGTCGCCCTCGAAGCGCACGCGCATCGGCAGTGCCTGCGAGAAGTAGCCGACCATCTCTTCCATCTCGCGACTCGTGCGGCCGGCGACTGCCGATCCCACGACGATGTCGTCTTGCGCCGTGTACTGTCGCAGCACCGCGGCGTATGCCGACAGCAGCACCATGTATGTCGTCGTGCCGGTGCGTTGCGCGAGCTCGCGCAGCGCAGCATACGTCCGCCGCGGAATGACGACCGTACGACGCGCACCAGCGAATCCCTGCACAGCCGGACGCGCGTGGTCAGTCGGCAGCTCGAGCACCGGCAACGCGGCAAGTCGCTCACGCCAGTAGCTCAGACCCTCCTCGAGCGTGTCGCCATGCAGTGTGTCGCGTTGCCATGCAGCGTAGTCGCCAAAATGCAGACCCGCCGGCGGTAGATCAGGCGCGGTTCCATTACGCTCGGCGTCATACAGCTCGCCCAGCTCGCGGAAGATCAGGCCGTATGACCACGCGTCGGAGACGATGTGATGCGTGAGCAGCAGCAGGATGTGGTCGTCGTCGGCAATGCGCGCGAGAGCCGCGCGAAAGCCAGGCTCGCGCGCGAGATCGAACGGCGTGTTGGCGACGGCGCGTAACGCCACGAGCGCCGCCGCTTCGCGCTGGCCAGGCGGCAGTGCGCTGACGTCGTGCACCCTGACGGCGACCGATGATTCGGGCAGTACGATCTGCTCCGCACCGTCGCCCTTCGCATGAAAGACAGTCCGCAGCGCTTCGTTGCGCTCGGCCACGCCACCGAGCGCGCGCTCGAGTGCACCAACGTCGAGCGAGCCGCGCACGCGACGTGCGAGTGGCGTGTTGTACGCGGTAAGTCCCGGCGTCGCACGATCGAGCAGCCACAGTACCTCTTGCGCAAAGGTCAGCGGCACGGGCGCGGATGGGTCGCGCGGCGAAATCGTGGCCGCCAAGGGCGCATCGAGCCCCTCGTCGGCCAGCAGCTGTTCGAGCAGTCGCTGCCGCTCCTTCTCGAGCTCGGATTCCGCGCGCGTTGTCTGACTATCCATCCTGAAATCTGGTTCTCAAGTGGTGGCGTTTCGAGCTGCGCCGGCGTGGCGAAGCTCGTCGAGCGACATGGCGTGAACGCGCTGAACAACGCGCGCAATTCGCTCCAGCTCGCCGGGCTTGCGCTCGCGCTTCGTCAACGCGGCCGCAAAGGCGGCCACGGTTGGATTCGCGAACAACACCCGGACTGGAACGTCGAGCTGCAGCGTCGCACGCACGCGCGAGACGATCTGCGTGGCGACGAGTGAATACCCACCCAACATGAAGAAATTGTCTGTGACGCCCACACGTTCTGCGCCGAGTATGTCGCTCCATAGACTCGCGACGACGGACTCCGTTGCGGTTTTTGGCGCGACGTACTCGTGGCTCGGCTCCGAAGTCGCGCGCGCGGCCGATGGCTCCGGCAGCGCCGCCAACAGCACGCCGATCGTCGCCTGTGGGGCATCCACCATCGCCAGAAGCGCGAGCCGAAGTCCCTCCGCCATCTCACGCGCAGCTGCGGCGTCGAAGTAGCGCTGATCGAACGTCACGCGCAGCGCGATCGACTCGCCACCCGCGATCATGACCGAAAGCGGATACGCGGTGTGCGTCGGCACATGCACGAGTGACGTCTCGACGCTGTCGCCCAGCCACGCGCCGGTGAGATCCTCCGCGCCGTCGTGCTGGAAGACGAGCAGGGTATCGAAGAGCCTGGTGCGCCAGGGCACACCGCTCCATTCCTGCACGCGCTCGAGCGGCGCGTGCGCGAATCGCTGCATCTCGGCTTGCGAGTGCTGCAACTCAGCGAGCCACGGTCCCAATGCGGCGGCGGGCGTCGCTCTCACGCGCAGCGGCAAGTTGTTGATCGTCAGTCCAACCAACCGCTCGATTCCCTCGACGCCACCATCGCGGCCCGCAACCGTAACGCCGAACGACACATCGTCGTGCGACGCACGCTTCGCGAGCCAAAGCGCCCACGCTCCGGCAACGACCGTGTTCACCGCAACCTGCCTGCCGCGCGCAAGCGCCTGCACCGCGTGCGTCTCGGCGGCAGTCAGCTCGACGGCAACTTCCTCTACCTCGCTCGTATCGGCATCGACGTGCGAAGGCGTAAGACGCGTCGGCGCGACGAAGCCCTCGAAGTGGCGACTCCAGAATTCCTGCGCCTCCCCGAGCGACTGTTCCTGCTGCCACGCCACGAAATCCGCGTAGCGTGTGGCAGGCGGGAACGCTGGCTGCTCGCCACGCGCGAATGACGGATACGCATACGAGATCTCGAGCAGCACCAACGGCCACGACCAGCGATCGAGCAGCAGATGATGGTTGCTCCACACCAGCTCATATTGATCGTCGGCAAGACGCACGAGCGTAATGCGCATCAACGGCGCGCGATCGAACGCAAAACCCTTCGCGCGATCGTCGGCGAGCAGATCGCGCATTTTCCGATTCTGCTCCTCTGCATCGAACGCGCGCCAATCGTATTCCGCCCACGGTAGCACGACATCGCGTCGCACCACCTGCATCGGTTCCTTGAGTCCCTTCGACACGAACGCGGTGCGGAAGATCGCATGACGCGCGGTGACGAGATCCCACGCTGCGTGCAGAGCGCTCACGTCGAGCGGACCGTGCAGACGATAGCGCCACTGTTCGAAGCCGGGGTCGCTCGCGGGATCCGCGTAGCCCAGGAACAGCCGCTGCATCGGGACGAGCGGATAGATGTCCTCGACGTCGCGTCGCCCAGCGGCAACCTCGTCGAGCGACGCCTGATCGAGCTGCGCAAGCGGGAAGTCAGAAGGTGTAAAGCCTCCAGCGCCCGGTGTCGTGCAATGCGCAATCACCCCGCGCAGCGCGCTGGCATAACCCTCGGCCAGCATGGCGATCGTCTCACGCCGATGCGCCTTGACACTGAAGCTCCAGCGTAGCTCGAGCCTGCCATCCACCACAAGTGCGTTCAGTTCGAGCAGATGGCGCCGCAGCGAGCGCGGGCCATACCACGCGCCCGTTGGCTCGCTCGCGAATCCGAACATCGACGACTGCGCGAGTACCTGATCGAATTGCCCGAGATAGTTGAACACGATGTCGGGCGTCGTCTGCGCGCGAAGCGTCTCCGCGCCGTCGAGATAACGCAGCACGCCATAGCCGAATCCACGACTGGGCACCGCGCGCAACAGTTCCTTCGTCTCGCTCAACCGCGCGCCGATGTTCGCGGTGCCCAAACGCAGACGCACAGGGAAGATCGTGGTGAACCATCCCATCGTCCGCGCGAGATCCGCTCCCTCGATTACATCTTCGCGTCCGTGACCCTCCACGTTCACGACGATCTCGCCCGCACCGGCCCAGGCGCCGAGTGCCTCCGCGAGCGCGGCGAGAAGCGCGTCGTTGATCTGTGTATTGTATGCCGCGGGCACGTCCTGCAGCAGCGCACGAGTCTGTACCGCATCGAGACTGACGACGAAGATCTCGGTGTTCGCCGCGACGTCTTCGCCGTCGGCAGGTATGTCACGCGGCAACCGCAGCGACTCCGGCGATCCGATGCGCTCCCAGTACGCCAACGTGCCAGACACGTCGTTCGCGCTGCGCACTCCGGTCGTGGTGCGATGGCCGGACCCGACTTTCGCGTCGGCGGAAAGACTCGTTGCCCAGCGTGAGTACGGCGTCGTGCGCGCGGGCAGCACAACCGCCTCGCCGCGCTCGATCTGTGCGTAGGCCGTCTCGAGATCTTCGAGCAGCACACGCCACGACACGCCATCGATCGCGAGATGATGGACCGCGACGAGCATGCGGCCCGGTTGTTCCGGCGCGAGATGAATCAGCGCAACACGAACGAGTGGTCCGTTCGTGATGTCGAGCATCCGCTGCGTCTTCTCGCATGTGTCGAGCATCAATGCGGCGTGATTCGCGACCGGGTGCTGCCATAGATAAACCTCGTCAACCACACTTGCCTCAGCGTCGGCGACACAACGCTGATGCCAACCGTCGGGGAGTCGATCGAAGCGAAGACGCAAGCTGTCGTGGTGCCGCGTGACTGCGGTGAGCGCTGCCGCGAGCGTATCCGCGTCGAGATCCGCCGGAATCGTAAAGAGGAATGCCTGGTTCCAGTGGTTCGCATCGTCGCGCTGGCCCTCGAAGAACCAGTGTTGAATTGGCGTGAGTGGCACCGGTCCCACTGCCTCACCAAGCTGCTCGCGCGCGGACGCAACCTGCGCGACGCGCGCGAGCGCCGAGACGGTCGGATTGCGCAGCACCTGGGTGAGCGTGAGCCCGAGCCCCGCAATTCGTGCCTGCGATACGATCTGCACACTCAACAGCGAATCGCCGCCAAGCTCGAACAGATTGTCCTCGACACCCACCTGCTCCACGCGCAGGACACGCATCCAGATCTCGGCAAGCGTCTTCTCGTCCGTCGTGCGCGGCGCTACGTACGCGCGCGACAGCGTGTGCCGATCGAGCTCCGGCTCGGGCAGCGCGCGACGGTCGACCTTTCCGCTGCTCGTGAGCGGTAGCGCCGACAGCCACATGAAGGTCGCCGGCACCATGAAGTTCGGCAGCGTCAGCATGAGATGCTCGCGCAGCGCGCCGAGTGTCGGTGGTTCTCCGTCGGCGACGACATATGCGACGAGACGGTTCTCACCCTTGCCGTCATCGCGCGCGACGACAGCGGCTTCGCGCACGTGCGCATGCAACGCGAGCGCCGCTTCGATCTCACCCAACTCGATGCGGTAGCCGCGAATCTTCACCTGGAAGTCGAGGCGCCCGAGGTACTCGACTGTTCCGTCCGGCCGCCAGCGTGCCTTGTCTCCGGTGCGATACATCCTCGGCGCGTCCTGAGCGAGCGATGCGAGTCGAAGGATCTGCACTTCCCTAAAGGGATCCGTCACGAACTTCTCGGCCGTCAATTCCGGACGGTTGTAATACCCCATCCCCACTTGCGCGCCCGCGAGATACAACTCGCCCGGCACGCCAATGGGGCACGGCTCGCCGCGCGCATCCAGCACGTACAGCTGCGTATTCGCCACCGGGCGACCAATCGGCACAACCGCCGGTGGCGTCGTAGTTGGCGGGCACGCCCAATAGCTCACGTCAACCGCACACTCAGTGGGCCCGTAGAGATTGTGCAGTCGCGCATTCGGCAACACACCGTAAAACGCCGCAACGAGATCCGGCGGCAACGCCTCACCACTCGCCATCACGTCGCGCAGCGTCGTGCACCGCGATGACGCCTTGTCCGCGATGAACGCACGCAGCATCGACGGCACGAAATGACACACCGTCACGGCGCGCGATGTTACGACGTCGACGAGATAACTGGTGTCGCGATGACCGCCGGGCCGCGCCATCACGAGCGTCGCTCCGGAAAGCAGCGGCCAGAAGAATTCCCACACCGACACATCGAAGCTGTACGGCGTCTTCTGCAACACCACATCGGTCGAGCCGAGCTTGTACTGGCCCTGCATCCAGAGCAGACGATTCACGATACCGCGATGCGAATTCATCGCGCCCTTCGGCCGGCCCGTCGAGCCCGACGTGAAAATCATGTACGCCGCATCGTCGGGCAAAGGCCCCTCGAGTGGCGACACCCGCTCACTCGGAACCGAAGCAACGTCGTCGAGCAACACGACCTTCGCGCCATGCGGCGGCAACACATGTACCACTTCCTTCTGCGCCAGCACCACCGGCGCATCCGCATCCTCGAGCATGAACGCCAATCGCTCGGCAGGATATTCAGGGTCGAGCGGCACGTACGCACCGCCTGCCTTCACGATCGCCACGAGCGCGACGACCATCTCCACCGACCGCTCCGCACACACGCCAACGAGCACGCCGCGTCCAACGCCCTGCGCACGCAACTCGTGCGCAAGCGCATTCGCACATGCATCCAGCTCGGTGTACGTAAGCGATCGATGCTCGTCCGACACCGCCGTCGCGTTCGGCGTACGCATTGCTTGTTCGGCCATCAGCGAAACCAGCGTCGCCTCCGCCGGATATGCGACCACCGTGTCATTCCACTCGCGCACGACGAGCTCGCGCTCCCGCGCCGGCAGCATGGACACGTCGCCGACATCCTCGGCAACAGCCATCGACTCGAGAATCGCCGCGAAGTGATCGAGCAACCGCAACGCCGTCGCGTCATCCACCACAGTTCGATCATTGTCGATCTGCAGCGTCATCTCCTTTCCGCCGAACACCAGTGCCGTCAGCGCAAAGTTCGTCCCGCCAAGCAGTTCGAAATCGCGCGTCCCCATACCGCCGCCCGTACCCTTGAGCGTCGCATCGAGCGACAGATTCTCGAACACGATCGACGTCTCGAACATCGGCATGCTCGCGCTCACGTCACTCCACCGCTGCACCAGACGCAGCGGCGTGTGCTCGACGTCGAACAGCGAGCGCCACGTCTCGCGCAACTCGCCGAGCCACGCGATCAACGGCATGTCGGACTTCACCGCCACGCGCACCGGCAACGTGTTGATCAACATGCCGACGATATCGTCCGCACCATCAATCGTCGCCTTGCGACACGCGCGCGTCGCACCGAACACGACGTCGTCCTCGCCTGAATGCCGAGCGAGCAACAACGCCCACGCGCCCTGAATCACGTTGTTCATCGTGAGTCCGTTCGCGCGCGCCAACCGCTCCAGCGCGGCAGTCGGCTCCGCGGCGAACATGCGCGTGTGCCAACCGCGCCCACGCTCCGTGCCATCGCCGAAGCCAGCCGGCAATGGCGTTGCACCCGCGAGCCCGCGCAGCCGCTCACGCCAGAACGATTCGGCCGTCGAGAAGTCCTTCGCCGAATACCACTCGACGAAATCACGGAACGGCCGACGCTCCGGCAACACAGCACTCTCGCCGCTCAACGCGCTCTCGTACATCGAGAACATCTCACGCAGCACGATCGGAAACGACCGGCCGTCCATCAAGATATGATGGAACGTCCACACCATGATCCACTCCGTCTCGGCGAGACGAATCAGCGTCACGCGCTGCAGCGGCGGTGCGTCGAGCGAGAAACCGCGCACGCGATCGTCGGCGAGGAATGCACGCTTCCTCTCCGCGACCGTCTCCGCATCAGCATCCGTCCAGTCGAGCTCCGTCAGCACTGGGGGCGCGAGCTCATGCACGTCCTGCTGCGGCTCGGTGACGTCATTCCAACGAAATGCCGTGCGCAACGCGTCGTGCCGAGCGGTTACCTGCTCCCATGCTGCACGCAATGCGCTCACGTCCACGCGCTCGTGCAGATCGCTCACCATTTGCACGATGTCCACCCCCGAGCGCGGAGCCCGGAGGTGGTTCACCAGCATCGCCGG
>JBDUCR010000299.1:0-7540 GCA_040003345.1 bacterium
GTGGACGCTACGACACGCTGCTGCAGTCGCTCGGCGGTGCCGACATGCCGGCGCTTGGTTTCGGAATGGGCGACGTCGTGCTCGGCGAATTGCTCCGCGCGAAGGGTTTGATGACGCCCGCGAGCAACGCAGCAGACTTCTGGCTCGCTGCCGACGAAGACACACCGCTCGAGCAGGTGATGATCGAGGTTGCGCGACGTCGCGCTGCCGGACACGCAGTGGAGTATGCGCTGCGCCCACAATCGTTGAACAAGCAGAAGAAGGCCGCGCAGGCGAGCGGTGCAAGGGAATTTGTGACACTCTCGAACGACGACGCAACGAATGGCTGACGACAAGAAGCTCACGACGCGTGCAACAGACTTCAGCGCGTGGTACAACGAGGTCGTGCTGAAGGCCGAGATGGCGGACTACTCGCCCGTAAAGGGGTGCATGGTCATCCGTCCCAACGGCTATGGCATCTGGGAGCGCATGCAGCGCGCTCTCGATGACATGTTCAAGGCAACGGGACACCAGAACGCGTACTTCCCGCTCTTCATCCCGGAGTCCTATCTCCACAAGGAGAAGGAGCACGTCGAGGGCTTCGCGCATGAATTCGCCGTCGTCACGCATGGTGGCGGCAAGAAGCTCGAGGAGCCGCTCGTGGTGCGCCCCACATCGGAGACGATCATCTATTCGATGTTCGCCAAGTGGGTGCAGAGCTATCGTGATCTCCCGCTGCTGATCAACCAGTGGGCAAACGTCGTGCGCTGGGAAATGCGCACGCGTCTCTTTCTGCGCACAACGGAATTCCTCTGGCAGGAAGGCCACACTGCGCACGCTACGCACGACGAAGCCGAAGAGGAAGCGCTCAAGATCCTCGGCATCTATCGCGACTTCATGGAGGGCTACATCGCGATGCCCGTCGTGACGGGACGCAAGACGGAGTCGGAGAAGTTCGCCGGCGCGCTGCGCACCTACGCGCTCGAAGCGATGATGCAAGACAACAAAGCGCTCCAGGCGGGCACGTCACACAACCTGGGACAAAACTTCGCGAAGGCATTCGACCTTACCTTCCAGAGTGAATCGGGGAGCACGGAGTACGCGTGGAACACCAGCTGGGGCGTCTCCACACGAATGGTCGGTGGTCTCGTCATGACGCACGGCGACGACAGCGGCCTTCGCGTACCGCCGCTGCTCGCGCCAATCGAGCTCGTCATCGTCCCGATCTATCGTTCGGACGAAGAGCGGACACTTGTGCTCGAGGCCGCGAATCGCATCGCCAAGTCGCTCGGCGCATGGGATCGTCGCGACATATCGCGCATTCGTGTCCACATCGATGCGCGCGACGGAATGAAGCCCGGTGCGAAGTACTACGAATGGGAGTTGCGCGGCATTCCGCTGCGCCTCGAGCTCGGTCCTCGTGATCTTGCGGCGAATCAGGGCGTGCTCGTGCGTCGGGACACGAAGGAAAAGCGCCCTTTGTCTCTCGACTCACTCGGCGAGGATGTGGTGGAGACCTTGTCGAAGATGCAGCGCGACATGTTCACCGCGGCATTTGATCGCCGAGAAGCCAACAGTGTGCGCAATCGCATTTCGTACGACGAGTTCCGTCAACTGATGGAAGGTCCGGGCGGCTTTGTATATGCCGGCTGGTGTGGCGACGCCGCCTGCGAAGCCGCGATCAAGGAAGAGACGAAGGCGACGATCCGCTGCCTTCCCGACGAAGAGTTCCGGTCCGCAGAGGCGCCAACGACGTGCCTCAAATGCGGTCGTCCTTCTACTGACGAGGCACTGTGGGCCAAGGCGTACTGACCTCCGGCTTCGCGCGCGTGGATGGCGCGCTTACGTGCGAGGGCGTCTCGCTCGACGTCATTGCCACTGAGGTCGGCACGCCGGCATACGTCTATAGTGCGGCCGTCGTGCGCGACCGCTTTCAGAAGCTTGACGGAGCGCTGTCGTCGATGCCGCACCGCATCCACTACACGCTCAAGGCGAACTCGAATCGCGGAGTGCTGAACGTTCTGCGCGAGCTCGGCGCCGGTGTCGACGTCGTGTCGGGCGGCGAGTTGTTTCGCGCGCTGCGCGCCGGCTTCAATGCAAAAGACGTCATCTTCGGCGGCGTCGGCAAAACGGAACGCGAGCTGCGCGAAGCGCTCGAGGCTGGGGTGCTGCTGATCAACGTGGAATCGGAAGCGGAAATCCGTTTGCTCGACAGGATCGCCGGAGAGCTTGACCTGATCGCACCGGTCGGCATTCGCGTGAATCCGGAAGTCACTGTCGACAGCTCGCATCGATACATCAAGACCGGCGAAAAGGGCGCAAAGTTTGGTGTTCCCTTTGACGAAGTGCACGCAACGGCACGCATCGCTGCAGAACTGCCGAACACGCGACTGCTCGGGCTGGATATGCATATCGGGTCGCAGCTCTTCCGTCTCGATCCATATCTCGACGGTACGGAGCGACTCATCGAGCTGCTTGGCAGCTTGAAGAGTGATGGCATCGACACGCTCGAGTACCTGGATATCGGCGGCGGTCTCGGCGTCAGCTACGATGAAGAGGAGCCGCCCGATCTCAATCGCTTTGCGCGCGCGCTCACGTCACGAATTCAACCAACGGGACTCACGCTGCTGATGGAGCCAGGTCGCTTCATCGTTGGCAACTCCGGCGTGCTGTTGACGCGTGTTCTGTATCGGAAGCGCAGCGGCGGACGCCAGTTCCTCATCACGGATGCGGGCATGACCGAGTTGCTGCGTCCGTCGCACTACGATGCGTTCCATCGCATCGAGGCGGTGCGCGACACGACCACGCAGATGACGGCCGACGTCGTTGGTCCGGTCTGCGAGAGTGGCGACTTCCTCGCGCTCGACCGGCAAATGGACGACGCCAACGCCGGAGACCTCCTGGCTGTCTATGATGTAGGAGCGTACGGCTACGTCATGGCATCCAACTACAACTCGCGCCCGCGCGGTGTGGAAGTGCTCGTCGACGGCGATCGGTTTGCCGTGACGACCGCGCGTGAGAAGTATGAGGATCTGGTGCATCTCGAGCAGGAAGACCCACAGTGGAGGGATGGCTGATGCGTGTCGGACTGATGGCCGATAGTCACGACCGAATTCCGGCGATTGCCGAGTTCGTTCGCATCATGCAGGCCAGTGGCGTCTCCATGCTGCTGCACGCCGGTGATTATTGTGCACCCTTCGCGCTCCGGCCAATCGAGGAAGCGAGCATGTCGCTCGCCGGCGTGTTCGGTCGCAACGATGGCGATACACAGGGCTTGCTCGCGAAAGCAACCGCAGGATTCGGCGCCGAGTTGTTCGAGGGGCCGCACAGCTTCGATCTGAATGGCCAGCGCATCCTCGTCGTGCACGACCTGGGCGACGTACAGCCGCGGAGCATCGAAGCGCACAGCATCGTGCTGCATGGCTTCACGCATCAGCAGGAGATGAAGACGCGTGGCGACACGCTCATCGTCAATCCTGGCGAGTCGTGCGGCTGGCTCTTCGGCACGCCGAAGGCCGCGATCCTCGATCTCGACGACAAGACAGTGGAATTCCTCAGCCTCGACCCCGCGCACTGGACGACATGACGGCGCAAAGCCGAATCCTGATCATCGACTATGGCTCGCAGTTCACACAACTGATCGCCCGCCGCGTACGCGAGGCGAGAGTCTATTCCGAAATACATTCACCGACACGCTCCGTCGAGTGGATCCGCGAGTGGAAACCCACCGGCATCATTCTGAGTGGTGGTCCCAACTCGGTCTATGGCGACAACGTGCCAAGCGCCGATCTCGCGCTCTTCGACATCGCGCCGGTACTCGGCGTCTGCTACGGGATGCAGCTCATCTCGTATCTGCACGGCGGCGAGGTCATTCGTGGCGGACAACGGCAGTACGGCCGCGATGAAATTCATCCGACGCGTGAAAGTCCGTTGTTCCGTGGCTTCGATCAGCACGAGAGTGCGACCGTCTGGATGAGTCATGGCGATCACGTCGAGACGCCACCGGCGGGCTTTCGCATCACCGCGGAAAGCAAGGGCAATCCGATCGCAGCCATCGAGCACGAGTCGCGCCCCATCTACGGTGTGCAGTTCCATCCCGAAGTCGCGCACACTCCGCGTGGCAACGAGATCATCGCGAATTTTCTCTTCGACGTGTGTGGTGCGACGCCAAGTTGGACTCCCGGTGCATTTATCGAAGATGAAGTGGCGAAGATCCGCGCACTCGTCGGCGACTCGCAGGTCATCTGTGGATTGTCCGGTGGCGTAGATTCGTCGGTCGCCGCCGCACTCGTGCATCGCGCGATCGGTGATCGACTCACCTGCGTCTTCGTCGACACGGGTTTGCTGCGGCTCCATGAGCGCGAACAAGTACAGAAGACGATGGGCCGCCACCTCGGCATCAAGCTCGTCACCATCGACGCGGGCAGCCGCTTTCTCGCCGCGCTCGAGAACATCGAAGATCCCGAAGCGAAGCGTCGCGCGATTGGCCACACCTTCATCGACGTCTTCGAGGAAGCGACGGCGAATGCGGGAACGAACGCGAAGTTTCTGGTGCAGGGCACCCTCTACCCAGACGTGATCGAGAGCGCGTCACCGACGGGCGGACCGTCGGTCACGATCAAGACGCATCACAACGTTGGTGGGCTGAAGCCTGGAATGCAGTTCGCGCTCATCGAGCCACTGCGCGAGCTGTTCAAGGACGAAGTGCGCAACGTGGGCCGCGAGCTTGGTCTGCCCGAAGAGATGGTGGGGCGGCATCCATTTCCCGGCCCTGGTCTGGCCATTCGCGTACTCGGCGCTGTGAGTGAACCTGCGCTCGCGGTACTGCGTCTTGCGGATGCGATCTATCTGGAGGAGATTCGCCGAGCCAACCTGTACGACGAGATCTGGCAGGCCTTCGCCGTTCTTCTTCCGGTGCGCAGCGTGGGAGTCATGGGCGACGAGCGAACGTACGACAACGTCGTCGCGCTTCGCGCCGTCACCAGCACGGACGGTATGACTGCCGACTGGTATCCATTCCCACACGAAGTCATGGCGCGCATCAGCGATCGCATCATCCGCGAAGTCGATGGCGTCAACCGCGTCGTGTATGACGTGAGCTCCAAACCGCCCGCCACGATCGAGTGGGAGTGAGCGGCGAGGAGCAGCGAATCGCCGAGCGCCGGACGGTGGCGCGCGGGCCAGGAGGAGGTGCGCTCACGCCACCGCAGTCGGTTGCCGCCTCGAATCCGTGCCTCAACTGCGGGACGAACGTTCAGCTCGAGTATTGTCCGGAGTGCGGACAGCACACCATTGATCCTGATCCCACGCTGCGTGAATTCCTTCGCGAGCTCGCCGAGGAATTTTTCCACTGGGATGGGAAGCTGGTGACGACGTTTCGCCTGCTTGTCACGAAGCCCGGTGCGCTGACGCAAGAATACCTTGGCGGGAAACGCGTCCGCTACATCTCACCGCTGCGCCTCTACCTCGCGTGCAGCATTTTGTATTTTTTCGTCGGCGCGATTGTGCCGCCGCCGCGTATGATCACGAATGGATCTGGCCTCAGCACGCAGCTCGGTCCCATCACTGTCGCACAGACCGACACGGCACTCGCCCTTGCCTCGCTCGATAAGATGGCGAAGAAGGGCCGATGGGTTGGACGAGTCTTCGGGAAGCATTTCGGCAATGCCCTCCGGCATCGTGCGGAGATTCCAACGCATCTCGCTGCAGCAATTCCAAAGACGATGTTCGTGCTCGTGCCGCTGTTCGCTGCGCTCGTGATGTTCGCCATGCGCCGCAGCCGACGGCGATTTCCGCAGCATCTTGCATTCGCGCTTCACACACACGCCTTCGTATTTCTGGTGCTCGCGCTCATGTTCGTGCGACGATTCACGCTATCGCTGCCCGTCCACATCATCGTACCGCTTGTCTGCATCGGTGCGATCGTCACGTATCTCGTGCGATCGATGCGGACGGTTTACGACGTCAGTCTCGGAGGGGCGATTGGTCGAACGGCTCTCGTCGCTACGACGTACTTCGCGCTGTTTTGCGTCGCGATGCTCGCCACATTCGGACTCATGGTGATGATCGAGTTTTGACGCGGCTCGCAGCTCCCAGCGATCAGACGCCCTTCTCCTTCAGCAACTCGAGGAACTGCAGTGGCTCGGTCAATCCGAGCAGGCGCTGCGGAACGTCAGGCTCCTTGGAGAACTGGGCGATCTTGCCCAGCACCGGCAGGTATTGGTTCGATACCTCGAGCGGCGGCGCGACGATGAGAAAGAAGAAGTTCACGGGCTTCTCGTCAATCGCCTTGAAATCCATGCCGTGCGGCTTGCGTCCGAACGCCACGCGAAGCTTGTTGACGACGAGCGATCGACAATGGGGGATCGCGATGCCTCGCCCGATTCCCGTCGATCCGAGATTCTCGCGCCGCTTCAGCATCTTGTAGAGCATGCCCTCGGACTTCTCGTCCAGCTTGAGCAGGCCGATGAGCTCCTTGAGGACGTCGTCCTTCGTCTCCCCTTCGAGCTCGAGCTTGATTGCGTCTTCGCTGAAGAACTCGCGCAGTTCCATCTCGCAGGATCCAGTGCTTGAGCAGTGCCAAAGGCCGCGGCGCGGCCTGCCTTCATGATCGAACCGCGAAACGTACCCGCGCGCGCTGGTGATTGTCAAACGCAGTCGTTGCTTCGACTTCCGCGACTCGGTAACTTTCAACGATGCGCTTCCCGTTTGCCCTCGACGTCACCGTTCCCCTCTACCTCGCGCCCATGGCCGGCGTGTCGGAATCACCATTCCGGCAGCTGTGTCACGAGCACGGGGCTGACGTCGTCGTCACGGAATTTCTTTCGGCTGAAGGCATTCGGCGTGAGAACGAAGCGACCATTCACAAGCTCAGCTTCGGACCAGGCGAGCGTCCTATCGGCGTCCAGATCTTCGGCGCTGATCCGGTCGCGATGGGTGAAGCGGCGCGCTTCGTGTCCGACGTATTCCAGCCCGAATTCATCGACATCAACTTCGGCTGTCCCGTTAAGAAGGTGGTGCGACGCAACGGCGGCTCGGGATGCCTCCGCGATCTCGATCTCGTCCAGCAAGTCATTCGCTCCGTTGCCTCGGCGACGCATCTGCCGGTCACGTGCAAAATTCGCAGCGGATGGAACGAAGAGATGCGCGATCCGGTCACGATCGGTCTTCGCTGCCAGGACGCCGGTGCGCGCGTGCTTGCGCTACACCCGCGCACCCGCACGCAGATGTACACGGGTAGCGCCCGGTGGGAGGAGATCGCCGCAGTCTCCGCCGCACTCGAAATTCCCGTGCTCGGCAACGGCGACATCAAGACCGCCGAGGATGCCGTGCGCATGCATCAGCAGACGGGATGTGCGGGCATCATGATCGCACGCGGCTCATACGGTCAGCCATGGATCTTCAACCAGGTCAAGGATCTCATGGCCGGCCGTCCCAAGCGTCCGGCACCGCCGGTGTCCGAGCGCTTCGCCATCGCGCTCGATCACGCGCGCAAAGTGATGGCGTACGAAACGGATCCGCGCGGCGCGGCGATCGAGTTCCGCAAGCATCTCGGCTGGTA
>JBDUCR010000099.1:0-7514 GCA_040003345.1 bacterium
TTCGGGCGCATGCTGCGGTCGGTGGGCGCACGCCATGGCGTGCTCGATGACGATCTCGATGCGCTCATTCAGGAGGTGCGGGTGCGTCTGTGGCAGGCCCAAGGAAAAAGTGAGGAGATTGAGCGCCTGCCAACGTCATATGTGTATCGGACGGCGATGGCGGCGGCAGTGGACATGGTGCGAAAGCGCCGTCGCACGTGGAATCGGGAGTCAACAATCGAGTCGGTCGCGGCTGCGAACGCGGCGACCGCCACTCGCACTGACGACGGCCTGATGGCGGCAGATCTTGGCACGGCAATAGCGAGCGCTTTGGCGACGATGCCCGAAGCTCGTGCCATCATCGTACGGTTGCATCTCGCAGGCTACGAGCGTGAGGAGATCACGTCGCTGCTTGGCCGCTCCGAGGGCAGTGTTCGGAATCTCTTATATCGTGGTATGCAGGACCTGCGCGACCACCTGGTTCGCGAAGGCTACCGTTGGCCGGAGGGCGGATGAACAGCGATCCGTTGCGCGACGCCTACGCAGCACATACGAAAGCGCACACCGGCGCCGATCGATCCAACTGCCCGTCACCGGAATTGCTCGAGGCAGTCGCCCGGGGCCTCGGCCATTCCGGCGCTGAGCACGCGCGTGATGTCGCGACGCTCGACCACGTGCTGTCGTGCGCACATTGCCGACCGGAGTTTGACCTGCTTCGCACGGTTACGGTTGCCGCCGAAAAAGCGGACCTCGTGCGTCATTCAACGCGCGTTGCATTCCCGTTATTCGCGGGATGGTCGCGCTCGCGCCTGCTCGTCGCCGCATCAGCGCTGCTGGCCGTGGCTCTTGTCGGTGAGGCCTGGCGACGCACGCGCAGCACAGGCAGCGACGCATTCGTGGTGCGCGGTAACGACGGTGAAGTCACGCTGGTAGCACCAGTGATGGTTGAAGCAATGCCGCTCGCATCCGTCCGCGCATTCACTTGGCAGAGTGTGCCCGGCGCCAGCGCGTACACGATTGAGTTGCTCGATACGACCAACGCAGTGCTCGTGTCACGCATTACTCCCGACACCACCATCTCACTGACCGACGACGAACTCGCTCGGGTTAAGACCGCGAGCACATTTGACTGGATGGTGACCGCACGACGAGGCGACGGTAACGAGCGGCGTTCGGCGCTGACACGCATTCGTCTGCTTAAGGAACCTTGACGATGGCCTCGGCGATCAGTGAGCAAACGTCACGCGTCGCCACGGATCACCCACAATCGAGAACGCGCCCCACGTTGACACTGGCGCACCACGACGCATCGCGACCAGCCGCGCCTGACGCAGTGCTGCGCCGACTGGCGCGCCGCGCGCCAACGCATCGTAGAAATCGCTCACCAGCGGAACGACCGCACGATCATTCACACGCCACGAGGTCGCCACCACCGTACGTGCACCAGCTTGCAGAAATGCTGTCGTGAGCCCCCGCACTCCTTCGCCGGCCAGTACTTCACCGCCCACGGTCCTGCACGCCGACAAGACCACGAGTGACGCGTTCAGGCGAAGACCAGCGATCTCTCCGCTGTCGAGCAACCCGTCGTCGCCTTCGCCTGCCGTGAGCACCAGCGCCGCGCGCGCTCCGGACCACTCATCAACGACGGCATGTGTCGCAAAGTGCAGCACGTCGTACGTCGCCGCTTCGCGCTTGAACATCGACTCCAGTGCGCGATCGCCAGTCCGAATGGTGGTACCAGGTAGTGCGCGTTGTACGTGAGCGACTTCGTCCCGAGTCCCTGCCAGCGCCGGATACGCGCCCACGCCAAACACCGTGACCAGCAATCGTGCGCCAAACGACGAATCCGCGCCGAACGCACGTGACGCGCGCGATGACGATCGCACGCCACTGGAAGGGTCAGCGATCGCCAATACCTGGGGCACTGGTCGCGTTCGAGATGCCGATGCACGAAGCCGAGCGAGTACGGTCACCGATGGGGCCACGGCAGTTTCGAATCGTTCGAGCACGGTGCGTCCGTCGGGCAGGCGCAGCACATCGAATGGCAGTCGATGCAGGACACCTTCAGGAATGAAGACGATGCGCGTAATGCCCGCCCGCGTGAGTCGCGGCATGATGGGCGTAAGCAACATGTCGCCGAGTGCCTGAGCCTCGGTCGTAGCGTCACGACCTGCTTCGAGCAGCGATACCAGCCGGCGAACTCGCGGAGCCACGACGTTCTGGGAAGCGATCGCGTGACCCGTCAACGCTCCCCGCGTGAGCACGAACGCCGTGCCGCGCTCACCGTCTCCCCCCGCGTCCATGGTGACGAGCGCGGTTGTCGTATCGGGGATCGTCCGCTGCAATGCGGCGACGTCGACGGAATCCGTTTCGCGCCACGTCTGTGATTCAGAGCTGTTGTGTGTTGGGCCGGGTTCCTGCCACGCCGACGCCAGCAAGAGTCGGTCGCGTAAGTCACGCGCGCGCTGGCGTTCGGTGAGCGAAAACGCGACGTCCACCTCGCCGCCATCGGCGAGACGCGCAATCAACGCCGACATGAACGGCCCATTGTCTCGCTGAGACTCCACTGTCAAAAGTCTGAGGGTGCTGTCACTCAGCGAGGCGCGCCACTGATCGAACGACCTCGCAGCGTCGGTGGCGACGCGGGCGGCCCCTCGCATGTTGCCGTTCAACGCCATCGCTAGCGCGCGCTTGACTTCGAGCTCATGCCGATATTCATGCTGCGTGGGGTCCAAGCCGTCGATGATCGGCACCAGCAACCGCTCCGCCTCGCGCCCGTTGCCACGCCGCAAGAACAGCGCAGCGCGTGCGGCGCTCGATGCGGCGCGCCAGCCATTGAGCGCATTCTTATCGATAAAGGCTAATTCGGCGGTGAGCAGTGCCTCGGCATCGTCCAAACGCATTTCGCTCACGGCGAGTTGGGTTTTCGACGCCATGACCCCCATCGTCGTGAACGGATCACCGAGTCGCTCCACCAGCGCCGTCGCATCGCGCAGATGCCTATGCGCCGAGGCGGTATCGCCCGTGGCCACGGCGAGTCGTGCACGCATCCGCGCCACTTGCAAACTGCCGTTGAGATCACCAAGCGCCCGCATCAGCGAGTCTGTCTGTCCAAGCCAGCTCTGTGCCGCAGCACCATCGAAAAAGTCAAGCGCGAGTGATGCACGATTGAGGGCCGTCCATGCCTTCCCGTCCGCAGAACCGGCGCGGACTGCCGCGTCCCACGCAATGACGAGGTGGCGCTGCGCCTCTTGGTAGTGCCCAGTCGCGATTGCGTAGTAACCGGCCCACTGTCTCGTGGCGGCAAGGCCACTCATGTCGCCGGTGCGTTGCTGGATCTCGATCGTGCGACGCATGGGGGTTCCCAGCGAGTCCGAGAGTCCAGCGCGCGCAAAATCCGTCAGCAATGTGAAGAGACAGTTGCCTGCCTGACGTTCGAGACCGGCGCGCAGGGCAATCGCTTCGCCTTCGCGGGCCAGCCGTCGTGCATCGTCACGCGCACCCAAGCGGGATCGCACGGTTGCCAGTCGGCATCGCGAGGCGGCATCGAGTGCGGGTTCGCGTTTCCATGACAGTGTGTCGCCACGGGAGAGCACTGCGGCTGCTGCTGCGGGGCCATTGGAGCGCAATACCAAGCCGGAATGAAAGAGCAGTGCGTCCAGCGCAGTAAGTGTGTCTGCGGTGCTCAGTGCTGCTTGCGCAATCGCGAGCGCTTGTTGTGCGGCCGAACCTGGACGTCCCTGCACCGCGCTCATCGACAGGCGCATGAGTTGCGCCTGACGCGCGAACGTGTCGTCGGCACCGAGCGCAATCACGCGCGCGTACAGTGAATCAGCCTGCTGGTAGCGATAGCGCAGTCGCTCGGCTGCAGCGACGGCAAACAATGCCGGCCGATCGTTGGGTGCGCGGCTGAGCTTCGCGCGCCAGGGTGTAGTCCATTGTTCTAACGTGCGCATTTCGGCCGCGTGCAACGCTGCGGCGGAAATGACCCGTGCGTCAGTCACCAACGTGCGAGCAGAAAGACTGGACGTCGCCACGCCGAAGCTCAGCCCAAGTAGGACAAACCTATTTACTCGCATCCGCTGCAACCGGTTGTGTACCAGCGTCAACTAACAATCAGCAGCTGGCTCGGGTGAGCCGCGCACGACGCGGCGAGGGCTTGCTCGTAGAAGGTGGGCGGCTGGGAGAGTTGCAGCAAGCTGTTTGCTTGTCAACCAATCGTCGGAAGAATGGTTGTGGAATCTTTCGCGACCCACGGAGCGTGGATTGCGTGTCCGGGCGGCGCCACCGAATCATGTGCCGCATACGAAAACGCGGGCCCGGCAGCACCGGACCCGCGTTTCTGCTACCTCACGTTCAACGATCCTTACTGCTTCGCCAAATCCCCAACCGAGAACGCCAGCTTGTGCGCCCTGGGAGCATCAGTCGCCCCTTGTGCATCCCCATGCAGCGTGGCCGTCAACGCACTGAGCGCATCCTTCCGCGCCTGCCCCGTCAACTTCTCCGCATTCGCCAGACCCGCGCGCGCCGACGCGATCTTGTCGGCAGCCTGCCCGCGATTACGCTCGAGCTGGTCGAGATACGCTCGCGACAGCGAGAAGCTCGCTGGCCACACCATCTTCTGCTGGCCTTGCACGTTGAGGTAATCGAAGTGCACGGTCTTCGCCGCATCGATCTCGTTCTGCGAGATGAACGCGCTCGGTGTCAGCTCGAAGATGTCGAGGCCGCGACCGATCTCGCTGCTGACCATCACGCCATTGTACCAGTAGATCGACCATGATCCCGCGCTCGCGCCGGCCGTCGCCGTATCGATCGGACCGCGATCGAAGAACGCGATCTCCTTCGGATGCGCGACGTCGGTCCAGTCGAAGATGGATACTCCGCCCTGATACCACGCCTGAACCATCACGTCGCGACCGGGAATCGGAATCAGCGAGCCGTTGTGCGCCACGCAATTCTCGAATGACGTCTGCGCCGCAGGCATCTTGTAGTAGCTGTGAAAAACAGCCTTCTTGTCCTCGATCGTGAAAAGTGCGTCCGCACCCCACTCGTACTTGTCCGTCGAGCGGCAACGCGGCGCCGAGCCTCCGCCCCATTCGTCGCTGAAGAGCACCTTGGTGCCGTCGTTGTTGAAGGTGGCCGAATGCCAGAAGGACATGTTCGAATCGGCGGCGGCGTAAAGACGCTTGGGATTCTGCACGTCGCTGATGTCGAGCAACAATCCATAGCCGCCGCATGCGCCACCAGCGAGACCGACGGCTGGGTACACGGTGATGTCATGGCACTGCACCGGACCGCGAGGAACCTGCGGGCCGCGGTTCGGACGCTGCGGGCCACCGCGTCCCGCACCACGCGCTGCCATTTGCGCCGCGCGGTCGATCGAATCGGCCGTCGTACGACCGGCGTTTCTCGGCGCCGGCGCGAGCGCGGTAAGAATGCCCGGCTTCGTCACGACGTGCGCCTGCTCCGGATGTGCAAGTGGAACCTGAATGACTTCGATGCGGAACTGCTCGCCGTTCGGATCCTGATCAGGCGCAAGATCGACGCAGCCGGGCAGCTCTGCTGCCGGACGCACACCCGCCGAGCCGGACACGTAGATGTAGACGTTCGCCTTGTCGTTCGGATCTTCCACCACCGTGTGCGTATGCGAGCCTCGGCATGTCTGCACGCTCGCGACGTACCTGGGCTTCTGGAGATCGCTGACGTCGAAGATTCGAATGCCGCGGAACCGCTCATGACTAACGGAGTCCTGCACGCCCTGAAGACCGCAATCGAGACGGCCGCTCACTGCTTCGCCCGAGACGAAGATCAGTTTCTGATAGACGGAGACATCGCTCTGCGAGCCGCGGCAGACGTATTCATCGAACAGCTTGGGCGCCGCCGGATTGGAGATGTCCCAGACCTGATAGCCGTCGTAGTTCCCCTGAATCGCATACTTGCCGGTGAAGGCGAGATCGGAATGCGTGACGCCGATGAATGGCTCCGCCGGCGGCTGATTCGACAGCAGGCGCATGTTCCACGCGGCCTCGGCAGCGGGGGTCACGATGACATGCTTCGTGGTGTCCTTGGGCCACTTCGCCATTGTGCCCGGGCGCAACCCGACGCGCGGATCGGAGCTTGGCGACATCGACGCCATGCTCGTTCCAGACGTCGCAGAGGAGGACGTCGTTGCGCATGCCGCGGCGTACAGCAGGCCGGTGGCAAGCGTCGCGACGAGTAGCGGATGTGATTTCACGTTGAGAAGTGTGTTGGAGTGTCGGCGTGCAGGAATTCGTGCGTTGCTCTCGAGCAGGCGATCAGAGGCGACCGGCGGCGGTCACCGTCGCGAGCATTTTTGTCATGCGTTCGATTTCGGTGGTCTGGTCGGCGTAGACGTCAGATGCGAAACGATACACCATGTCGTCATTGCCAGCGCCAACCGAAGCGAGGAGGTCATCGACCATGCTGACCGCGCCGCTGTGATGAGCGATCATGGCTTCGAGGAACAACCGGTCGAAGTCTGCACCGCGCGCCTTGTCGAGCGCAGCGAGCTGTTCGTCGTTCAACATGCCCGGCATGAGCATGTCGTGATCCATGCCGTTCATCTTCATCTTCATGTGCGTCGCCTTCGCGTCGGGCACAGGCTCGCCGTGCTGGCGAAGCCAGTACTGCATCAACGCAATCTCGTCGCGCTGGCCGACGACGATGCGCTCGCAGAGCACACGGACGTCACTTCGCGAACCGTGCGACTCGGCCCAACCCGCGATGAGTACCGCCTGGGCGTGGTGGGGAATCATCCCCGTCATGAAGTGGACGTCAGCCGGATTGTTGGCTGATGGCGCGGGCGCTTGCGCGTATGCCGCAGGCGTACCGGCGAGCACAGCCAGTCCGGCGAGTAACGCAACATTCAGCAATCGACATCCATTCTGCATGCGACACCTCGTAGTCGTCCGATGGAGAACGTACGGAAATGCCGGAACGCTGAGAAGATGGCGGAAGGGCGATCAGTTGCCGATGGCGGCTGCCATCACGGACTCAGGCGACCACTCCGCCACCGGCCGCGCTTCCGACAGCCGTCCTCGACACATGACGGCGATTCGGTCGCTGATGCCGAACAGTTCCGGCAAGTAGGAGCTGACGAACAGCACGGCGCAACCGGCGTCCGCCTGGCGCGCGATGATGTCGTAGATCTCGGCTTTGCTCCCGATGTCGATGCCGCGAGTGGGCTCGTCGAGGAGCAGGATTTCCGCCTGTTGATGCAGGAGACGACCGATCGCCACCTTCTGCTGGTTGCCTCCCGACAGCGCGCGAACCGGCTGGCGCGGCGAGTGCGCGCGAACTCGGAGCTCGGCGATCCACCGGCGCGCCTCTTTCGCTTGCTTCGCAAGATCGAGGAGGCCGAGGGTTCGCACGGCAAACGTCGGTCGCGTCGCGCAGAGGTTGTCACCAATCGACATCGGTAGCGCGAGGCCTTCTCCCTTCCGATCCTCACTCACGTACCCGACGCCTTCGCGCACGCGCTGCGCGGTGCGGGTGACCGCCGCCGCGCGTATCCG
>JBDUCR010000289.1:0-2254 GCA_040003345.1 bacterium
CGCTCCCGCACGATGACGGCCGACTAGCTTTGGTCGATGCGCGGCGACCTCACCTCCGACTACGACTTCGACCTCCCGCCCGACCTCATCGCGCAAGCGCCACTCGCGCGACGAGACGCAAGCCGCCTGATGGTTCTCGACCGCGCCACCGGCACCATCGCGCATCAACACTTTGGAGATCTTCCAAAGCTCCTCGCACCGAACGACCTCGTCGTCGTCAACCGATCGAAGGTCGTGAAAGCCCGCCTCCTCGGCACACGCCTCGGCTCCGGCGCACCCGCCGAAATCTTTCTGCTCTCCGCTCTCGGCGACGGACGTTACGAAGCGATGGTGTCGCCAGGCGGAAAGCTCAAGCCCGGTCGCGTCGTCGAGTTCGCGCCGGGCTTTTCCGCCGAGATCGTGAGCGTCACCGAGCGCCGCACACGCATCGTGCAGCTTCGCGCCGAGAGCGGAATTGAATCTGCGATCGAAGCGCATGGACACGTTCCGCTGCCGCCGTACATAGACCGCAAGGACGCTGCAGCCGACGTCGGGCGATACCAGACCGTTTACGCGAAGGAAGCGGGTTCGGTCGCCGCGCCGACCGCCGGACTGCACTTCACTCCCGAGCTCCTGGACGAGATCGAGCAGAAGGGCGTGCGACGCGGCGAAGTGGTCCTTCACGTCGGCGCAGGAACGTTCAAGCCAGTCGAGGTGAGCGATCCGGCCGAGCACGTGATGCACGAAGAGCGGTACACGGTTCCTGTCGAGACGGCGGAGCTCTGGCGTGCGACGCGGCAGTACAACCACCGTGTGTGGGCAGTTGGAACTACGACGGTTCGCACGCTCGAGAGTGCCTTCGCTGACGGCGCCGTAGCTCCCGGTGATGGCGAGACGCGTATCTTCATTCGTCCACCACAAACGCTGCGCGCGGTAGACGCGCTGATCACCAACTTTCATCTTCCGCGCTCCACGCTCATCATGCTCGTGGCGGCGGTCGCTGGCTACGAGCTCACGATGCGCGCGTATCACGAGGCGATCGCTGAGCGATATCGCTTTTACTCATACGGCGACGCGATGGCCATCGTGTGATGGATGCATAGGATGGCGACGCGACGGCCATCGCGTGACGGATGCATACGATGGTCATCCCGCAGGAGCCGTAGGCGAGTGTCGGGACCTGCGGTGCCTCACCAATAGTCGGGTACGAATAGGTTTTTACTTGAGCTTCGACTTCACGCTTGAAAAAACGATCGGCGCCGCGCGCGCTGCGAGCTTCACGACGCCACACGGTGTCGTGCGGTCGCCAGCGTTCATGGCCGTCGGCACGCTCGCGACCGTAAAAGCGCTCGACCCGGATGATCTGCGCGCCATGGATGCGCAGATGATTCTCGCCAACGCGTACCATCTGCACCTTCGGCCTGGCGACGAACTAATCCGTGAGCTCGGTGGCCTCCACGAATTCATGCAGTGGGACCGCCCGATTCTCACCGACTCCGGTGGATTTCAGGTGTTCTCGCTCGCCACGCTGCGCACGATCGACGAAGACGGCGTCGAATTTCGCAGCCACATCGACGGATCGAAGCGCCGCTTCACCCCCGAGAGCGTCATGCGCATCGAGCGCAACCTCGGCGCCGACGTCATCATGCAGTTCGATCACGTCATCCCTGGACAGAGCGAGTCCCACATCGCGCGCGACGCGAGCGAGCGGAGCATACGCTGGCTCGCGCGCTGCCGGTCGGCATTCGAGCAGCTCAACATCGACGACCCCATTTCGGGCCGCAGCGAACAGGCGTTGTTTCCAATCGTGCAGGGCGGCATCCACGCGGACCTCCGTCGCGAAGCTGCCGCCGCCATCCGTGACATGGGCGACTGGCGGGGATTCGGCATCGGCGGACTCTCCGTCGGCGAAGCCAAGCCGGACATGTACCGCATTCTCGAAGACGTGCACGAGGTGCTGCCGACGAATCGTCCGCGCTATCTCATGGGCGTGGGCTTTCCCGAAGATCTCGTGGAAGGCGTGCGTCGAGGCGTCGATCTGTTCGACTGCGTCGCGCCGACGCGGATGGGGCGCAATGGGGCAGTCTTCACGCGCAACGGACGCATGAATATCAAGCGCGCTGAGTTTCGCGCGGACAAGCGGCCGCTCGATCAGGAGTGCGACTGCGCGGCCTGCAAGCGGTTCACCCGCGCCTACATACGCCACCTCTTCCTCACCGACGAAATACTCGGCCTGCGCCTCCTCTCGCTGCACAATGTACATTTCCTCGTGCTG
>JBDUCR010000389.1:0-7438 GCA_040003345.1 bacterium
ACGGCGACGTGAATCCGCTGATGCGGCAGGCGAGCTCCATCGCCGACAACGTGAATTACATCACGACGTCGGTGCGAACGGATGTGCAGCAGGTGCATGCGACGATTGCGAGCGCGAACCAGCGGTTGCAGCAAGCGGTGGCGCTCACGGAGCAGCGGTTGAACGAGTTCAACGCGCTGCTGGAAGTGGTGCAACAGGAAGCAGAGCAGATGTTCGTTGCGACGGCGTCCACGGTGCGCGGGGTGCGCATGGGAGCCGCCTCGCTTCACAATGAAGACGACGAGGAGGGTGCGCAGCGCGCGCCGCTCCCGACGTCACAGGAGCTCGATGATGGCTACGACGATCCCGATGCGCCCGAAGCGGGGGCCACGCGTCCGCGAGTCCGCCCCCGTCAACGCGGATGGACGTGACGCGCAGTACGACCTGCTCACTGCTGCCCTCATCGGGGCGGCGATCGGCGCGACGGCGACACTTCTCCTTCGCCGCGGTCCGTCCGGCCAGCGACCGGTCGCGCCTCTTTTGCGCGGCGCTACCGTCGCCGGAAAGTCGGCCTACCGCGCCGGCGCTTCGGGCGCGCGATGGGCGCGTGAGCACGGCGGTGAGCTCATCGATCGCATTCCGGTGGATCGCATCGAGCACGACGTGCGCGAGACTGTCGGCGACGCGCGTGAACGCATCGATGGCTTCGTGCAACACGAGCTTCGCGATCTTCGCCGCATGCTGCGCCAGCAGCGCAAGCGGATGGGCATCTGACCGCACGCGGCAATACATGAAAACACTGGCGCGACTCGGCACACTCGCCGCGGTCGCGCTTGTGTTGGTCGCGCTCTTTCCGCACACCGCCTGGGCGTGGACTCCGGGTACGCACGTTTTTCTCGGAGAAGCGGTGTTGAAGTCGCTCTCCCTGCTGCCGGCCAACATCGCCGATTTGCTGCGCGCCTTTCCATACGATTTTCTGTATGGGTCAATCGCGGCGGACACGAGCATGGCGAAGAAGTACGTCCCGACCGGGCGGCATTGTCACTCGTGGGCTGTTGGTCTCGAGATTCATGACGCCGCGCCCGACGAGCCGATGCGTGCCTTTGCACTCGGCTACCTCGCGCATCTCGCCGCAGACTCGATCGCGCACAATCACTTCGTGCCGAAGCAGCTCGCGGTCACGGCGAGCACGTCGTCACTTGGGCATAGCTACTGGGAGAGTCGCTTCGAGACGCATCTCGGCACCGCGTGTGCGCGGCAGGCGCGCGATCTCATTCTGCTCGATCACTCGCGCGCCGACGGGTTGCTCGATCGTATCCTGAGTCCCACGATCTTCAGCACGCAGACGAATCGTCGCATCTTCCGCGGCATGGTGCACGCGGCTGACAACGAAGGATGGCAGCGCATTTTCGGCCTGATGATGGAGAACAGCCGCTGGGATCTCGCCGATGCGGAAGTCGCGCGGTATGTCGATCACTCGTACGATCACATCATCGATCTGCTCGTGCGCTTCGATCAGTCGACGCCGTACACGCTCGACCCGTCGGGCGACGATGCGCTTCGCCGCGCAAAGCAGGTGCGTCGCGACGCGATGCGCGCCGGCGGCAATGAACGGGTGAAGGAAGAGGCGGAAAAGCAGTTCGGCCTGCCCGCGAAATCATTGGGCTACGTCGGCAAGTTACCGGCGCCGATCTACTCGGTGAATCGCTCGACGAGCAGCTGATTCAACATCTTCGGGTCCGCGCGCCCCTTCGATTTCTTCATCGCCGCACCGACCAGCACGCCCTGCAATCGCTTCTCGCCGTCGCGATAGCGTTGCGCCTCCGCTGGCATCTCCGCGATGACTTCATCGAGCCATGCGTCGAGCTGCGACGTGTCGTCCACCTTGACGAGTCCCTCCTGCTCGGCGATCTGCGCCGGAGGATTGCCGGTCGCGATCATGCGTACGAAGATCCGCTTCGCCGACGTCAGCGTGACCACGCCGTCGCGCACGAGACCAAGCAATTGTGCGAGATCAGCGGGACGAACTCGAAACGCGTCGATGCGCTCCTCGCTCTGCTTGAGCTGCGCGAGCACCTCACCCATCACCCAGTTCGCCGAGGTCTTGGGATCGTCCGATGCACGTGCCACCGACTCGTAGTAATCAGCGAGATGCGGATTTGCGGTGAGCACATCCACGTCGTATTCGCCGAGTCCGTAATCAGTCGCAAAGCGCGCGCGCCGCGCTGCCGGCAACTCCGGCATATCGTGCTTCATCTTCTCGATCCAATCAATCGCGAGGACGAGCGGCGGCAGGTCGGGCTCGGGAAAGTAGCGATAGTCATGGCTTCCTTCCTTCGTGCGACTTGGGCGCACTTCGTTCTTCCCCGCGTCCCACAACATCGTCTGCTGCAATACGGTCCCGCCACTCTTCAGCACGCGAGCCTGGCGGATGAATTCCATCTCGAGCGCGCGCTCCACGCCAAAGAACGAATTCATGTTCTTCACCTCGGCTTTGGTGCCCAGCTTCGTCTCCCCACGACGTCGTGCGCTGACGTTTGCGTCAACACGAAGACTTCCCTCCTCCATGCTGACGTCGCTCACATCCATGTACTCGAGGATCTGTTTGAGCACGCGCAGATAGGCGCCCGCCTGTTCCGACGAGCGGATGTCCGGCTCGCTCACGATCTCGACGAGTGGCGTGCCCGAGCGATTGAGATCGATGGCGGTGACGCCGGGAAAGCGGTCGTGGATCGACTTCCCCGCGTCCTCCTCCATGTGCACGCGAGTCACGCCAATGCGAATGGGCGAACCGTCCGCACGCGCGCCAATCTCAACCCAGCCATCCGTCGCAAGCGGTTTGTCGAACTGGGAAATTTGATAGCCCTTTGGCAGGTCGGGATAGAAATAGTTCTTGCGCGCGAAGACGGAGACCGGCTGCACGCTGCAGTTGAGCGCAAGCGAGGTACGCGTCGCCAGCTCGACGGCGTGCGCATTGAGCACGGGCAGCGCACCGGGAAGCGCGAGACACACCGGACACGTATTGCGATTGGGCGGCGCACCGAACTCCGTCGAGCACGCACAGAAGGCTTTGGTGCGCGTCTTGAGCTGTACGTGCACCTCCAGCCCGACCACCATTTCCCAATCGGCGGAAAGCGCGTCCACCTCGGCGTTACTCATGCGCGCACCTTGTCGCCGAGCGCGCGCTCGAGCGCGTACGCCGCGGTGAACATCTTCATCTCATCGAAGTGCGACGCGATGAACTGTCCACCGACGGGAAGGCCATCGACACGTCCGATGGGCTGCGACATCGCTGGCACGCCGGCGAGATTCGCCGTGACGGTAAAGATGTCGCTCATGTACATCTCGTACGGATCGGAGATGGCGCCGATGGGAAATGCGGTCGTCGGCGCTGTTGGCGTGAACAGCACATCGACGCCGCTGGCGAAGACGCGACTGAAGTCGCCGGCGATGAGCGTGCGCACTTGCTGCGCCTTCCGATAGTACGCGTCGTAGTAGCCCGCGCTGAGTACATATGTGCCGAGGAGAATGCGTCGTGTGACTTCGGCCCCGAAGCCGTGCGAGCGTGTGGCCTCGTACATACCGCGCAGCCCATCGCCCTCGATGCGCAATCCGTATCGCACACCGTCAAAGCGCGCGAGGTTCGACGACGCTTCTGCCGGCGCGACGATGTAATAGACGGGAATCGCCATCGCAGTGTTCGGCAGTGAGACCTCTCGTATCTCCGCGCCGAGTGCGCGCAGCTGTTCGAGCGCCGCATCGCAGTGCACACGAATGCGTGGATCGAGCGAGTCCGGGAAATATTCCTTCGGCTTGCCGATCACCATTCCCCGTACAGTCGCCGTGCTCGCCTCGTGATACTCCGGCACATCGAGCTCGGCCGACGTCGAGTCGAGCCAATCATATCCGGCAACGACACGCAGGCCGCGCGCCGCATCGTCAACAGTTGCGCCGAACACACCAACCTGATCCAGCGAGGATGCGAAGGCGACGAGTCCGAAGCGACTCACGCGACCGTAGGTCGGCTTCACGCCGACGACGCCACAGAATGCCGCGGGCTGGCGCACTGATCCGCCAGTCTCCGACCCAAGGGCGACGGACACGATTCCCGCGGCAACAGCCGCCGCTGACCCGCCCGACGAACCGCCAGGCACGCGATCGGGCGCCAGTGGATTGCGCGTTGGGCCATACGCACTGTGCTCTGTCGACGAACCCATCGCGAACTCGTCCATGTTCGTTTTGCCGAACGGAATCGCACCGGCCTCGCGCAGCTTGCGCACCACCGTTGCCTCGTATGGACTCACGTATCCATCAAGAATCCGCGAGCCGCATGTCGTCGGCAGCGTGAGTGTGGCGATGTTGTCCTTGATCGCGACGGGAACGCCGAGGAGCAAGCCCGGCGTCGTGTCGTTCATCAGCTCGACGTGCGCCTTCGCCTGCTCACGCGCGTCGTCGTCGTTGGTCCACGCGAAGATGTTGAGCTGATCGCGTCCCGCGCCAACGTCGTTCGCGCGCGCAATCGCGGAGGCGACAGCAGCGGTCGGCGAGCTGTTGCCGGCCATGACGGCGTTGCGCATGGCGGCGGCGGACGACGCGCGGTTGCTCACGCTTCTTCCGTGACCTCGTGCGACGACAAGCGCGGCACGAGCAACAGTCCGTCACGCAGGCTCGGCGCGAAGCCATCCAGTGAGCGTTCGAGCGGAATCGGCGGGCCTTCATCTCTACGCGTCGGGGTACCGCGCGCGCCTACACCGATCGCCTCCTGCACACCTTCGGTGTCGACTTTCGACAATGCATCCATGTGGCCGAGAATCGTGTTGAGCTCGTCCACGAGCGAGGCTGCGCGCTCGTCGGTGAGTCCGAGTCGCGCAAGCGTAGCGATATGTCGAACGTCGTCGATGGAAACGGGCATGTGGGACGATGGATAGTATGAAATTGTTGTCATCCCGCAGGAGCGACAGCGCGTGTCGGGATCCGCTGTCGGGGCGATTATACCTGGCTATTGGTGACGCACACTAGATCCCGACACTCGCTGACGCTCCTGCGGGATGACACAACTCGCTGACGCTCCTGCGATGACACAACTCGCTGACGCTCCTGCGGGATGACACAACTCGCTGACGCTCCTGCGATAACACAACTCGCTGACGCTCCCGCACGATGACACCTACTCGATATCCCGCTCGAGATTCGCCTGTGCGACCACCAGCGTCTTCCGCCCGATCTCCTCGTCATCGAAATCAATCTTCGCCTTGAGATCGCGGCCAGACCCCGCCAACTCGGCAATGATCCCGCTGCCGAACTTGCGATGCTTCACGCGCGCGCCGATCACGATCACTGCGGCGTCCTGTGATTCTTCCGCCTCGTCGAACTTCGCCACACGCGTGACCGGAGTGCCCGGACGACGCTGCGACGCACTCGGCGGAAATGCACTCTCGGCATCGAGCCACTGCTCACGCGCCGGATGATCCACGCCACGTGCGCGTGAGTTGCCCCACTGGCTGCCGCCGCCGAGCGAATGCATGAACGAACGGCCGGAGCTGCGCACCTTGATCGTCTTATGCTGCTCGAGCATCGACTCTGGAATGGCCTGAAGGAAGCTCGACGCCTTGGACTGCTTGTATTCACCGTTGCGTGTGCGGCCCTCGGCGTGCGTAAGGAAGAGCTTCTTCTCCGCGCGCGTGATCCCAACATAGAAGAGTCGGCGCTCTTCCTCGAGCAACGGGGGATCGTCGAACGCCTTTGCCAAGGGAAAGAGACCGTCCTCGAGGCCCGTGATGAACACAACGGGGAACTCGAGACCCTTGGCGTTGTGCAGCGTCATCATCGTCACCGCATCCGCATCGGGACCGAGCTTGTCCAGCTCCGCCACCAGCATGGCCTTCTGAAGGAAGTGGTCGAGCGGAGTGAGACCCACCTCGCCCTCTTCCTCGGCCTGCTGCTCCGCCGCGCCACTCACCAACTCGCGCACGTTGTCGATGCGATCAGCGCCTTCCGGACCTTCCGCCTTGAGATATTCGTCGTAGCGAGTGCCTTCGACGACCTGCTTCAACAGTTCGTCGACTTTTGCTTCCTTCGCTGACTCGGCGAACTTGGCGATCAGCATCGCGAACTCTGCGAGTGCGGTGCGCGCTGCCGGCCTGATCGTCGTGAGCAGTTCGGGACGCTGCGCAGCAGCGAGCATCGGCAATCCTGCCGCGTTCGCCGCTACCGCAAGCGACTCGATCGTCGTCTCGCCCAAGCCGCGCTTGGGTACCGACACCGCGCGACGAAACGCTTCGTTGTCACTCGGATTCGCGATCAGCTTGAGATAGCTCATGAGGTCGCGCACTTCCCGTCTGTCGTAGAACCGCACTGTGCCCACGAGGCGATAGTGCACGGCACGCTTGCGCAGCGCCTCTTCGAGCGCCCGGCTCTGCGAGTTGGTGCGATAGACGATGGCGAAGTCGCGCAGGTTGTTCCCGCTCGAGCGACGCGCCACCAGTTGCTCCACGACGAAGTCCGCTTCATCACGCTCGTCGAGACACCTCACGGCCGTTACACGCTCGCCACTGGGGCGAGTGGGGCGAAGTGTCTTGCCCATGCGTCCCCTGTTCTCGCTGATGACGACATTCGCGAGATCGAGCACTTCAGGCGTGCTGCGATAATTCTCCTCGAGACGCACGACGGACGCATCCGGGAAATCCTTGTTGAAGTCGAGGATGTTGCGGATGTCGGCACCTCGCCAGCCATAGATCGACTGGTCGTCGTCGCCAACCACGCACAGGTTGTGATGGCCGCCAGCGAGATCCTTCACCAGTTGATACTGCGCGCGATTCGTGTCCTGATACTCGTCCACCAGGATGTACTTGAACCGGCGCCGATACTTGTCCAGCTCCTGGGGATTTGCCGCGAGGAGCTGTACCGGCAGCAATAGCAGATCGTCGAAATCGGCAGCGTTCGACCTGCGTAGTTCCTCGACGTACTCGGGATATACCTGCGCAATGGCTTTCGAGAAGGGATCCATCGCGACACTCGCGAACTCGGCCGGATAGACGAGTGCGTTTTTCGCGTCGGAGATGGCCGAGTGTACGCCGCGTGGCGTGAACTGCTTGGTGTTGATCCGGAGGCGCTCCATGATCCGCTTCACGGCGGCCTGCGCGTCGTCCTGATCATAGATCGTAAACGACGACGTGCGCCCGACGAGATGCGGCGCCGCGCGGAGCATTCGCGCGCCAATCGCGTGGAAGGTGCCCACCCACATGCCGACTGGCGCTCGATTCAGCAGACGGCCGATGCGCAGCTTCAACTCGCCGGCAGCCTTGTTGGTGAAGGTCACTGCGAGAATCCGGCTTGGATCCACGCCTTCGTGGTCGATCAATCGTGCGAGGCGCCGGGTGAGCACAGTCGTCTTTCCGGAACCCGCGCCTGCGAGAATGAGGAGCGGGCCGTTCGTGTGCAGCACCGCCTCGCGCTGCGC
>JBDUCR010000407.1:0-65003 GCA_040003345.1 bacterium
GCTGCACACGCAGTTGCTCGCGCTGCGTGATGAGCGCCAGATAGTCGGATGCAACAATGAAGACGATCGTCTGCCGAGTTCGCGCGAGCTCGTGTGGTGAATACGTTCTTCGCTGCGCCCGTGATGAACTCCACCGTCGCCGTCATGCCCGGAAGCAGCTTGCCGTCGGTGTTGTCGACCTTCACGACCACCGTATAGCTCACGACATTGTCCTGCAGCTTGGACTGCAGCCGCACTTCATCTACGACGCCTGTAAAGCTGCGGCCCGGGAATGCCTGCACGGTAAATTGCACGGCCTGCGCTGCCTTGATGGCGCTGATGTCGCTTTCGTCGACGGCCGCGAGGATCTGCATCTGCGCGAGATCCTGCGCGATGAGATACAGCTGAGGCGCGGACAGGCTGGCCGCGACGGTTTGTCCGACGTCGACATTGCGCTCGACGACGACGCCGTTGATCGGCGCGTAAATGTTCGTGTACGAGAGATTCTGTTTCGCACGATCGAGCGTGACCTGCGCCGATTTCACGCCGGCCCGTGCAACGTCGAGATTCACCTGCATCGTGCTGAACTCACTCGCGCTGATGAATTTCTCTCGCGCGAGTGGCGCGTTGCGATCGTATTCCTGCTGCGCCTGCCGGAGCTGGGCCTGCGCACGCTCGAGCTGCGCCTGCGCGTCGCGCACTGCTTGCTGCTGCAACGTGGGATCGATCCGCGCGAGCAGTTGTCCCTTCGTGACATGATCGTTGAAGTCGGCAAACTCGGCCGACACCTGACCGGACACCTGCGTGCCGACCTGCACCGTTTTCACGGCGCCGAGGGTGCCGGTTGCGGAGACTGTCTGCTGGACGTTGCCGCGCTCGACGGTTGCGAGGCGGTAGGTGGTTTCGCCGCCGGTGCGGCTCTGCATGAACCACCAGACGAGCCCGGCTACAACGAGAATGGCGACGATCGCAATGATGATGCGTCGTCGATTCGTCGAGGTCGATTCTGTAGCAATTGCAGGCCGCGTGGTGGGTGGTCGCGGACTCGCAGTTGGAGCGGCATTCGTCGCCATGTCGAGTGCGCCAGTGCGAGCATCGTGCCGCGGGCAGATGCCGGCCTTGAAAAGCAAACCTCGATACGCGCACAATGTGTCGAGTATCGAGGTTCCCTGGATGACCGCTCGCTAGAACTACGGACGAAGACTTCGGTCGATACGGATCACGCGTTTGCGGTCGTCTGTTGCTTGTCACGCCCGTAGGGGTCACCCGCGAGTGACTCGGTGTGCAACGCGCACCGCCATTCACCGTCGCGACGCACCCACACTGACGAGTCGTTCGCTTCGATCGGCAGCGTCTTGCTGTCGACGACAACTCGCTCGGTGACTTTGTACGCGACGATCGCTACGTCATCGCTGACGAACTTGACCTGCATGTTCTTTTCGTCGAAGGAATATTGCTTGAGGTCCCATGTTCCTTCGCTGGTCATCTTCGCCATCATTTTACTGTCGATGGCAGAGACGCCCTGAGCGCCGACGACTATACATCCGTCGTCGGTCAGCCGACCGGCGCTCTGAGCGTCCTTCGTCTTCATTGCATCCCAGAACTTTCTCTCGATGTCGACAAGCTCCTTCTTCTGTGATGCGGTGGTTTCGATCGGTGCCGTCATGTGTTGGCCTCCATGGACAAAGCGACGAGTTCGTCAGCGCCGAAGATCGAGGTGGATTACGCCGAACCCGTCGCAGCCGACTGGACGCCTGACGATTGTAAGAATCGTGCTAGCGCACACGCTCAGGGACGACGTGCACCTTCGATCGTCCCACCGCCCTGCAACAACCGCATCTTCGTTATAACGCCATTCTCCGCAACAAAACTGATTCGCACACTCGGGTCGAACGACGCACCGAAGACGCCGTTGCCATAGTGGAGGAGCGCAATCGCCCCCTGCCCTTCCGCCTGCGACATCAGCGCCTGACCCTCGACGAAGACGCGCATTGGAAGCTTGCCACCATTGGGCAACAGGAGATCATAGGTGCCCAGCACCTTATCGCGTTCCGCAGGATCAAGCGCCACGACGGGAGGCACCTTCGCGGGTCCGACGATCGGCATGCCGAACACTGCGCGTGCGATGTTCATCGCCGGTCCGTCCGGCCCTGCGGCATCGGTGTTCGTAAACACGATCACGCTGAGTGTGTCTGCAGGGAAATACAGCTGCGCTGTCGTGAATCCGTTGATCCCGCCGCCGTGCGTGATCATGCGGTGCGTGCCGATCTGCCCCATGGTCAGACCGAAACCGTAATTCAGTCGGCTGCCATTGTTGAGTGTGTCGGGTGTCGTCATTTGCGTATACGACGCGGCGCTCACCACGCGTCCGCCGTGCAGAGCGCGCTGCCACACGAGATAGTCGCGCGCGGTGGAGCACAGCGCGCCGGCGGAAAACGGATGCGTGAGACTGAGATACGTCGACGGCACGAGCTCCTTGTTACGAGCGCTGTAGCCAAGTGCGTATGTGGTGTCCGTCGGGTGCGCCGGGCAGTAGCGCGTTTGCTTGAGGCCGAGCGGCTTGAAGAACTGTTCGTCGAGGTATGCGGCGTATGGCTTGCCGGTGACCTTCTCGATCACCATGCCGAGCAGGACGTAGCCCGTGTTGTTGTAGAGCCAACGTGAGCCGGGTGCAAAGTCGAAGGTGTCACGCGCAACGAAGCCGACGATGCTATCCGGCGTGAGATCCTGCGACCAGGTTGTCGCCCACGCCTTGTTGCTCGTGTAGCTGTGGATGCCTGACGTGTGATTGAGCAGCTGGCGAATGGTGACGTGCTTTCCCTGAAGCGGGAATGTCGGCACGTACTTCGAGAGGTCGTCATCGAGGCGAATTTTCCCCTGCTCGACCAGACGCATGATCGCCGAGGAGGTGAACTGCTTGGTGATCGAGCCGATCTCGTAAACGGTCGTGGGTCCCGCAGCGCGGTTCGTCGTGCGATCGGCGAGGCCGTAACCGCGCATCACGATGGTGTCGGCGCCGCGAACGACGGCCACGGCCGCGCTGGAGGCGGGTCCGTTGGTGAGATGCTCACGAATCAGCGAATCGATGCGCGCAACGAGTGCACCGCGATCGGCGGCCGCGCTCTGCGCAGCGACGGAGTGTGTCGACGCACCGGCTGTCATCGCAACGAGCGTGACGAGCGTTTGACGAAACGTCGGGAATCGCACAGGAATACGTCTCCTCGAGTGGGGTGTCATGGTCAGCGTTCCACGATCGCCAACACGCGCAATGGACTGCCGCTTCCATTCACAATCCTGAGCGGCGCCGCAATCACGACTGCGCCGGTCGCAGGCAGCTGATCGAGATTGCGCAGGCTCGCGAGCCCGAACTTTCCCGCACCGTGCATCGTCGCATGATTGGGAAATGGCGGATCGAACATTCCCGCCTGCCCGGCATCCGTGCCTACCGTCTCCACACCAACGCCAGTCACGTCGCGATCGCGCGCGAGCAGCTCAGAGGTCGTCTTGTGAAAGCCGGGGCTGTGCGGCCCGTCGGCCTTCACGTTGAGAAATGACGACGCGTCGGCGCGCTTGCTCCAATCCGTTCGGAGCAGCACCCACGCGCCGGCGGGAATGCGACCGTGCGCCTTTTCCCACGCTTCGACGTGCTCCGGCATGAGGAGAAAGTCCTCGTTCGCTGCGACCTCGCGCGAGACGTCGATCACGCATGCGGGCCCGACGAAGCGACGAGAGGGGATCGTGTCGCAGGTGTTGGCCGGAAGATCCTTTCCAGTGATCCAGTGGACCGGCGCGTCGAAGTGCGTACCGGTGTGCTCGCCCATGTGCAGCACGTTCCAGTACCAGGCTGGACCCTTGTCGTCGAAGCACGAGATCACGTCGATGGTGACGCCCGGCGATGCGCCAAATTGCGGCGGCAATCCGATCACTGGCGTATCGGGGCCGAGTGGTTGCGTGAGATCGACGATGGTGATTGAGCCGGCGCTCAGGCCGTCCACGAGCTGAGTGAGCAACGACATGCGTCAGTCCTGTGCTGGATGTTCGCGAAGGTAGCGCTGAAACTGGTAGCGGTTCTCGAGCAACGACAGGTCGGTCACGAATGCTGCCGGTCCCACCGCCTCGACCTTGGCGACGAGCGTCGTGAGCTCTTTGGCGTCGAGTGCTTCAGTGAACGCGGATGTAAACTCGTCCATCGTGCGGACGGTCGCGGTGCGCGGCACACCGGCGGCGGCGGCCATGCCGGCGATATCGCTGCCCGTGGATGTCGCAGTCGGAAAGCCACCGACGGAAAGCAGGCTCTCGTTGTCGAACACGACATGCACCAGGTTGCTCGGCCGATAGCGTGCGAGCGTGGTGAGTCCGCCGAGGTTCATCAGGATCGAGCCGTCGCCGTCGAAGACAACGATGGTGAGATCCGGACGACTCAGCGCGATGCCCAATCCCATCGATGACGCGAGGCCCATCGCGTGCTGCAGATAAAAGAAGTTCGGCTTATGACCAATGGACTGCAGCTCGGCGGCGACGGCGCCCATGATCGTGACGACGACACATTGCTCGAGCTGCGTATACACGGCCTGCATGGCATCGAGTCGGCGCATCATTCCTCCCACATCAGGTCGCGACACATGAGCAGCGCAACGGGACGACTCGCGGACTGCGCGAGCGTCTGCGCTTTCGCGATGCGACGCGCGACATGATCCGGTGAATCGAGACGATCATACGGGATCCGGAGTGCATCGAGTACATGCTCTGTGACGCCGCCACCTTCGGTCTGCCACGGATCGCGCTCGCCGAATTCGCCGCGGTGGCTGATCATCATCAATAGCGGGATACGGTAGAGCTGTGCACACGACACAATGCCGTTGACGGATGCGAGGAAGCCGTGGTTCTGCATGAGCATCGCGGACTTGACGCCGGCGAGATGAGCGCCTGCGGAAATACCGACGCCCTCTTCCTCCTTTGCGAGCCGGACGAGCGTCATGTCGGGGTCGTCTTCGGCCATGCGAATGAGATGCACGAGCCAGGTTTCGGGCAGCGCAGACATGATGCGCACGCCGACGTCCTTGAGACAACTATAGATGAGCTGGGAGCTCGACGTGCTGACAGGCATCGTTGCTGTTAGAGGAAGGTGCTATAATCGTCCCGACACTCGCTTCGCTCCTGCGGGATGACAAGTAATCTTGACCGTCTCGTTCGCTCCTGCGGGATGACAGTTCATGCAGGGTGACAGCGGTCCCGACACTCGCTTCGCTCCTGCGGGATGACCTGCCGAAGATAGCGTTGAGAACGACAACCGCAATTTGCCACGGGGAGCTTCGATGCCTGCGTCACATCTGATTATCGCGTGCCTCGCTCTAACGTTGAGTACCTCGGCACACGCGCAGAGCGCTGCACCCACCGTGTTGCGGTTTGGCGCTCTCGTCGACCCTGCGACCGGCCGGTCGACTCCTGACGCCGTGGTCGTGATTCAGGGCGACACAATCGTCAGCGTCGGCACTGGATCAGCCGCGGTGCCGACGGGCGCTCGCGTCGTGGACCTTCGCCGCTACACCGCGATTCCCGGGATGATCGACGTGCACACGCACATGACCTATTGGCGCGACAAGACGCATCCAACGGTGGCAGGCCCGCGGTCGAAGGACTCCGTCGTAATGGCTGCCGCCGAGAACGCCCGCCACACGCTCGAGACCGGCGTGACCACGGTGCGCGACCTCGGCGCATCGAACTACGCCGATATCGCGATGCGCGATTCGATCAACACGGGTGCGATGATCGGTCCGCGCATGTTCGTCGCGGGCTTTGGGCTTTCGAAGGTGACGACCGCTCCGCAAGCTGGCGCGCCTGCAGGTCCGCCGCGCGGACGCGTGCGCGATACCACGGAGATCAACGAGGCGATCAAGGCGCAAGTCGATGCGGGGGCCGACTGGATCAAGATGTATGGCTCGACCGGCAGCTTTCAGAACGTGACCGGCGTGCAGACCTTTACCGACGAAGAGATGCGCGTCGCCGCCGCGACGGCGCATCGCTACGGCAGGCCGATCGCGATTCACTCGTATGGCGACTCAGGTGGTCGGGCCGCCATGCGCGCCGGTGCGGAGTCAGTAGAACATCCGGCTGGCATCGACGACGCGACACTCGCCGAGTGGGCGCGGACGTCAACGGTGTACGTGCCGACGATCGACCACAATCGCTTCTACGCAGACAACGCGTCGTTACTCGGCTACACATCGCAGCAGGTGGCGGGTCTGGATTCGTTTCGTCTGTTCAACCTCGAAACGGCGCGTCGCGCGCACAAGGCGGGCGTGAAGATCGCAATGGGCTCGGACGCGGTGTACTGGATGTTCGGCGAGAACACGCGCGAGCTTGGGCAGCTCGTGAAGGCGGGGATGACGCCCGCAGAAGCTCTCGCGGCGGCCACGACGATTCCTGCGGCCCTGCTCCGCATGCCGAACAAACTGGGGCGAATCGCTTCCGGTTATTTCGCGGATATCGTGGCGGTCGACGGCGATCCGCTGCGTGACATCGATGTCGCAATCAACGGCGTCAAATGGGTGATGAAGGGCGGCGCCGTCGTGGTGGACAAGACGTCGAAGTGAGAGTTCACGCGCCAGTGCGCCGCTCCGTAACGGCTATAATTGGCGCGACAGTAGATCCCGACACTCACTCGCGTTGCTCGCTCCTGCGGGATGACAACTGGTCTACACCGCCGTTACTGCGCCGACGACATTCGAGAGCAACCACCACACACCGGCCGTGATTATCGCGAGCGGGATGCCGAATCGAATCCAGTAGAAGAGCCACAACGGCACCGGCTTTCCGTCGCCCGCTCCCAACTCGCGCAATGCGGTCGAGCGATTGATGCACCAGCCGACGGTAAGCACCGCCACGAGCGCACCGAGCGTCTGCATACCCGACCCGAAGGTAAGGTCCCATGGCACAAAAATGTGATTGTTCACGCTCGGCGGAATGGCAACGAGGAAGACCGCGATCGCCGTAAAGATCACGGCGCGCCCGCGCGACATCGTCGTGTTGTCGATGAGCCCAGCAACGACCGCCTCGAACGCGCCGACGTCCGACAGATAGCCCGCGCCAAACAACCCGGCGAAGAACAGGAAGCCAAAGAGCCAGCCCGCAGGTATCGCAGCAAAGACCTTCGGAAGCGTCGAGAAGATCAAGCCCGGCCCCGACGTCGGCTCGAGACCGAGCGCAAACACCGCGGGAATCACCGCGAAGCCGGCCAACAGCGCGGAGCCCGTGTCGCCGATGACGGTCCACAATGCAGGCCGCGCGAGATTCTCCTTCTCGTCGAGATACGATCCGTAGACGACCATGAAAGTGCCGCCGAGCGAAAGCGAGAAGATCGCGTGGCCGATAGCAGCGACCATCACCGTCGCGTTGAGATCCGACCACCGCACCTTGAGGATGTACCACTCGACACCCTTCATCGCGCCTGGCAGCGTGAGCGAGCGCGCCATCAGTACGAGGATCACGATCATGAGCGCCGGCACGATGACCTTGCTCGCCTTCTCGATTCCCGAACGCAGTCCGCGATATACCACGAGCGAGCAGGCGACGATCACCGCTCCGGTACACAGCAGCTGTAGCACAAACGACTTCAGCACAAATCCTTCATCGGGCGGCAAAATCGCTGCGGCATCGAATGTCGGTACGAAGGCGAGCGCCACCTGTCCAATCGCGTAGTACAACACCCAGCCGATAACCGCGGTGTAATACCCGGTCGCGGCGATGACGATGATGAAGAAGAACCAGCCGACCTGCTTGCCGAAAGGGAGTCCGCCTCCCGCGAACGCGCCAAGTGGACCGCGACGCGTGGAACGTCCGAGCGCGAACTCCGCCATCAACGCTGGCACGCCGATCACGACGGACACAAAGACGTAGAACAACACGAACGCTGCGCCACCGAACTTTCCGACCATGTACGGAAAGCGCCACACGTTACCCAGTCCGAGGGCGACGCCGACGATCGTCATCAGCGTACCGAACCGCGACGCAAAGGTCTCGCGTGTCGCCACCGTCATCGATCCGCCAGCACGGACGCGAGTGCATCGAGCGCGGTATCGACGTCCTCGATGGTGGTGTAGTAATGCGGCGCGAGACGAATGACAGGCCCTCGCGCCGAGGCAATAATGCCTCGCAATCGCATCGCGTTCTCGACCGCATGCGAATCGTCAACGATGAAGGCGGAGGATGCGGTCTTTCGCGTGACGTCATCGGGGCCGAACAGCTGTAGACCACGCGAGCGACCACCGCTCACGAGCCGCTGCGCAAGCACCTCGTGCCACGCGCGAATCTGCTGCGCGCCGATCTGATTGATGATCTCCATTCCCGCGCGCGCGATGTAGACATTGATGATCGGCGGCGTTCCCGCGTCGAATCGACTGGCGGTTGGTGACCAGTCGAGCTCACTCACGGTGAACGCGAACGGATTGATGCGACCGAACCATCCCGTAATGGTCGGAGTGAGGCGCTCGATCAACGCTCGCCGCACATAGAGGAACGCGACGCCCGGCACACCCATCAGATACTTGAGATTCCCCGACGCAAGGAAATCGATGCCGAGCGCCTTCACGTCCACCGGCACCGCGCCAAGTGTCTGGTACGCGTCGACGTAGATGTACGCACCGCGCGCGTGCGCCATCTTCGCGATCAGACCGAGGTCCTGCGTGCTGCCGTCGAGAAAGTATCCGTGAGTGGCCGATACAATACGTGTGGTGCCATCGACGCGGGATTCGTAGTCATTCGGCTTTACGGCGCCGTCGCTGACCGGCACCCACTCGACGATCGCGCCGCGTTTTCCCTGCGCCAGCCAAACGTGACCAATGGTAGGAAACTCGGCAAGTGTCGTCACGACCTTCTTACGATCGCCCCCGAAATCGAGAGCGCTGGCAATGATGCTCGTCGCTTCGGAGACAGAACTGCAGAGCGCGATCTCGTCAGGTGAGGCATTGATGAGGCGCGCAAATTCGCCTTTCGCGAGATCGACCTCCTGCATCCACGAGTCCCAATCCATGCCACTCGAGTTCCACGACTCGAGATACCGGTCGGCGGCGGCGCGCGTGTCGACGGTCTGCGGCGCCTGCGAACAGTTGTTCATCGGAATCATGGAACCCAGAATCGGGATCCGTTTCCGGTACGCGCTTATGTCGTACGACGGCAGCCCAGATGGCACGTTTGTCAATCGTCAGAACCTCAAGGATGACATTTACTCGATCTTCAGTTCCCCGGAACCAGCAACAAAGAACACCAGCGCACCAACGATCGACACTGCCGCCGTAACGACAAACGGCGCCGTGTACCCGCCCGTCCGATCGATGAGCCAGCCAGTCACCGCAATACCGAAGATTCCCGGCAACGTCGCAAACGTATTGCTGATGCCCCAGATCACGTCTGCGTAGCGCGGCGCGACGTCGAAGCTATTCGGACCAAAGCCTGCAAAGCAGCACGCCAATGTCCCCGACGCGCCGCACATCAGCAGCACACCGGCCGTTGGCGATCCAGCGCGCTGCAGTAAGAGGAGACAAAGCGCAGGCCCGAGTAGCCCGATTCCCTGCATCAGCTTTCGCACGAAGGTGGTCGACCTTCCACTGCGGATCAACCGATCGGCCACGCTCCCGGCGACGTTCATCGTGATGAAGCTGACCAGCCACGGCGCTGCGGAAAGCAAACCCGCATTCGCCAGCGTGACATTGAACGTCGCCTTGAAGTAGCTCGGCAACCACGCAAGCAGTACGTACAGTGACCAGTTGTGGCAGAAATGATTGACGATGATTGCCCACACGGCTGGTGTGCGCAGGATCCTTCTCCACGGAATACTGCGCTGCGCGACAGGCGCTTCCGCTTCAGCGTCAACGCCGCGTCCCGGTCCAACCGCCGCGAACCAGACCACGCCCCACACGAGCCCCGCCACGCCGAAGATGTAAAACGGCATCGGCCATCCATGTGAGCGCACGAGCCACCCCGTGACCGGCAACGACACCAGCGTGCCGAGTGGGATGCCGCTCGAAAAGAGCGTGACGGCTCGTGATCGATGCTCTACCGGAACCCATCGCGCGACCATGTTGATCGACGCGGGAAACACTGCGGCCTCACCGAGTCCGAGTGCGATGCGTGCACCGATCAATGCGGACAACGAGCTGAGCGCAGCGGGCGGCGTCAACATCGTGAACAGCGACCACCAGAGCACCGCCGCACCAAGCACGAGTTTCCCGCCGTACCGATTCGCGAGCGTTCCGCTGACCACCTGCAGCAGGATGTAGCCGACGAAGAACGACGAGAGCACGATGCCCTTCGTCGTCTCGCTCCAGCCGAACTGCTCTTTCATCGCGATCGACGCGACTGAAATGTTCGTGCGGTCGATGTACGAGGTGAACACGGCCGCAAGACACAGCAGCACGACGGTGTACCACGGTTTCCAGAGTCGAACGGTACGCGCCACCGGTTAGGTCTCCACGCCCTGTTTCCTTGCATCCCACGCGGCAGGCCAACCGGGCAGAAGGAATCCCAAACCGAGTGCCACGATCGCAAGCCAGAAGGTGAGACCATACGCGCGCGCAAACCCTTCGAGGCGAATGCCGGTGGCCATTCCCTGCGGCATCGCACTCGCCGCAAGTGTGGCGAGCACCGCGACACCAATCGCCTGCATGGCGAGTCGCGTCGAGATCACCAGCGACGTCGCACGCGGCGTTGCGTCATGCGACACACTCGCGAGCGCCGCGGTAAACGGCGTCTGCACCGCGAGGCCGAGTGCCAGGCCGCGGAGCGCCATCAGCACAAGAATGAAGCGATACGAAGTAGTCGCTGTCAGATGCGCAAGCGACCACGTGTTGTAGAGAAGGAGCGCGAAACCGACGACGATGAGTGGACGTGGACCGATGCGATCGTACAGCTTACCAGCGATCGGCATCGTGACGCCGGCACCGAGCGCAAGAGGGAGCAGCGCGAGTCCGGCCTGCAGCGCAGTACTGCCGCGCAACGACTGGAGATACAACGGTAGCAGAAATTCGGCGCCGAAGAACGCCACGACGGTCACGTATCCAACCAGTGTCGCCACGAGAAATGTGCGTCGCCGAAACAGCCTGATGTCGAGTAGTGGATCCGGCGCTCGGCTCTCGACTACGAATAGTGCGGCGAGCGACAGTCCACCAACACCGAACAGACCGAGCACACTTGGCGACGTCCAACCTCGTACGCTCACCACCGATGCCGCGTACAACACAGAGCCAAAGCCAAGGGCCGCGGTGATGAGGCCCCAGCCGTCCCACTGCGGAACGCGCGTCGCACGTTGCTCGCGCAGCCACGCATGAGCGATCGCGATGCCGGACATTCCGATCGGGACGTTGATGAAGAAGATCCAGCGCCAGTGTCCGTGATCGATCAACACGCCGGCGAGCACTGGTCCGAGCGCGGGCGCCAGCAACAGCGCCACGCCGAACAATCCCAGCGCGAAGCCGAGTTGTCCTCGCGGGAACGCCTGAAACAGCATTGCCGTCGCGCACGGCATTGCGATGCCACCACCAATCCCCTTCACCGCACGTGCGACGATCAATGTGCCGAGCGTCGGCGCCAGCCCCGCCGCGAGTGATCCGGCCACGAAGATGGCGAGACCAACGATGTACATCTTCTTGATACCGAACCGGTCGGCGAGAAATCCGGCAGCGGGCGTCGCAATGCCGAGCGCCATGACGTAAACCGAGACGATCCACTGCGCTTCGTACAGCGAGGCTCCATACTCCGCACGCAACGTGGGGAAAGCGACGTTGACGGCCGTGGTGTCAAGCGTGGACATGAAGACGCCGAAGATGACCGACACGAGGAGCTTCCATTTGTATCGCTCGTCCATCTCGATGACGGTCGTCGTCATTGCACGGATGGGAGAGTGACGGCCAGCACCACCGACTCTACAACCAACAACGCGGCGTTGAGCGCGTTGCGACGCGGAGGCACACCGAGTGCCGCAGTCAGCTCGTGACGGAACAGTATTCGACACAGTGCGCGCGCGAGCTGCAGCCCGATCACGATCATGATGACATTCTTGTTCTCGCGCGGATTGAACGCGGAGAGCGAGAGGAGTGCGCCAAGTGCGATCGCATAGAGTCCGAGCATGCGGACCGCGTAGCGGAGCGGCGGGCTTTCGCTCGCGTCAACGCCGTAGAGCGCATGAGCGATCCGCGCGCTTGCGCCGAACGACACGACCGACACCAGGCCGATGGCGAGGTGATATGCCGCGAGAAACGCGAGCATGAGGTGCAACGCGACGTGCGCGATCACGCGATCGTCACGAGATGATCACGTAATGATCGCGCTGCACGCGATGATGAGAGCGGTTGTCTCGAGAAGGGTGAGTCGCGTCACGGCAGCGAATATGTCGCCTCACGCTCACTTGCGCACGAGTGACGCCTGCCGCACCGTACAGCATGGGCTCACCTCTCTCCACCGCGGCTGCGGAGCTCGAGGACGCACTCGATCAAGCGGGTGGGCCGCGCGCGCTGGACTCGCTCAAGCGACGCGATGCTCCACTCGACCTGCTACTCCCCGCGACACTCGGCGGTCTGTTGCGGATGGCGATCGAGGAGTGGCTGGTGATCGGTACGTGCTGGGTGGCGCTCGCGTACGCCCCGGATAACGTGCGACCCTGGTTGTATCCAGTCTTCTGCCTCGTCATCGCGGGTCGTCTCCATGCGCTTGGCGTGCTCCTGCACGACGCAGCACATCTTCCGCTTCGTCGGAAGACGACACTCGTGTACGCCATCGAGATTCTGTGCGGCTATCCCGTGGCGTCCACAGTCGACGCAATGCGATATCACCATCTCCGGCATCATCGCGATAGCGGGATGGAGACGGACCCGTACTTCAAGACCGGTCCGCAGACTCCGCTCTGGTGGCTGGTGAACGTCGGGCGTGGAGCATTGCTGCTACCCGGCTGGACTCTGCGTGCGATTGTCGGTGCACTTTCGCTCGTGGCGCCAGGGCTGCGAACAGCGTATGCGCGAATCTTTCTGCAGGATCGGAGCGATGAGGACCTGACGTCGTCGCGCGAAGTGTTGCAATGCGCGCGCGCTGAGCTTGGACAGCTCGTCTTTCAGGCCGCGCTCGTGGTTGCTGCGCTGCGATGGCCGGCGCCGGTGCTGTACGGCTACCTCATTCCCGCCACGATCACTGGCCTCTTGTCGGCGCGCCGATTGCTGCTCGAGCACACGTACGAGCACGCGCGCGACCGTCGGATCGAGACGATTTTAGCGACCACCCGCGACAATCACGTCGACTGGCTGGGTCAGCTGTTGCTCGCGCCGCGCAACGTCGGATGTCACGTGGTGCATCACATCCATCCGCAGGCTGGACTGGAGCAACTGCCCCGTCTGCGTGAGTGGTATCGCGAGCGACATCCGGATCGCTATCCACCGACGTGAGCGAAAGGGCGTGGCACAGATCGTCATCGGGCGGGTACTGGCACCTTGGTGAATGGCGGGCGGCTTCCGAAGCACCTTTGCGACAACTGACTGTGATGCTCGCGTCGTCCTCTGCGTTCTCTGCGGCTGTTGTAGTTCCTCTGCGCCCCTCTGCGTAAAATGCAGTTTCGCAGTTCAGGCGGTCGATAGCCATGCTGGGCGCTGGCTCATCTCTTGGGATGCGCCCAAATTGAATCAGTAGTCTGACCCTGCTGCTCTCATGAGACCTCCCGAGGACAATACGTGATCCGCTTTCGCACTCTCGCTGCCATTTCCGCGTCGCTGACGGCAATCACGACTGTCGCGGTCACGACGCCGCGTATTGGCCTCACGACTGGCCTTCCACAGCAGCTCCAGTCCGTTGCGCAGACAGGACAACCGATCGCCGGCATTTCCTGCGACTTGATGGAAGGCCAGCGCATGCACATCCATCAGCACCTCGTGATTCTCGACAAGGGAATTCCGGTAGCGATTCCACAGAACGTCGGCCAGGTGCCGCAACAGCGCTGCCTGTACTGGGTTCATACACACACGCCCGACGGCATCATCCATATCGAGGCGCCGAAGGATCGCACCTTCACCCTTGGCGACTTCTTCCAGATCTGGGGACAACCGCTCAGTCGCACGCAGGCTGCATCGGCACAGGCAAAGAAAGGCGCGTCACTCAAGGTGTGGGTGGACGGCAAGCCATACACCGGCAATCCGAACACGATCGCGCTGTCAAAGCACGCGGACATCGTGATCGAGGCCGGCCCGCCATTTCCCAAGCCGCCGAAGTTCACGACATGGGGCTCGCTGTAGAGCGAAGCTCGGATTGGAGCCAGCCTGAGACTCTTCACGATGCACACACTCCGTAACATTCGCGCGTTTCGCGCTGCTGCGCTCGTCGTCGTTGCCGGCTTTACGCTCGCCGGTGGGGCGGAGGCACAGCGCATCCCGGACCGTCTCGCCGATAGCACATTCTGGCGGATGACGAACGACTACTCCGAGCCGTGGGGCGTCTTCCGATCGGAGAACTTCGTCTCGAACGAGACGTCGTTGCAGTGGATCATCCCCGAGCTTCAGCGAATCGTGAAGCCGGGCGGTGTGTATCTCGGTGTCGCCCCCGACCAGAACTTCACGTACATCCTCGCCGTTCAGCCGAGCATCGCGTTCATCGTGGATATCCGCCATCAGAATGCGGTGCAGCATCTGATGTACAAAGCGCTGTTCGAGATGTCGGGCAGCCGAGCGGAATTCCTGGCGAAGCTGTTCGCGAGACCGCGACTCGGCGGCGTGGACACGGCGTCATCGATCGTCGCGCTCTTCGACGCAGTTGCCAACTCGAAGCCGGACAGCTCGACCTACCGCGCAAATCTCCAGGCGATCAAGGATCGCCTGACGAAGGATCATCACTTTGCGTTGAGTGACAGCGAAGTCGTGTCGCTCAACTGCGTGTACGGCGCCTTTTTCACCTATGGGCCGGCACTCACGTACGGACACAGCTCCGACTGCCGGAACCCTGGGCCATTCACTTTCGGACGTGGTGGACGCGGCGGTGGTGGAGGCATCACGATGGGCGGAGGTGGGTACGGTATGCCGAGCTACCTGTCGATGATGCTGGAGACCGACGGCACATCGATGAACCGAAGCTACCTGGCCACGGAGGCGAACTTTCGCGCGATCAAGAGCATGGAGGAGCGCAATCTCATCGTTCCGCTCACCGGCAACTTTGCCGGCGACAAGGCGGTGCGCGCCGCAGGACAATACGCCCGCGATCACGGAGCGGTCGTGACGACGTTCTATCTCTCGAACGTCGAGCAGTATCTCTTTCAGCAGGACGACGAGGCGCAACGATTCTACCGAAACGTCGCGACGCTCCCGATCGATTCGACGAGCACGTTCATTCGGTCATTCGTCGGAGGGATGTACGGCGCGCCTCCCATCGACCTCAAGCAGCAGAGCGGCCGATCGAAGCAGGGCATTGCCTCGATGCAGGAGCAGCTCAAGCAGTTCGACGCGGGTGAACTGACGTCATGGATGGAAGTCATCCGCCGATCGCGACAGTAGCGTCGCCGATGAAACGGAAGAAGAGCGAAGGCGTTGACGCGCCTTCGCTCTTCTTGTTTCCGACAGTGGCGACTGTGCCTATGGCACGATGACCGTGTGCGTAATGGAGTCCGTCAGGCCGCTCGCGTCCTTCACCGTCAACGTGACGGTCTGCGGTCCGCCACCTGCGAGCCAGGTGTTGTTGGCGCCAGATCCGGCATGCGTCTCGGACTTTCCGCCGCCCCAGTCCCACGTGTAGGACACGACACCGTGATCGTCAGTCGAGGCGCTCGCATCGAACAGGCACTTGTGAGCGGTGCCGGAGCACGTCCACGTAAAGCTTGCCACGGGTGGCTGATTCACCGGCGCTGTGATGGTGATGGTGCGCGCCGCCAGGCCGGTCAATCCCTGCGCATCGCGCGCCGTCAGCGTGATCACATGCGTTCCGACGCTGAGACTGCTCGTCGAGAATGATGTTCCCGTTCCGATCTGGCCATCGAGATTGCTCGACCAGGTCAGCGACGATCCGCTCAGCGCGCCATCCTCTGCGTCGTTCCCCGTTCCGCCGAAGGCGACGGTTGCTCGCTGCACGAACGTCGCACCATTGATCGGGGTTGAGATCACGGCCATCGGCGCCGTGTTCGTCGGCGCCGAGGGCACCTGAACGGACGTCGTGAGGAGGCTCGTGAGTCCGCTGCCGTCGGTGACGGTCAGGCTGACGAAGTAGGTACCCACAGCGAAATACGCATTCTTCGCGATCGGACCCGCATGCGTTTCGCCTCGGCCGTCGCCCCACGTCCACGTGTAGGAGACGATGCCGACGTTGTCCGTGGACGCGCTCGCGTCGAAGGTGCACGCGAGTGTCGGGCAGGAGAAGGAGAAGTGGGCGACGGGCGCCTGATTCGCGGCAGCCACGGCGACGCTCGTGGTCTTGGTGCTCGTGCCATTGGCGTCGCTGACGGTGAGCTTGACCGAATACGTACCGGCCGCGGCGTACGTGTGCGCCGATGTCTTGCCGATGCCCGTCGCGCCATCGCCGTAGGTCCAGGCGTAGGATGCGGACGGTGTCGCCGTGGAGCTGCTCGCGTCGAAGGTGCAGTTGAACGCGAGGCAGGTCGACGTGAAGTTGGCAACAGTGGTCTGAGGTGCGGTGATGAACCCAGAATAGAGCAGCAGGTTCGGCGTGTTGGACGGAACGTTCGTCAGGACATTCGTCGTCGCGTTCGAGACGAGTGCGCTGCGCACCTGTGCCGGCGTGGCGGTCGGGTGTCCCTGGAGGTAGAGCGCCGCCGTACCAGCAACATGCGGCGAGGCGAACGACGTCCCATTGCTCGTATTCGTTGCGGTGTTGCTGCCGAACCACGCCATCTTGACGGCCTCGCCCGGGGCGGAAATGTCGACGCACGGGCCGAAACTCGAAAAGCTCGCGTACTGGTCAAACTTGTTGGTCGCGCCCACGGTGATGGCGTCGGGCGTGTTGGCCGGCGACATCGTGCAGGCGTCGTTCGAATTGTTGCCCGCCGCGACGGCGTACACGACGCCCGACGCGATCGAGTTCTCGATGCTCTGCGTGAGCGCTGCAGACAAGAGGACAGACATGCTGACATTCGCGACCGCAGGCAGTTTGCGGTTCGCGGTGACCCAATCGACACCGGCAATCACCGTCGAGGTGGTGATGGAGCCATTGCAATCCACGACGCGCACCGCGACGAGCTTCACGTTCTTGGCGACGCCGTACTTGGCACCACCGACGAGGCTCGCGACGCCCGATCCATGTCCGAGGCAGTCAGCGGCGGTACCGCCCGGCGTGACCTCATCGATACCCTTCACCGCACGTCCGCCAAACTCGGTATGCGTGTAGCTGATGCCGGTATCGATGATGTAGGCCGTGACGCCCGTGCCGTCGGCGCCGTATACGTAGGTCGTGTTCAGTGGCAGCGCGCGCTGATCGGTGCGGTCGATGCCCCATGTCACGCCGGTCTGCGTGCCCTGCAGCGTCATCGTCTGGTCCTGCTCGACGAATGCGACGTTCGGATCAGCAGCCATTGCGGCGGCCTCACTCGCACTGAGCGCAGCAGCGAAACCCTTGATCGCAGTGGAGTAGACGCGATCGACGTTGCTCTGATGCTGACCGGCCATCATCGTGGCCATCGACGACACGTTCACCACGTTGTTCTTGAAGACAACGATGTAGTGTCCAGGAATCGGCGTGCTCACCGGCGCTGTCGAACGCGCCGCTGCCGGAAGATCGATGGTGGACCGAGGAGAGGATATTGGAGCGTCCGAGCACGCGGCCATGACGACCGCTGCCAATACCGAGGCAGTGAAGCGTTTCATCGAAAGGAGTCTGCAGTGAATCGAATACGCGCCGGCAAAGTCCGGGCACGTTCAGCGGTCTTGTTGCGGGCGCGTGGGGGGGGACAAACACACCACGCCGCGTTGTGTCCGCTCGTGTGATGGGTATCAGTAGCGCAAGAACCAGCCTTGAACAAGCCAACAAATGAATTCGATACCAACGTGTACAAATTGAACAAAGTTTGTGTAAGCATCGTCACATTTTTACGTCATAACTGTCTCTGTGAGCGCTTTGCTTCACCAGAAAAATGTGCAGCAGCCCAGTCTCGTTTGGCTGTCCGCGACGAATCACACCGTGCTCGACGCACGAAAACGGCGGACGCATTTTGCGTCCGCCGTTTTTTTGCCGGGCAACTTCTTCCGTGCTTACGGCACTGCGACTGTATGCACGATCGTATTGGTCAGGCCACTCGCATCCTTGACCGTGAGTGTGACGTTGAAGGGTCCCGTCACTGCCCACGTGTTGCCGGAGGTGGAGCCAGCATGCGTCTCGGTTTTGCCGTTGCCCCAGTTCCAGGTGTAGGACGTTACGCCGACGTCATCCGTGGAGCTGCTGCCGCTGACCGTGCATTTGTGCAGCGGACCTGTGCACGTCCACGTGAAGTTGGCTACGGGAGCCTGATTCAGGGGAGCAGTGACGGTGATTGTGCGCGTTGCCGTTCCCTGTGCGCCGCCGGCGTCCGTCGCCGTCAGCGTGATCACGTGGGAGCCAATGGAGAGGTTGCTCTTCGAGAATGAGACGCCGGTCCCGATCGGCCCGTCCATGCTGCTCACCCATGTGAGCGACGACCCACTGAGCGTGCCGTCTTCCGGATCGCTGCCCGTGCCGGCGAAGGGCACACTGGCGCCCTGCACGTACGTGGCGTTGATCGACGGCGAGGATGCTGTGGCCGTTGGCGACTGATTGCCCGGGTTCGGAACCGAAACGGCCTTCGTGACGCTGCTCGTTTGTCCGCTGCCGTCCGTCACCATGAGCGTGACCGAGTACATCGCCTGTGCGGCATAGGCACTGGTGGCGGTCGAGCCGACGTGCGATTCGACACGTCCGTCGCCCCACGTCCACGTGTAGGAGACAATTCCCAGATCGTCGCTGGAGGTACTCGCATCGAAGGTGCACGACATGGTCGGACACGTATCGGTGAAATTCGCAACTGGTGCCTGATTCGCGGCGACCCGCGGTGTCACGGAGATGGTTTTGCTATTCGCTCCGTTCGAGTCTGCGACGGTGAGTGTCACCGAATAGGTACCCGCAGCCGCGTAGGCATGCGTCGATGTCGTACCGGTGCCGCTCGCCGCGTCACCATACGTCCAGCTGTACGTCGCATTCGACAGCGCGGTAGAGCTGCTCGCGTCGAAGCCGCAGGTGAGCAACGGGCACGTCGCGGTGAAGCTCGCGACCGGAGCGGGCGCGCTGGCCGCGATGAATCCAGAGTAGGCGAGCAGATTCGGCGTGCCAGCAGGAAGGCTGGTCAGGCGACCCGTCGTGCCGTTCGCAATGATTGCCGCGCGAGCCTGCGCTGCCGTCGCGGTGGGATGTGCCTGGAAGTACAGCGCGGCAATGCCCGCGATGTGCGGAGCCGCTACCGAGGTACCGCCGACGACTTTCGTGATCGTGGTGCTCCCGTACCACGCCACCGAGATGGCTTCGCCCGGCGCGGCGATATCCACGCATGGACCGAAGTTCGAGAAGTTCGAGAACTGATCGATCTTGTTCGACGAGCCCACGGTGATCACATCGGGCGCACTGCCGGGTGAATACAGGCATGCATCCTTGTAGTTGTTTCCGGCAGCAATGGAGTACACGACGCCGGATGCGATCGAGTTCTCGACGCCCTGATTGAGCGCGGTCGAAAAGCCGACGGCGATGCTGAGGTTCGCGACTGCGGGCAACGTGCGATGCGCCGTGACCCAATCGACGCCGGCCAGTGCATCCGATGTCGTCAGCCCCGCGGCGCAGTTGGTGATGCGAACGGCCACGAGACGCACGTTCTTCGCGACGCCAAAGGTCGAGCCGCCAACCACGCTCGCCACCGCCGAGCCGTGCCCATGACAATCTTCGGCGGTGCCACCGGGCGTGACGATGTCGATGCCCTTCACGGCGCGTCCGCCGAACTCCACGTGCGTGTAGTTGATGCCAGTGTCAATGATGTAAGCCGTAACGCCTGTGCCATCACCGTTGTAGACGTAGCTGCCGCTGAGCGGCAGCAAGTGCTGATCGGTGCGGTCGAGCCCCCACGGAGCACCCGCCTGTGTCGTCTGCACCGTCATCGTCTGGTCCTGCTCGACGTATGCGACACTCGGATCGGCGCGCATCGAATCCGCTTCGGCGTCCGTCAGTGCGAGTGCGACTCCCTTCAATGCAGACGTGTACACGTGATCGGCAGCTTTGCCATGCGACGTTGCGATCGAGGACGCCATCGACACCACGTTCAGCACGTTGTTCTTGAACACGACGATGTAGTGACCGGGAATCGGCGAGTTCACCGGCGCGGTTGACAACAATGGCGTCGGTACATCGTGCATCCGAGACGTGAGAGTGGTAGGCGCGTCGGAGCATGCGGCGATGACGGCCGCGGCCAATAGTGGCGCAGGAATGCGTTTCATTTTTTTTCTTGGATTGTGGCGAGACGTGCGAGGCGGGAGACATCGGGCCGACGGAAACACGGCGGAGCCAGGGGGCACGCAAGGCTGAATCTCAGCCTACGGTGGGCTACGACAGTTCGGCGTCAGGACGCTGTGTAGTGTCGGCGCACCGCATCCATTTCATAACGATGTTTACGCTGCGCCGACGAGATATTTTCGACGGTGTGGGAGATTACGTGATGCAGCGCACAGAGACGCGCATTGACTCACCACAACCGCATTGCAGTCGCGTACGCTGAGGCTCTGTTCGAGTGGTGCCTGACGTCAGCGCGCAACGGCACGCGCTAAGAGACTTCAACCCTTTTCGATCTCTTGCGCATCCAATGTCCACGCGCGACAATACCACGAATTCTAGGCTTCCCCCCCCCCGAGCATCGATCACATGGCGCCTTCCTCTCGAGATCAACTCCGCGGCACCCTCGAACTGCTCATTCTCCGCACCCTTACCTGGGGTCCGCGCCATGGGTACGCCATCGCACGATGGCTCGAAGACAGCACGAGCGCCGCGATTCGCGTCGAGGAAGGCTCACTCTACCCGGCGCTCTATCGCATGGAGAAGCGCGGCCTCATCGCCAGCGACTGGCAACGATCGGAGCTCGGCAGGCCGGCAAAATTCTACCGGCTCACGCCGGCCGGCCGGCGCCACCTGAAGCAGGAAGCCGCCGAATGGCTGGCGTTTGCACAGGCAGTCACACTCGTGCTGGCGCGCGCGTCATGAACGCACCACGTGATCCGCAGTCCGAGCTGCGACAGCTGGTGCGGCCACCGGTGGGCAAGCGCGTGGACAGCGAGCTCGCATTCCACATCGAGATGCGGACGCGAGAGCTCATCGCACAGGGGATGAGCGCCGAGGAGGCGCGACGTGCCGCGATTGCACGGTTCGGCAATCTCGACGACGTCTCGTCGACGCTCGTGAAGCTCGGCACCGAGACGGAAGGCATCATGCGTCGCACGCGATTTATCAGCGAAGCAGTTCACGACGCGCGACTCGCACTGCGGATGCTCGTGCCTCGACGCGGGTTCGCCGTACTCGCGATCGGCACGCTCGCACTCGGCATCGGTGCCGCCACCGCCATCTATAGTGTCGTCGATGGCGTGCTGCTGCGTCCCCTCCCCTTCGACGAGCCGGATCGCATCGCCGCAGTGTGGATCACGCAGCCCACGCTCGCGCACGATCCGGCGATCTCCTGGCTCGCGGATGGAACGCCGTTGGGAGCCTCCGAGTACCAGTCGCTCCAGCGCGACGCGAAGACATTGCGCGATCTCGCGCTCTATGACGTCGGCGGAACGGTGACGCTCACCACCGTCGCAGGCACCGAGCGACTTCCGGCGTTGACGGCGACGTCATCGCTACTGCAGGTGCTGCACGCACATCCCGCACTCGGCCGGAATTTTGTGCCGGCCGAGAATGTGCTCAACGGCCCGAACGTCGCCCTCGTGAGCTGGGAAGCGTGGCGTGATCGCTTTGGCAGTGATTCGTCGTTTGTCGGACGTCGGATCACGCTGAATGACGTGCCGTTCGAGATCATCGGTGTACTGCCGCCAGGGTTGCAGATCGATCGCTCCGCAGAGGCGCCGGCGTTCTGGCTTCCCGCCCTGCGTGATTCGTTTGACATCCCGGCGCGTCACAACCGGGGCTACCGGGCGCTCGCGCGTCTTGCAAACGGCGTGTCGTATCAGGCGGCGACGCGCGACGCTGCTCGCGTGCTCCGTGCGTCCGGCGACACATTGCTCGGTGCGCGCGTCGAACCGTGGCTGCGCGATCAGACCCGCGCGGCACGTGGGCCGCTGCTCGTTCTCCTGGCCGCCGCGGGACTGTTGCTGCTCATCGCGTGCGTGAATGTCGCGATCCTGCAGCTGGGCGAGGCGTCGGCGCGCGCGCGCGAGATGGCGACGCGCGCGGCACTCGGCGCCGGTGCGGCGCGGCTCGTGCGACAGCTGCTGACGGAAAGCGTCGTCATCGCGTTTCTCAGCGCGATACTCGGCACCGCGCTTGCCTGGCTCATGCTCCGCGCGCTGATCGCCATTGCGCCCGAGCGTTTGCCGGGAATGGACTCCGTGTCCATTGATGGACGAGTGCTCGCGTTTGCGCTGGTGTGCGCGGCGATGACAGGCGTGCTGTTCGGCATCGTTCCGGCGATGACTGCGGGCCGAGCCGGTGCGTCCGCGATCGTGCGATCGGGCGCGGGCCAAAGCGGTCACGGAGCGCGTCGCGTGCAGCGATCACTGATCGCGTTGCAGCTCGCGTTGTCGCTGGTGTTGCTCGTGGAGGCCGTGCTGCTCTCGACGAGTCTTCGGAAACTGAGTCTTGTGAATCCCGGTTTTCGTCCGGCGGGACTCACGGCGGTGAAGGTTACTCTTCCCCGGCGCTACGGTGATGAGCCGACGCGCGCATTTACGGCGAGTGTGATCCAGCGTCTTTCATCGTATCCCGGTGTGGAGCGCGTGACAGCAGCGACGCACGTGCCATTCGTCAGCCGAGGCAGCAGTTCGCCGATCGAGCTCGATCGGCGGAGCGATGTTCCGCCTCCACCGCCACACCACACGCAGCAGCGGTACGTGGAACCCGGCTTCTTCGAGGTGCTTGGTATGCGACTCGTCAGCGGGCGCTTCTTCAACGCCGACGATCGCGCGAATGGTGAGCTCGTCGCAATCGTGAGCGCATCGGAAGTCGCGCGTGACTTTGCGGGGCGATCTCCGCTCGGACGTCAGGTGAAACATCAGGGCCAATGGCGGCGGATCGTTGGCGTCGTCGCGGACGTGAAGTATCGCGATCTCGCGAAAGAGGACGAAGCGACGATCTATGTGCCGTTCGACCAGTATGTCGATGCATCTCCCGTCTTTCTGATTCGCGGCTCGGTGGCCGTCGGCATTGCGCCCGCGTTCAAAGCGCTGCTGCACGAGCTCGAACCTCGAGCGACGGTCACGACGATATCGTCGGTGCCGACGGTGATCGAGAAATCGTATGCCGCTGAGCGCTATCGCACGCTGCTCGTCTCGGCATTCGGAGCGATGGCTGCGTTGCTCGCCGCAATTGGGCTGTACGGCGTGAGCATCCGCACGGCGAAGGGACGGACGCGAGAACTGGGCATTCGACTCGCGCTTGGCGGCACGAGTGCGACGGTGCTTCGGCTGCTGGTTAAGGACGCGATGGCTGGTGTGGCCATCGGGCTCGTCGTCGGCGTTCCCGCAGCGCTGCTCGCCGGGAAGATGGTCGCGCCGTATCTGTTCGGGATCTCGCCCGATGATCCGCTGGTTTTTTTCGCTGTCGGCGTGTTGCTGCTGACCGCGACGGCGGTGGCGAGTGCCATACCGGCGTGGAAGGCTGGCCGGTTGAATCCTGCGACGGTGTTGCGCGCGGACTAAGACGATGTGCGATCAGGACCTTCCGACATGCGAGGATCGCAACGCGGCCACGTCCCATCCAGCAAGCCTGGCCGCGGTTTCGTACGTACTCTCGAGAAACGCCATCACCAAGGCATCCGGATCGTCCGAGGCGCGCACCGCCTCATACGGCAGAATCCATTCGCGCATCTCCTGATGATAGAACGCCTCGGACGGACGGATGGGCGCGAGGTTGCAGCCCGCCGGCTCCGGGTACGCGTATGCATAGAACGCAGGCTCGGCCACCGGTGATCCTGGGGTGCCCGGCCACCAACCGGCGCTGATGCATTCGCGTGAGTACGCCTCTTCCATGACGTAGCTCGGGCAATTGGGAACGGTGCCCGTGTACCGTGGAGCCGGACGCCCGGAGAATCGCGTGCATGCAACGTCGAGTGCACCCCACCAGAGATGTGAGGGGCTGCACTTTCCACCGAAGCCGCCGCGGAATCGCTTGAGCAGGCGATCGGCTTGCGTAAGCGCAGTCCACCATCGCCGAGCCGCACCGGCATCGTACGTCGCGTTCACTTCATCGTTCGCGAATGGTGTGACGTCGGCGACCTCGTTCGGTTTCGCCACGATGTGCACTTCCACACCAAGATCCTGCAGCAGCGCGCGGTACTCGCGGTAGAAGGTTGCCACGGACTTGTTCTCGAGCTTCAACACGCGTGTGTCGCCGCGGTTGGTACGCGCCATCAGAAGGTCGCTCAATAGATCGAACTCCACCTCGACGACACCGTCCGCATACGGCATTGGAGAAGTAGTGACGCCACGCGCGGTGACATACAACGCGCAATGCCAGTAGTGGTTCTCGAAGGGCGCAAGACCGAGACGCGTCTTGCCGACGATCTGCATCCAGCGATGCAGTGTCTGGTAGGTGGACAACCAATCAGCAAGCGTGAGCGACGGCCACATGTGGTTGTTGGCTGGAACGTCTGCACGTTGCAGGTTGCGCGACACGCCCGAGGTCATTGTCTCCCTCCCGAGGCTGGTCTCGGAACGCAGGCCCTGCACCATCCGTTCCTGAGAGCTCTGTGCTTGCGTCTTTCGGCGCTTGCTCCGAAGTTGGGCGGCCGATTACCGGGGACTCGACGGGTATTGCGCGACGTCGCGCAGACACAACGCTGCGCGTGCGACGCTGGGACCGCATAAGTGACGAAGGTGCTCATGATCACAGGAGTGGCGTCCGACACATCGCTCGACGAAGCGGCGATTGTCCGCAGGATACGATGGCGGATCATCCCCTTCGTCTTCCTGCTGTACATCGTCGCCTTTCTCGATCGCATCAACATCGGATTCGCCGCACTGACGATGAACAAGGAGCTCGCGATCACCAGCGAGCAGTTCGGCCTTGTGGTGGGCATTTTCTTCATCGGCTATTTCCTCTTCGAGATTCCGAGCAACCTGATTCTTCACCGGATCGGGGCACGCGTCTGGATTGCACGCATTCTGGTCACGTGGGGGGTGGTCGCCATCGCGACGGGCTTTGCGCGCTCGGTGTCGCAGCTGTACATCGCGCGCTTTCTTCTCGGTCTCGCTGAAGCCGGGTTCTTTCCGGGCATCGTCCTCTATCTCACCTATTGGTTTCGCCAGCGCGAGCAGGCGCGTGCCATCGCGCTGTTCATGACCGCGCAACCGGTCACGAGCATTCTTGGCGCACCAATCTCCGGCGTCATTCTCGATCACGTTCACTGGCTCGGCGCGAGTAGCTGGCGTTGGCTGCTCATTATAGAAGGGCTCCCAGCGATCGTGCTCGGCGTCGCAGCGTATTTCCTGATGCCGAGCCGGCCTGCCGATGCGTCGTTTCTCGCAGAGGGAGAGAAGCGTTGGCTCGAGGCGACGATTGCGCGAGAAGCGGAGGAGAAGGCCAGACAATATCCGTCGTCGGCGACCAAGGCATTGCGCAGCTCGCGTGTATGGATGATCGCGTGCATCGGCTTCGCGCAGGCAATAGGCGCGTACACACTGAACTTCTGGCTACCGCAGGAAGTGAAGTCGTTCTCGACGCACTACACCAACACCACTATCGGTTTGTTGGTGATGATCCCCTACGCTGCGGCGCTCATCGCGATGCTCGTGGTGTCGGGCAGCTCGGATCGGAGGACGGAGCGTCGATTCCACGCTGCAATCCCTCTAGCGATCGGAGGCATCAGCTTCCTGTCGCTTGGCGCGATGCACTCTCCTGTCATCGCGATCGTGCTTCTCTCTGGTGCGGCAGTTGGCGTGTACAGCTTCTTTGGTCCCTTCTTCGCGTCGCCGAGTGACTTTCTTACCGGCTTTGCCGCTGCGTCGGGAATCGCGTTGATCACTTCGGTGGCGAATCTTGGCGGATTTGTTGGCCCGTACGCGGTGGGGCTAATCAGCCGTCGCACTGGCAACCTGCACGGCGGACTCGCCTTTGCCGGCGTGTCGCTTCTCGTGTCGGCCACGTTGTTTCTCCTCTTGCCACGCAAGCCGCGCGGCGCAGAGTCGGGCGCCGCATGACGAACGACGACGCTGCGCGCGCGCGCGACGTCTCGCCGTCGTGGCAGATGACGCAGTTGATCTGGAGTGCGATGCGCGTGCAAGCGGTGTCCGTCGCCGCGCAGCTCGGCATTGCCGATCGCATTGTCGATGCGCCGATGAGCGCCGTTGAGTTGGCGACCGCGACACGTACGCATGCTCCGACCTTGCTGCGCCTCCTTCGTGCGCTCACGACGCTCGGCATTTTCGCTGAGAACGCGGAAGGACGATTCGCCAATACGACGTTGAGCGAGACGCTGCGCGACGAGCATCCGGCGTCCGTGCGATCGCTTGCGATGTTGTGGGGGCTCAAGATGTTCTGGTCGCCGTGGAACGAGCTGCGTGCGTCAGTCACGACTGGTGAGCGGGCGTTCGACAAGGTTTTTGGTGAGCCCTTTTTCGATCGCCTCGCACACGAGCCGGAGGACGCGTCGATCTTCAACGGCGCAATGGCGTCGTTCTCGGATCTCGAACTGTCGTCGTTGCTTGCGGCATATGACTTCTCGCGCTTCGAGCGACTCGTCGACGTTGGAGGTGGCCGGGGCGCGTTGCTGAACGGCATTCTGCGCGCGACGCCGGCATTGCACGGCGTCCTGTATGATCTCCCTGAGGTCGTCGGCAACTCCACATCACTGTTGATTGACGCGAGCTCGCCGCAGTGCGATGTCGTCGCGGGAAGCTTTTTCGACTCAGTGCCTGCAGGAGCAGATGGCTACGTCCTCAAACGCATCATTCACGACTGGAACGACGACGATGCGCTGAAAATTCTCGTCAACTGTCGAAATGCCATTCGCGACGACGGCACATTGCTGATCATCGACTGGGTGCTCCGTCCGCCGAACGAACCCGATGTCGGAAAGTTCATGGACTTGCACATGCTCGTGCTGCTGGGCGGACGCGAGCGTACCGAAGTCGAGTGGCGCGCGCTTCTTGCGAGAGCCGGCTTCTCGCTCACACGCGTGATCGCGACGAATGGGCCTCACTCGATCATCGAGTGCAGGCCCGACACGGTTCACAATACATCGCCATAGCGTTTTGCTTCAATGAACGATTCGACGAATCCAGCCAGCCGCCGCACCGCTCTTCTCGCACTCGCTGCAGCCGGTTCTCTCTGGGGAACCGGCTTCGTTTTTGGCAAGGTGGCACTGCCAGCGCTCGGCGTCGAGCACATGCTGTTTTATCGCTTCCTCTTCGCAGTGCTCGCGCTGGTGCCCGTCGTCATTCAGAAGCGCATCGGTCTTCCGCGCCGCGAGGATATTCTGCGCATTTTTGTGTCGGGCGCGCTGTACGTGCCGATCCAGTTTGTCGTCCAGTTCGAGGGACTCTCGCGAACGACGGTATCGCACGCGTCCCTGATGGTCGGCGCGCTGCCGGTGCTGCTTGCAGTCGCCGCGACAGTATTTGGCGAAGAAAAACTGGATCGCATTGGCTGGCTCACGCTCTTGGCGTCCACAGCCGGCGCTGCACTAATCGTGAGCGGAGGCTCGACGAAAGGCCAGTCGAGTGTGCGGGGCGATCTGCTGGTGGTGGCGTCGTTGTTCGCGGCGGTGGGCTGGGTATTGTCGAGCAAGCGGCTGATGCGCAAGGATGGGGGCTATGAGCCCGTTGCGGCGAGCGTCTACGTGTTGTTCGCCGGAACGGCGCTGCTCATGGCATACGTACTCGTGGTTGCCGGCCCGCCATCGGTACACCTCGCTCCGCGTGTATGGGGCGCAGTCATTGCCTCGGGAGTAGTGGCGACCGCGGCTACGACACTCTTATGGAACTGGGGACTCACGCGTGTGCCGGCGTCGCGCGCAGGCATCTTCCTCAACCTCGAGCCAGTTGTCGGCGTCATACTCGGCGTCGCTCTGCTTCACGATCACCTCGGGCCTTTGACGATACTCGGTGGCGCGTTGATCGTGGGGACGGCAATCGTGTTTACGAGGCGGCCGGAAACCGACTCGTAGAGCTCTGGAGCCCATGCCACACGTGCATTGTATTGTAATGCATCGTTCATCGCATCCTAATGTCTCCGGTATCGCCAACGCTCTGATCGACGATCAGAGTTAGTTGGGTGATCCCAGCTGCATAACCCGGTGCTCGCGAGGCCACATGCTGCGACTTCGACAGGTAGCTACGGCTACGTTCCTTCGCTTTCTGCCTGCGACTGCGGTCGCCACTGTTGCAATCACGGCGCTGTTCTTTGGCCCCATCGCGCAGATGCCGCTGCCCGCGTGGCTCTATCTCAGCAAAGCGCTTGTCGAACAGACGCTCGGCTTCGCTATCACGCTGCTGTTTTATCGCCGACGATTGAGCGCTGACGCGGGTGTCGACGGACGGCGAACCATTCTGGTCGGAGCGTTCAGTGCGGTACTCCTGGTTGCTGCCGCCTCGTTAGGCGGCCCGGTGATTCCTGCACGCGCCGAGGCGATCGTCTGGTGGCTGACGGGCGCCAGCGCCGCAGCGGTCACGTACTGGCCGTGGCTGCGGCGAGGCACCGATGTGCGCACGCTTGAGGAACGCGCGACGCGGCCGATCTGACTACCGCCAGCGTCCTTCGATGTAGTACCATCCGCGGCGGTCGTGTTCCCAGCGCCCAGGCTCCCATTCACGGAAGCCGCGCTCAGGCGTAACCCATCGACCGGGAATCCATTCGTAGTCATTGCGGCGCCAGCCCCAATGGCCTTTCACCCACGCATAGTCTCTGCCGGGCGCCGCCGAGATGACCTCCACGCGCTCGGCGGGTGGTTGACGATCGAGATAGACGATCTCCGTGCGTCCGCGCCCGTTTCGCGCGCAACCGACGCTCGTCGCCATCGCAATTGCGAGCACGACTGTTTTCCACGTTGAACTTTGCATCGCTCCTCCCTGCTACCGTTGACGTCGTTGTCAGCGAGTTCGACGTCAGGAACTACAGAGAGTTAAGGAGCTCGGCCGATGGCCTCGCGAGCAACTACGGGTGACGGTCGTGTTGATGCCCTACTCCTTCGACATCATTTCGTGCAGCTCCGCACCCTTCTCAACCGCTTTCTCAATCAAGGCATCGATGTCCACCGCTTCCGTTCGGAAGTTGACGATGCACGCACGCAGCACGAATCGTCCGTCGATCACCGCGTTCGAAGGAAATACGCGACCATCGAGCTGCAGTTCCGACATCAGTCGCTCATTCAGCTTGTTCAGGTGCGGCTCAGCGGACGGATCATCGCGCAACTCGGCAGGGACGTAGCGAAAGCAGGCGATCGACAGCGCGGGTTCCGCTCCGATCGGCTCGAGCTCCGGATGTGCTGCGGCACGCTCGTACAGATACCGGGCAAGTGCGACGTCGTGCGCGATACGTCGCTCGTAGGCCGCCCACCCGTGCGCGAGCAACGACACCCAGATCTTGAGCGCGTGAAATCCGCGCGAGAACTGTGGGCCGAGTGCGTACATGTCGACCCCACGGCCAGTCAGTTCCTTGTCGTCATGCACATAGCTCGGCTCGATCGCAAATGCATCCGCGAGCGACTGCATGTCGCGCACGACGATCACTCCACCAGAGTGCGGCGTGTAGAGCCATTTGTGCGGATCGAACGCCACCGAATCCGCGCGCTCGATGCCGCGAAAGAGCGGACGCAGCGCATCGGTGAGCGCAGCTCCGCCGCCATACGCGCCGTCGACGTGCATCCACAAACCAAATTCGGCGCAGACGTCGGCGATCGCGTCGAGCGGATCGATGACGCCTGTTGATACTGTACCGGCCGTCGCGATCACGGCGATGGGTTTACAGCCGTTCCGTACATCGCGCTCGATCGCCGAGCGGAGCGCGTCGACCCGCATGCGCAGACCGGAATCGCACGGCACGACGCGAACCGCGTCGCGTCCCAATCCGAGCATGTCGGCAGCGCGGGTGTTGACGTCGTGCACCTGCCCCGATGCGTACATGGTGAGGGGCGGTCCAGCGCGCGTTCCAAGCTCGCGAATCGACCATCCGGCGCGCGCATCACGTGCGGCCTTGAGCGCGACGAACGACGCCATCGCGCCGCCGGACGTGACGTACCCACCCGCAGTCGAAGGAAGACCAAAGCGGCGCGCAAACCAGCGACCGAGGTGCAGCTCGATTTCCGTGGCCGCTGGCGAAAGTCTCCAACCGCCGACGTTCTGATTTATCGCCGCGGCGAGAAGGTCGGCGGCGGCGCCGGGAATCGTTCCGGATCCGGTGATGTACGCCATGAATCCGGAATGGCCCGTGTACGTCGAGTGCTCGAACGCGATCGTTCGGAGCGCCGACATGAGCTCGTCGTTCGACAACGGCTCGTCTGGCACATCGCGCGTCACGGCGGCGCGCACCTCCGCCGCCGTCGCTCGACCACCAACAGGCAACGATGGCATGCGCTCGAGCAGCTCACCCCAGAGCCCCACCATCTGTCCGCCGAGTGCGCGTGCCCGGTCTGCATCCCAGGCAAGGTCGGTTACCGGAGCAAGCGGTCCGGCTGCGTTGGTGAGTGCGTGCGTGCTCGTGGTGCCGTGCTCGGGCATGACGATCATCGGAGTAAGGCGGTGCAACGTCGAAGGTGAACCGGCGCGTCCTCTCGAACGCGCCGGACGAATCTATCAGCGTGCCGCCGGCGGCGTGTCGGCAGGATTCACGTACGTCATCGCAAACGGTCCGATCGCGTGGACCTGCACGATGGTCGGGCCCTTCGCGGAGGCGTAGTGCGCCGCGTTGGCGGGGGCAGTGATGAAGCCGCCGGCAGTCAGGGACAGCATGCCCTTGGTCTCGAACTTGGGACCCAGTCCGACGAGGAAGTTTCCGGCGATGACGGTCACGTGCTCGTCCGTCGGGTGCGTGTGCGGCGGAATCTTGTAGCCATCAGGGAAACGGAGTCGCACGGTAAAGAGCCCGGTGCCGCCCGGATTGCCTTCCATCACGGCCATCTGTGCGCCGGCGGGGAAGATCGCCGGTGCTGGTCCCCACTTCGGCTCTACTGCGGCGTGCGTGTGCTGGCTTTGAAGAATGGCTGGTGTCGTCGCCGCCAGCGTACAGAGCGCGGCGGTAATAATTGCGAGGCGCATATCGATGTTCTCCAGGCTGAGTCCTGTCCAGAAAATCCGTCCGGCGAAGCCGGCGGTTTACGTGAGGGACAGGATATCGTGGACGGCGCAAGCACACTCCCGGACGACTACGGGGAAATTCAATTGGTGTACGGGTGTTTGGCGGTCATTCCGAACCTGCGATTCTTCCGGCAATCTCGTTGGAAAGTGACAGAACGCGACTCAACTCGCTGACGCCGATTCGTCGACAACGAGGCCCTGCTCGGCCGCCCACACGGCGATCTGCGCGCGAGACGAGAAGTCGAGCTTGGAGAGCGCCGCGGCCACGTAGCCTTCCACCGTCCGCTCGCCGATGCCGAGAATCCGGGCGATCGCCCGATTCGACTTTCCCTTCGCAATGAGCGCTGCAGCATCGCGTTCGCGCCGAGTGAGTCCGCCGTACGCGGCCTTTGCAGCCTGGCCCGCCGTCCGTTCCGGAGGAGGAGGAGCCAGCCGATCCACGCCAGCCTGGAAGGCGCGAACCAACACCGCCTCATCGAGATCCGTTACGAGCTCCATCGCCGTCACTCGTGCGAGGTCGAACAGACGTCTCGCGTCGAGCCGACGACGCTCGCCGAGAAAGACGGCGCCCTGCAGTGCGTCGATGCGCCAGAGGAGCGGACGAGCGTCATAGGTCATCGCATCGCTTCGCGCTGCGCTCAACACTGCGCTTGCCTCGTCCCAGCGCTCCTCAGCCACGAGCGCCTGTGCACGCATCAGCGCAACGCGAGGCGTGCCGATCGCATCGTGCTCGGGAAGGATTGCGAGCGCCTCGCTGGTATCGCCCGTGGCGAGCGCAACCTCCGCGCGCGCGATGACGACGTATCGCTCACCGATGGTTCTGTGCGCACCGTCGGCCGACGAAGTTCGCGTCGGAACCAGTCGATCGACGTCGTCCAGCACGCTCGTCGCGTGACTCGATTGGCCGGCGCGCACCAGAGCGATCGCCAGTGGCGCGCCCGTCCAGCGAATCCATGTTGCAGAGCCAAGCCGCTTCGCGATGTCGTGCGCGTCGCGAAGGTGTTTGTATGCTTCCGGAATTGCACACAGATCAAGCGCAATGACGCCGAGCATCCGATGAGCACCGCACTGCCACTCGAGATGCTCGATCTCCTCGGCGATGGCCAGTGACTCGCGTGCACGCTGAAGCGCTCGTGTATAGTCACCGCGCCAGACCAGACAATCCGCGAGCAGAAAGCGCGCAAACGCTTCTCCGGCGCGCCATCCAATGTCGGATGCCATGACAATCGCACGCTCGGTGTCGATCACTTCTTCGGCGAGTGCGCATGCGTGCGCAGGACCAACCGACGTCTGATGGCTTGGTCCTGTGAGCGCGAGCACGCCCAGGGCGTTCGCCAATCCGCGCCGATCCTCGAGCGCCGTGAACAACTCGACGGAGCGCTCATACAGCGGAATCGCAGTTGCCTGCGAGCCCGCCATGTGATGCGACATGGCGAGAAGATCCACCGTTTCGGCGACACCACGACGGTCGTCGCCACGCTCGAAAATCGCGAGCGCCTCTTCGTGATATGGAATTCCCGACTGTGGATCTTCTCGATTGACGTACCAGTTGCCGACGCGATTCAGGCTGTGTGCAATGAGCGATGCGTCGCCGATCACGCGCGCGACGTCGAGCGCGTCGTTTCGATAGCGGCCGGCGCGCTCATAGTCTCGCGCCGCCCACAGCATTCCAAGGGCGTGAAGCGCCACCCATTCCGCACGACGGTCACCGGCGTCGCGCGCGGCTTCGAGCGCGCTCGAGAAGTCCTCATTCGCGCGCGGAAATGCGCCCAGCGTCTCATGCGCGCGACCGCGAGCGATGAGCAGCGACGGATCGGCGCGCTGTCCGGCATTCGCTGTCGCATTCACGGCACGCTCGAATTGCTGCAGCGCTTCGCGCGGAGCACAGAGCGTCAGCGCATGTTCTGCCGCACGGAGGGCGTAGTGACGCGCGGAGTCCCAGGTGCCCGCTTCGAACGCGTGATAGGCGAGCGCGTCGTCGGCGTCGTGTGAGTCGCCTTGCCGCTGCTGCTCGAGCACCGCGGCGATTGCGCGATGCAGCGCGACGCGTTCGCGTGCGAGCAGGCGCGCGCGCATCGCTTCGCGCGTGAGTGCGTGACGAAACGCAAAGCGGTCGGCTGATTCTTCGACGACGAGCTGCGCGTCGACCAACTCCTTCACGTGCGACAGGAGCTCCGCGTCGTCATGATGCGTGAGTGCCTGCAACAAATCGAAGTCGAAGCGACGTCCCGCGACCGCGGCGACCGACGCGACCGTGCGGGCCGCTGCGCTCAGGCCGGCGAGGCGACGTCCAACAGCTTCGGTCGCGGTACGCGGCACGTGCACACGGTCGAGAGGACGTGCGCGCCAGATGCCATCCGTGTGCTCGATATCTCCGGCAACGAGCAACGCCTTGAGCATTTCCTCGACGAAAAACGGATTCCCTTCCGTCAGGCCATGCAGTCCGTCGACGAACGCCGATCCGAACGCGGCGTGCGCGCCGAAGATTGCCTGCAGCATGGCGGATACTTCGGGTACGGTCAGCGGCCGCAACGAGACTTCCGATGCGCATCGCGCGCGATCGAAATCGGCGAGCAGCTTGGCGAGTCGCGGCCCGAGCTCGTCGCTTCGAAACGTGAGCACCATGGCGATTGGCTGCGAGCCGATGCGCCGAGCGAGGTGGAGAACGAGATCAAGCGTCGCGTCGTCGCTCCAGTGGACGTCCTCGATGAGCAGCAGCAGCGGCTGCACCGCAGCGAGCGCGTGGACGGCTTCGCTGAAGGAATGAAAAAGTCGACGGCGGTCTTCTTCCGGATCGACCGCCTGATGTGGCGTCATATCCGCGAAGAGTGAGCGGAGCTCGGGAAAGAGCGTCACCAGCTCGCGTGCCGCGGGAGAGAAGTAATGCGCCGCCAACGCGGGCGACGCGCTCGACGATACCGTGCGTACGAGGTCCAGGACGGGCGCATACGGATGAGCGCGATCGGCCTCGAAACAGGCGCCGTTCAATACGACAAACCCGAGCTCGCGCGCACGGTCCACCATGGCGCGTGCCAACCGTGATTTTCCGATCCCCGCCTCGCCCGAGACGAGCAGCGTGCTGCCGTGCGCGGCGCGCGCGCGGTCGAGCGTGTGGAAAACGGTTGACAGCGGCGCGGCGCGTCCGATCAGGACAGGACAAACGACGCTTTGCTCAACGAGCATCAGCGGGATCCGGCGTGGGGGCGAATCCCCAATGATAGGGTCGAACGCGCCGTGGCGGAACGATGTTTTGCTTCCCTGCTGATTCTAGAGCCGCGTCAGTGATGTCGCCGAAATACGATATCGAACACCGGACCCCACGTGCGCCCGTTGTCCGTCGAACGCTCGGCACGTTCACGTACGGTCGCGCCTTCGACCCACCATATGGCGCGAAGCAGCGTGGTGGCGCCACTGGCCGCGCGCTCGGGGGCGATGAGCACCATGCGGTCCTTCTCGAATCGTCCCTCGAGGAGCAGCAGCGCGCCGTGATTGGTCACCCAGCTCTGGTGCCACACCTTGCGCGTCGCATCGTAGGTGCTGAAGCTCTCACCACGGAGCCCATCGAGCTGCACGTAGACTTCGCGCACGGCGCATCCGTCGAGCATCGCCGTCACGTGATTGCGCGCGGTGAGCACTGTGGGCGCACCGACGTCGAAGGTGTCCCAATCGCCGATGAAGAGATCGAACTGATGATATTCCGGCCCGGTGCAAGGGGCGGCAATGGTAGGAGTTTGCGGAAACATGCTGAGCGCCATCGTCAGCGCTCCGATCAGAATATGCGGCATTGTCGACTCGATTCCTGGAGAAGGCGCGACGCAACGCCGCACCAGACGACAATGATAATCGCGCTGCAACGCGGATCACTCGCCGGATTCGGACATCATACCTGACCGAGCTCGACGAGGGCGTTCACTCCATCTCGCCCTCTGCACCCATCGAACAGCAACTGAATGCACGGAAAGGGCGGATTGAAAACTGGAAACAGCGGATCCATCTCGCCCTGTCGAGATCGGTCCGCTGCTTCCTTTGAAGATCCGCCGTTTTCGTGCATTCCCTCTTCCTGCTACTTGCTGCAGTGACGGCGCGTGCCGTTCTGTGATCCAATGCAACGTGTCGCCGTAAAGATCGATGATCGTTCCTTACTTCATATCGCGGGATTCCCGACGAGAGGTACGAGGGTCACAGGAACAGCCTTCGTTGTTACCACGGCTCCGGCGACCGTCAGTTCGAACTGCAGGACAGCGGGTCCGGGGACGATCGTTCCGGTTCCGCTGGCAGCATTGCCGGTTAGAACTCCGCCGGTGACGTTGAACGTACCGATTGGCAGCGTGCCGGCGGCAATGCCCGGGGCGAACGCGTCCAATGCAGTACTGGCACTGCGACGCGCTGTACCCTGAACGACCCAGCATTGAAGTGCGGCGTTCGAAAGTGCGGCACCTGGATTCGTGAGAGTCGCAGCGTACGACCCGGACACACCGTCAATCATCACAGCACTCGGATTCGTCACCGCTGCGATGCTCGGCGACCCGCCGACCGAGAGCGTCACTGGGGCGGATATGCTCGACGTCGCGAGCACATTCGATCCCTGATTCAATTGCAGTTCGATTGTCGCTGCACCGAATGCGAGCGCTCCGACTCCGCTGCCAGTGCTGGACACAGCGAGCGGGCCCGTGGCCGTCGAACGACCAATTGGAATGATGCCCGCTCCACTCCCGCAATCGACGAGCGCGCTGGCGACGGAGCGACGTGCCGCTCCCTGAACGACCGACGCCTGAAGCGTAACGTTCGACAGAATCGCACCCGCATTGTCGATCGTCACGCTGAACGTTCCCGCTGCGCCGTTCACAGCCAACGTCGTCGGCGTAATCGTCGGCGCAGTGAGTGTCGTCAGTGACCCGGTCAACGGCGGCGCACTGCCGTCCGGCGGGACCAGCTGATCGAATGCCAGGCCGCTCGAGCCTTCACCGCGACCGACCTCGCGTTGAAACGCGGTCCACACCCACGTCGATCCGTCGATCCATCGCGACATGCGCCGAGCGCGCGAGATGTGCACGCCTTCGCGCGGCACTTCTTCGTCGTAGATCTGTGGGGAGCCAGCGAGCAATTGGCTCTTCGCCGGATGTGAGACGCCCGTGCCGTCGGGTTGAAGCACGGCGCCGCGACGAAGTCGCGTTTGCACCGGCCCCGAGGCATTGGGAATCTGAACCGGCAGATATGGAATCCAGTTGTCCGGTACAGTCGACGACAGGCGATAGTGTGGCTTGTCTGCAGCGACTGGAAGTGAAACGATCGAGCCCTGCCCCGCGCGGTCACTCGTCTGTGTAATTGCCTGCTCGAGTGGACTCTCCAGCTGTCGCTCGATCGCCCATGCAAGATTGGCCATCTCGTCGCGCATGAACAGCACGTCCTCCACGGCAGTTCCGTCGATCACGTGGCCGATTGACGGCGGGAAGAAGAAGCGATTCGTCGCGTAGGGCGTCGGCGCCGCAGCGGCCTGCGATGGGAGCAGCGACTGCTGCCACATCGACCAGTATGGCTTCGGCAGTGTACTGTCGCCGATCGGGCGCAACAGACTCTGCACGCCGAAACTATCGGTCACCACCAGCGACTCTACTCGCGTCACAGAGCCGACGGGAATCGTCAGTGGCACACTGTACCAGTCGTTGCCGTACGTGCTCGCGTATTCGATCATCATCAGGTGCGCGAGATCCGTGGGACCGGCGGTCATCAAGCCGTAGGCGACTCGCCCTTCCTCCATCTCCCAGAAGCGCATCGCCGGTGAGCCACGGAATGTCACTGGCGACGGAATTGTCGTCTCGGCGATCGACTTGAACGTCGCGTCGCCGGTGGTTCCGAGCTTGGCTTGCTGGTCGACATCAAAGTTGCTCCAGTCGAACTGTCCGTCGTCGAACTCAGTTGCCGAGAGCGCAACCTCGTCGTTCGCCGTAGCGGACAACCGCGCTGCAACCGAGACCGAGTACTCGAGCCGCGAAGCATTCCACGGATCGTTCGACGCGACAACGGGCTCGCTGAGCAACGTGTCGTACCACGTGAGCCACGCCTGAGCCACCTGCTGCACTTTCGGCAAGTCTGCCGCGGCGACTCCAAGCGTCGGATCGATCGTGACGGGATTCGCCGCGACGGAGCGAAACGATGCGACGAGCAGACGCGCGTCGGGCGCGCGGCCAATCATCGACTGCACGAAGCGTCGTGCCGCTTCATCCATGTCGGCGAGCACAATGTTCGATGGCTGTTGCAGCGCGAACTTCGTGATGAATACCGCGCGATATTGTGTCAGCGCCTGCACTTCCAGCATGCGCAGAAAGTGGAGCGCCGCCTCGACCGACAATCCCAGCATGCGCGGATCTGTCACGCTCGTCGCTCGACTCGGACGTCGCTCGACCATCACCTCGAGAGGCATGGTGGTGGGATCGTACTTTGGCGCTGGCGGAATGGCCGTACTGGGCAGCGTACCGAGATAGCAGCGCGAGAGGGTCGCGCTCGTCGCGCGCACGCGCGCTTTCACCGGCGTGCCGGCGTCCTCTCCCTGAAACTCGCCGACCTGCCACTGGCGCGTGAGCATCCAGAGTGGATCGAACACGCGTGCCATCGAGCTGACGCCGATGTCGGCTTCAGTTGTGTGAGGCTCGAGCCGGTTCCAGCTCGTGATCGACGGCGCGCCCGGTATCGGCGGTGGTGGCGGTGGTGGCGGCGCCACGGGAGCCGTGACTGTGAGGAGGCGCACTTGCTGCGCAGGGTGCCCGCCGAGGTCCAGCGTATGGACAGTGAAACTGTGTTGGCCGGCTGGAAGGCTGAAGGCCAGACTCCACTGCCGCCAGTCGCCCGAGATGTTGTTGGCCAACTGGGGCTGGCCGTTGTTCAGCGTGACCTGCACCAGCGCGATGTTCGAATCGGCATCCGATACGGTGCCGGAGAGCGTATACGCGGCGGGAAATGTCGCAGACTGTAACGTGGCCTGGACGTTGTCGGGAAATCCATTGACCGCAATCGTCGGCGCGAGTGCGTCGATGACCGAGACAAATATGCCGGCTGACGCCGTGTCGAGCAGCGCCCCGAACACGCCATCTGCGGGCTGGTCAAATTTTCCCGATGTGGTGGCCGTGATGGTGAAGCTCTCCGTGCCTTTGGCCACTGGCGTACCGGTAACCTGCCACGTCCCGGAGTGCATCGGGTCCAGAGCGACGCCGACCGTCGGCCCGGTCGCGCCAAATGTCACATCCACACGCAGTTGCCTGATCGTTCCGCCAGCCGGGAGAAAATTCCCGTACGAGCCGGACACCGTGAGTGGCGTGTTGTATCCGATGCTGGCGCCGTTGTTCGGCGACGTGATAGAAACTCCGTAATTCATGCAAGGCTCCGCGAGCAGTGAGTCATCGTTTCAATGGTACAGGCCGACCACATGTCTTCGTCGGCGCCGATCGCGTTGATCATGAGGAAGCGCATCTCCTGCGTCTGATGCCGTCCGGAATCCACGCCTGGATGGTGATCGCCGATCGTGCTAGACGACGGTGAGCGTCACGACATCCTGTAAAGTGTCGAGAGGCACGAATTGGCCCGGGAAGCTGAGACTCTCGTAAGACCCGGTGATAGTTGCTGTAATCGTGAAGCTCTGCCCTGCTGTGACAGTCGCAAACGGTTGACCCACGCATTCCCATGCGCCGCCAAAGAAATTGCGGGGATCGAGCTCGATGTGCGCCGTTGGTCCGCCTGTTCCGAATTGGACGTCGACCGAAATCTGCGTAATGATTGCGTTGTCAACGAAAGCGTTGGCATAGATGCCGCTGACTACCACTGATTGCCCGAACGCGACATTTCCGCCGCGAGGCGTGGTGATCGACACGCCATACGCGGGGAGCGGCGGCGGAACGGTGGGAGCAATCGTCAACGACGCAACGTCGGTCGACACGGTTTCGTCCTTGGCATTGAACGCCAGATAGACACCCGGCAGGTAGTGACTCACCGCGCCCAACACATCGGGCTGAACTCCGCGCAGCTTCGCGAGATCGAACGTCTCTATCAGCACGCGATGCAGCGACTCCACGGTCCACGGATTCTCGGGAATCGGCGGAACGGCAAGCAGCACTGCCTGCGGCGCACTGGCGTCTGGCGGGTTGTACTGAAAGGTGAGGGCTGTCGTCTCCGTATTGTTCGGCACCACCTCGCTCCATTCATCGATCACCAGGCCGGACTGTCGGCCCGCCGTATTGATCGCGAGCGGTGAATGCACGACGAGCGACAACTTGCTATGTGGCAGCGGTACATTCGGGAGCGGTGGCAGACCGACCCACCGCTCGCCTGTCACGAGCGGCAATTGCACAACCTTGAGATCGAGTCGCGCTCCCGCATTGAGCACCTCGGCTGTGCGGAGACAGCCACCGAGGCGGGACACGGCATCGCGCACGCGCGCGCTGCGTGTAAACCATGTGTTGACGGCGAGCGCATCTCCGCCTTGCGTCGCCGTGCTCGCCGCGATCGCCTTCGTGAACTCCGTCGCAGCCGCGGCGTCGAACACGAACGTCGGCAAGATGAAGCAGGAGCCTCCGAAGACGGCCTTGATGCGTTCGATCAATTGATCGCGGCGTGCGCGCGGATCGATGGCGTCGGGCTGCAGTCGTAGCTCCGTACCCTTCGCTGCTCGTGCGGCGATGGTCTTGAGCAGCGCTGTGCCCTGCCGCTGGAGCGCGGCCAGTGCCTGTGGAGTTTCGCCGCTCGCGACAATCGGCACGAATGGACCGATGCCGAGCAACCCAGCTCGCAATAGCGCCGTGCGGATGTCTTCGCACGTGGTCGGTTTCCTGGCGATTGCGCCGTTCAACTGATTGTTCACCGAGAGGAGCGTGCCCTCGAGGCGGGTCACTCGGGCGAGCAGCTCCACGAGATCGAACGTCACCTTGGTGTCGCGCTCCGGCGGATTCACATCCTCCGGCTCGGACGCGCGCGCGCTCGCGAGCATCTTCCGGATCGCGCGCGCCTGCTCGAGCAAGTCGAACAGTGTCACTTCACCAGGTGTGAGATCAGTTGGCCGCGCGTGCTGCAGCCGCAAATTCGCGTTCACGGCAAAGCCGCCCGTGTTGTGCTTCGAGAAATAGAGGATCAGCTGTTCCGTTTCGTTTGGCGCTCCAGTTGGAACAGCGCCCGTTGCTTCTTCGACGCCGAATACAAAATCCATTGGCGCGAGGGGCACGTCGCTCAACGGAAACTTGCGCGTCTCTACGACTGCGCCCGTGACGTCATCCAGTCGATCGATCGTGCAACGCACCAGCTTTGGATCACCGAGCAGTTTGGACACCCAGGCGTTGAGCTGCGGCTCGAATCCGCCGCGATACGAATTCCCCGCCGCAAACCAGTTGGGGAGCGGCGCGGGATTCCCGCTGAAGTGCACGAGCACGCGATGCGTGAGTGCTGTTCCGGTCCGCGGCATGCGTGCCACTTCGAGCTCAGGTGGCGGCGCGTCGCCCTTCGCGATCGCCGCGAGTGCGGCCGCGATGCGCGAGTTGTTGCCGCGCACGACCTGATACGCCGTCTCCGCGACGAGTGCGTCACTCACCCCATCGATGGCGTCGCCGAGCTTGTCCAACTCCGTCGTGACCTGCGTGATCTCAGTCGCAACTTTGCTGATCCCATTCAACGTCGCGAGCACATTGGCCTTGTCCTCGTTCCACCGCCGAAAGAGGAGCTGGCCATCGACGACGTTGTTCGCGGCAATCGTCTGCGCGGGCGCTGTGCCGTTCGGCAGGGTGCTCGGCGCAACAGGCGCGAGCGAACGCAGACCGGCGATGAAGTGATCGAGCGCGAGCTCGTGCAGCCTCCGCTCCATGCGGTAGCCAAGCAGTGCGCCGAGCGGTTGACCTTCGCGCACGCCGTCGAGCAGGCGTGACGCCTCTCGCACGCGTCGCGACGATAGATCGATCGCGAACGGGCTGTTGGGCTGCGGAACGTTTGCCGCGCCAAGCTGTGCGTTGCGCAGCAGCGCGGCAGCCTCGGCATGTGTGTGCGATGGTGCGTGAATGAAGCCAGTGTCGTTGGGAAGCGTGAAGATCGGCGCCTGCTCACCCGACGGCGGCGGCACTGCAACTCCAGGCAGCGGGATGATGTTCTCGACCCAGCCATATGCGCCAACGTAGGCACCTTGCGAACCACTCGGCGTCATGGCGGCAAGTCGCTTTGTCGCGAACGACGTCATCCACGCGTCGAGCCGATGCGACGAGAGATCGAGCGTTCCCTGCATCAGGTACTGAAGCCGCTCGCTGTCGAGGTCCTTGAGGTGCGCCATGCTCGCTCGAAGTTCGCCGAGCGGCGCTACCTCGGACTTTGTGTAGTCGACCGCGCCTTCGAGGTACGTCTGGATGGTCTGGCCGCCGGTGATCGAGCCGGTGTTTGCGAGCTGCCGCTTCCAGGTCGCAGTCTTGACAACTGTCAGTCCGCTCGGATCCGCCGGATCGCGCACCAGATCGATGAGCTCAACGTCGCGCAGCAGCGCCGCAAGCGTTGTCGCGTTCGTGCCAGCGGCCATGCGAGCAACCGAATCGGCAATCTCTCGCAACAGCGCGTGCCGCAACAGCGCCTTGAGCAGCGTATTGGTGTTCGGGTCGGTGCGCGCGTTGACGATGTCGTCGATCTTGGTGAGGTCGAGCAGATCCTTGATGTAGTTCGGTTGCAGGGGCGCCCACGGCGCCACTTCGCCGATCTGCACGAGCGCACTCGTCATGGGGAAGATCTGGCCGGACAGTGTTGCGTGCCTCAACCGCGGCTGCAGCGCAAGGCCGAGTTGCTTGAGCACACTGTTCGTGAACAGATCGAGACCCGAATTGAAGCCCTTGACGTTCAGGTCTTCGTTGAAGAACGCGCGCAGGTGCGCCAGATAGTGCGGCCCGAACAGGCTCTCGACGTTGTAGCGGCCAGAAACCGCATCGACCCGCATGACGTCGGCGAGATCCGCGTCCACATCGGGTGTTGTCCCAGGGACCGAGCCTCGGCTGCCGAGACGCGCGACGCGCACGAGTGCCGTGCGCCACGTGACGTCGCGAAGCTTGATGAGCAGACCCTGAAGCTTCACGTCGTTGGCCTGAATCGTCTCGTCTCCGACCTTTGGCTTCCACAGGTCGAGCGACGTGACGGGCAGAAGACCGTATGGCTGCCTGCCGGTGCGCAGGATCGGGAAGGGGCCGCCGCCACGTACCGATGTCTTGAAGTGCGTGCGCGCCCAGTCAACGACTGCGGGGGTGAGTCCCGCGGTTTCGGGCCCGAGCATGTTCGTGAGGAAGTATCCCCACGTTGCCGGCCACAGCGCGGTGTTCATGCTCTGCGTGTCGGGCTCGTGATGCTCGGCAGAGCGCGCGATGTACGTCAATCGTGACGGACTGATACCGAGTGCGGCCGCCACGCACACCGCGTTCGATCCGCTGTCCAGCGTTGCAGGATCGGTGTTGACTTCGATGCCGAAGCTTTGAAGATGCGACGGATCATCTTCGCTGGATGTCACACGACGATCGTCCGTGTTGTTCGTAGGCGTGCCGTGGCGCAGGAACTCGAGTCCATCCGTGTAGTGGTGCGCGTCGAGCAGGTCGGCGAGCTGCGTCGAGGCCGACGACGCGCTGAGTGTTCCGCTTACACCGAATACGTACAGATTATCGAGCCCCGCCGTGATCATCGCCTGCGTCAGGGGAATTCGAAATCCCATTCCGACGGTCTCCGCCTCGATGAAGTCGATCATCCACTTCATGCCGGGGTCTGTGGCGAGCTCAGTTCCCGCAGCGACGGCAGCGTTGCCCAGTATGTCGGCGTCGCTGACAAGCGGATCGGGGCCGACGTGCAGCCCTTGCTTGATGTCCTTGCTGGTGACCTTCGTGACAGTTCCGTCGCCGCAGTGAAGCGCCGCGATCCATCGGTCCGGCAACAGGCGCGCGGTCGGCGCACTGCGCCAGGGAATGTCGAGCGTTGCCACTGTCACAGTTGGAAATACGGGCGCCGCTTGTGGCGTTGCCGAACGACCTGCCGGATTGGTCGGGGTCAACGTTCGCGCGACGAAGGCGGCGCGCGCAGCGCCGAAGTTGTCCGCCAACTGTCGCCAGGCGGTGGCGCGCGCATCCATGTTCGCGCCGGCAGCCCAATCCTGCTGCCAGTATCGCTGGCCGGCGGTAATCTCGGTCGGTCTTAGATCTTTTTCGTGCGAGTCGAGATGGATCTTGTCGGGATACACGCGCACGCGCAGCTCCATCGCGGCGTTTGCAAGCGTGAAGAAACGCGTCTCGAGTCGCACGGGCAGCAGCACGAGCGGATGGTCGCTCGCGCAGAGTTGCTGCGGCGCGGTATCAGGTACAGGCGCAGGAAGCGCGAGAGTGCTCTTGAACAGCTGTGAAGTAGTCATTGAGAGTGCCGACGATTAAGGCTCGATGAGGAGTGACGCATGGATCGCGAGACGCACGGGGAGGCGGCGCGTGATCGCGGCCATCTGCGCAGCGTTGAGTCCCCACTGCAATGGCGGCGTGGCGGAGGGGATCGGCTGTCCTGTCGGAATCGCCGCGTTGGCATTCACATGGATCGTCGTCGCTGGCGGTGTCACCGTCAGTCCGAAACGTGGCTCCGTCGGGTGTTCCTGAATCACCAGGTAGTAGCCGTTGCCATTACCAGTTAGCGCGAACGCCGGGGTGATATCGAACCCGAAGAAGCTGACGTCCGGCTGCATCGCGCCGGAGAAGACGGGGAACAGTTCGTCCGTATCGACCATGCTTGGCGTGCGCACACCGTTTACCACGACGGCGCGCGTGAGGTAAATCAGCGCATTGGGATAGCGACGCAGCAGCGCGCTTCGCATGAGCATCACGAACTGTTCGCGCGGCGGCTGGCCATTCGCCGATCCGAGGACGCGGGTGCCCCACAAGTCCAGCGGCATGATGTCGGGACGCGGAGGGCTCGACGGAGCGACACCCCAGAACTGATCGAAGTAGGTACCGCGTTGATCAGTGGGATAGCCGCGCCACAACAACTCGCGTCCCATCTCGAAGTTGAGTCCCACCATGAACGATTCGACGAACCGGCGGTTGGTCTCGAGACCGACGATGCAATCCGGTGGTATGTTCTCGAGTCCGGGCACCAGCAGCTCTTGCGAGAGATCGCGCAACGTCTCGTACATCGGTTGCGGAAACTTCGGCGCAATCATGACCGACTCCACACCGAGTGCCGTCGCGCCAGGCACAACGGCGGGCGTGGCGTTCGCGCCGAGCGTGAGCGTCGAGTCAGCGAGCGCCTTGAACGCGGGCCGTGGCTGGGTCGAGCTCATGATCTGCGGCGTCATCGAGAGCGGCACCAACGGACGCGTGGGCACGCGTGGCGGAAGACGCCCAGGGTTCACCGCGGTGAGGTGCTCGATCGCAGTACGGCGGAAATCGGCGGCCGATGCATCGTCTGCGGGGAATGACGGATTGGTGAATGGAAGGCCCGGCCAAACGGCAGGTATCTGCCCGTCGGGATAGATCCAGAACGGCCGCTTTGGCTGCGCGGCAACGGCCGCGGCGGTAGTGGATTGGTAGCTGCGCATGCCGGACGACGGACTCAACTCGTTGTCTGAACCAAGCAGAAAAAACAGCGGTGGAATCGGCGCGGGGAATCCATAGCTGAGCCGAGCGACCCAGCTTTGCGCCTGAACGCGCTGTGGTCCTCCCTGCGACGTGATCCGACGTGACATCGGCCCGCGATGCCGCCCCAGGCGACGCATTGCCGCGTTCACCGCCGGCATCGGCAGCGTCGATCCGTTGATCATGGTGGCGACGTTACCGCTGGTCGCTCGGAGCCGAGAATATGCAGGCGCAGCAACGCGCAGTATCGCTTCGTCGCTCATCTTCGAGATGTGGCGCGCGTGAATGCTCTCGTTCACTGCGAGACTCAACTGCAACTGCCGCATCCGCTGGTTGACCGCGAACAGCTCCTCGGCCTGATCCCACGCGGATGCCATGAGCGCTTCCTGATGTTCCTGAACGACTTTCGTTCCGAGGGCGGCGACCGTGCGCAGACGGGGATCGAGATTCAACTCGTTGAACCAGTCCAGAGCACTCTGCGTCGCCTGGTTCTTCTGCGCGTGCCACGATCCGTACAGCGGCGGCGCGAGAAGGGGATCGGCTGCTGCATTCGCAATGAGGTTCAGTGCCGGTGCATTGATCACCGTGATCAGGCCGTTGCGAAAATTTTGCGCGACCTGCGGGTCCCACGGTTCTGCTGTTGCACCTCGACCGGTGGGCTGCAGGCCGCCTTCGACGTTGAGCTCAGCGTTGGCTGGAAGCGGCGTCTGCGTAAGAAAGCCTGGCGTGGCGATACTGACGGCGCGTCGCCCGAACGTCGCCGGAAGCAGCTCCGGATGCAGCCTGCTCGCAAGAGTCTGAAAGTCGCCACCAGCGCCCGTGCGAAACTCCCAGGAGAAGTAGACCGGGAGCTGAACCTGTCCTTGCTTCAACGTCCACGCTGGCGCGAGTGGAGTCGCTGCCGTTGTGAGGTCCGCTTCCGTAACCGGCGTTCCAAGACCCGTGCGCCGACCCAGCTCGAACGTCGGTACGACGCACGCGATGTAGTCGGTGTCCGCTACCAGCACGCGCGGACAGACGAGTCGCGATAGCGACGATTGTGGCGGCCCGCCAAGTATCGTTTTCACGGCGAGGTACGAGTTGTCCGTCGATGCCGCCTGCGCGTGCGCCCATGCCCAACAGTCCGCGAGATCCGGCAGCTCGCTCGCGGGCTTTGCCGGCCCCGTGATCTGCAGCATTGGAAGCGGCGTATTGACGACAGTGCCCAGCGTTACGCCGGCTTGCTTGCGTACGACGACGAGGCACATCCACGGCCGCAGCTTCGACTTCGCGTCGGCGCTCGCCGGCGTAAAGAGCCACGGATAGTCGGGGCGATCGAACTCGATGCACGGGAAGTACGTTGGCTCGTAGTCCGTAGTTCCGGGATGCGGATCCATTCGGATGACCTGATTCGCGTCGATGCCGATGACGTCGGCAGGACCGCGCAAGCGAATGGGCACCGACACTGACGACGCAGCCTGGGCATTCACTGCCAGCGCCACGGAGATATCGACGACCGCGTGCGGCGTCGCAGTCAGAGTATCCGGCGAATTGATCGCAGTCGCGACGCCCTGTCGAACCCAGGGGACGAACGTCAGTGAGGCGCTTGGTGTGGACATGTTCTCTCGATCTCTCGTTGTAAGCCGTTAGCCGGCTGCTGATGTGTGCTGATGAGCTGTTGTGAGTGCGTGCGCTCTTGGTCGAGCGCGCGCGCGCAATCATCGTTCAGCGGCGTCGTGAGGCGGTGATGAAGCAGTCGTCATGCGTTACGCGAGCTCGTAATCGGGCACGAGTTGCCACGCGGTGCCGTTTTTGTTCAGGACATCGAGCGCGTCCTGATGGTCGAGCCACGGGCCCACGCTCGGCGCCACCGGTGGGGCACCCGGCGTCGGGGGCGCGGCGACCAGCGGCACGAGCGCGAACTGCGGCGTGGCGACGGACACGCCCCGCTTCGGCGGCGCCGCAAACCGTGCACGTCCCACGCGCCGTACCGGCGCCTTCGCCGCCGCCCCCGTCGGCTGATGCCGGTCCAGCTGCGCCGGCGTCATCGCCACCGTCACCGGCGTCACCGTCGGCACCACCGCGAGCGTCGGCCCGTCGAGCGTCAGCGCCAGATACGCCAGCGGCGCCGCGATCAGCCCCGCCGCCGTCGCATCGATCGCCACGTCCACACTCCCCACCGCGAGCCCCGCCTGCATCGGCACGAACGACGGACTCGCCAGCCGCTCGTCCTCCGTCATCGCGAAGAACTGTCCCGGCGCAAACGCCGCCACCACCGGCGCCGTCACTGCCCCACTCGCTCCCGCGCCCAGTTGCGCCGTCAGCGTGAAGCGCCGGTCGCCCGACACGCGCGCCCCGCCAAACGTCTCCACATCTCGCGTCGTGCCGAGTGGCACCACGTCCTGCGTGACTTGCAACTGGCCTAAGGGATCGACCACCAGGGGTCCCCCCGCGGGCACCTTCCGCAGCGCCACCCCATGCGGTGTCGGCCCGCTCGTCGTCCGCCAGCTCGACGGCGCCGCGAGCGCCGCCAGCAGCGCCGGCATCACGTCGATCGTCGCCACCGTCGGCGGCGCGCCATCGACGAGCGTCGCGTGGAACGACACCGAAAAGTCGCACCAGAAGATGCTGAACGTCGCCGTCCCGCTCAGCCGCAGCGGCCGAATCCCCTCCAGCGTCCCCGCGACGCTCACCTTGAACAGATTCGTCGACCCGCGCTTGAGCTGCACCGACGCATGGAAGTCCGCGATGAAGTGCGAGAGCGACGTCATCAACACGTCGAACCCGACATCGCCCACCAGACTGAACCCCGCCGCACTCGCGAACAACTCCGCCCGCGCTCCGAACTGCAGCGTGTTCGCCGTGACCGCGAAGTACGCCGCGCAGGTGAGCCGCGGATTCGTCCCGTTGCTCAACGCAATCATCACGCGGTCGAGCGCCGGCATGCCGACCGGCGGGACGAAGCGCGGATTGAACCCGCCCACCGAATACAGGAACGCCGAGCCGGGGCCCGATCCAAAGCCGGCGCGGAACGCGGCCGCCCCCGTGATTGCAAACTTGTGCGCCACGCGCGAATCCACGAGCACCGCATCCACCGCGAGCGTGCCCGCATCGAGATCCAGCACGCCCATCGCATCCGCCTTCAATCGCACCAGATCGTTATCCGCCTGCGGCACCACGGCCGTCACGCGGCCTAAGGCGAGCAGCCGGTGGCGCGCGCCCACCTCGAGGATCAGCGCCAGCTCGAACTGCAACAGCTGCGTCGGGCCCCAGCAGATCTTCGCCAATAGCCCGACGAGGGTGCTCTTGTCACGCGCCGGAAACGCGCGCGCCAGGCCGTTCACGACGGCCATCGCATTGCCGGCCGGATCGCGCGGGAAGAGGAGCGTGCCTAAGGCATCCGTCTTCAACCCTTCGCGCAGCACGGCGTCGTCGAAGGTGCGATTCACGCCCAGCATCCCGCCGATGGCGGTCAGCGTAAAGCCGAGGCCGAGCTGAATCGGCTGGAACCCTTCGGCGGTAATGAAGACGAGCAGCGACCAGCCGCGCGAGCCGTCGGGCAACGTCGTCGTGATCAGCCCGATCGCCGTGAGCGTGAGCTGGTCGTAGAGCGTGAGCTGCAACGCGCCCGCGTACAGCGACTGCGCGGGATCATAATAGAGGAAGCCGCTTCCCGTCAGCACGCCCGACACATCCACTGACAAGCCAATCGCGGTCGGTGGTTTGAACGCGAAATCCAGATCGACGACACCAAGGTTACCGCCGGTCTGCGGAAAGCTGAGCGTCCCTTCCATGCCGATGCGATCGACTGTCGCCTTTACCGGGCCGATGGCAGCAGCAACGCTCGCAGAGATCTCCGCACCCACAGAGCCGCCGCTCGCGCGCAGCGCCATGTGCACACTCGACAACGTGAGACCCCCAATCGAGAAACCGACTGGTATCGACACGTCCAGGCCTGCACCGCCACGAAGCGCGAGGCCTTTCGTATTCGTCCACAGGATTCCAACATCGAATGGCGCGCGCAGGCCGTTCGCCGGCAACAAGCTTTCGAGAAAGCTGTCGCCATCTGACGGAGCAATGACCAGCGCGGACTTCCCTGCGCCGGCCGACAGGCTCAGCTCCTTACGCGCTGGGTCATAGTACATGCCCACATCCACGCTGACGGAGCCGAGCTCGAGACGGGTGCCTTGTGCGTTTCCCAAGACGACGACTGGTCCCGGCGGCGCTCCGGCCGGAAGTACCCGCTCCAACAAAACGTGAGCTTCACCTCCGGCGACCGTTGTTCCCCCAGGCATCAGGTCAACGCCGGCGGGCGTGATCGAGACTGCCGGGATCTGTCCTTTCGCGGAAACGCTCAGCTGCCACAACCCTCGCGCAACCGAACCGCTGATGCTGCCGCTCGGCGCGAGCACGAATCCGCGAACGCCGCCGGGATGCTGCGCCGATGACGCGCGAAGATCGAGCGCGAACTCGCTCGCACCCGACTTCGCCAACACGACGCCGAATCTCGGAGAGAACGTTGTAAAGAACGCCGGTGGCACCGGTGGCAGTGGTGGCGAAGGCGGATCGTCCCCCGGTGGGGCGTCGAAAATCGCCTGCTGCGCGTCGACCGGTTCCGGTTGGGGCGGCGGCGGTGGAGGTTCCGGAGTGACCGACAGCTGATCGATGCGCCACGAGAGCTCGAGCGCGTCTGCCAACAATGCGAGATGCGGAAACAATCGTTGCGACGCGGCGAGTGCGTCAGCGCCCAACGACATCTGGTTGGGTAGATAGACCGCCGAGAGTGCCGCGCCCGGATCGGAGAACAGCTTGCTGATCGATGCAAAGTTGAACTGGTCCAGCACCCTCGGGTACCGAAGCGTGACCGCATTTCCAATGATCGGCGCATCGAGCGTTGCCGTCTCGCGGGGCCGAATGAGATCGAGCACGGCACCCACGCGAAACGCCGTTTCATGACGACGACGCAGGTATGTCGCGAACATGAGCGCAATCACTTCTTCGGCGAGATCCGTGGCGACTTGGCTGTGACTCGGATCGTGCGCGAATTGGTGAAGCTGCGTTATCACGTCGGCAACGCTGCGGCCACTATCGAGCATGTGACTGAATCCATCCCAACTCTCGAGCGACGTGTCGTCGAATGCCTCGATTTGTTGCGCAATGGACTCGGCGAGCTGCGCGGCGTGCAACACCGCGGGGTCGCTGCTGACCGTCGATGTGTGTCCGAGGCTCGCGAGCCATTGGACCATCACGTTCGGGTCCGCCGCGGCCTCGCGCAGCGGTGCGAGAAAATCAATCAGCGCCGATCGAACCGACTCCGCGAGATCATTTGACATGACGATACATCAGATGTGGCCTCTGTTCGATGCGATTCAACTCAGACCGCGTCGGTTCGACTACAGAATGATTCGGGGAGCGGGACGAGTCGGTGCAGGCGCTGGAGTTACTTTGTCGGCAAGCTTGACGTCGTACTTCTCCCATTCCGACGTCCACGTGATTCCGTTGAGCCAGTTGAGCATTGCCGTCATCGGATATCGCCACGTCATTCCGTCCGCGGGAAGATCGCGAGAGGCTGTGCTCTCGTGACGAACCGCTGCACTGGCAGCCTTCCACCAATCGTCATTGGCCGAGGCAGACGGGACATTCGCGGCGCCGGGAATATTGAGAGGCACCTTCGAAAATATTTCGATCTCGATTCCCGTCTGACCCGGCGCACTATTCGCACTTGTCGGCAGAAGTCCTGCAGCGCCCAGATAGTCGCCGAGGACAATTCGCACGGGCGTAGGCGTCACCATGACTTCGAGCGGAAAGAGAACGGCCTTCCCCGCTGCGAGATCGTCCGCGATGGCGCGATATCCCGTCGCATCCTGTTCGATCTCCATCCCCGTCGAAAGCCGCGGACCGGCGCTCGAGGGAGGGTGGCTAAAGCCGTTATTGATCGCTGCGGTTGCGCGGTTCGTCGTCCAGAATGCGCTCGCAAGCTCCGACTCCTTGAGCCGCATCACGAATCGGTTCAACCAGTCGGGGTTTAGCGGTACGATTTGATCGACACGGCATCCCACCGTGGAGAGGAACGTGATCAACGACCAGACGATCGCCGGTTGCTTGGAGTAGTCGATGCGCGTCGACCCTGCGATTGTCTCGGCAAACACCTCGTGACGAATGAGCACGAAGCCGTTGCTGACTGGTGCGGTGCTGTTCGGCAAGCGGGCGGCGACGACCACTCCGTTAGCCATCGCATAAACGGGCGCGTTGGCCGGCAACAGAAATCGCTCTCTTGCAATTTCCAGAGGCGGCGCGGGATCGCGGAGACGGTTGTAGTCTGCCGGCAGTCCAGTCGCGTCGTAGTAGTACTCGATCAGCGGCGTAGTTCGCCGAGCTTGCCGGTACGGGCGCATCGTTGTCGAGACGGTCACCGACGCCAACGACACGAACGCGATGTCGAATGGATACCACCACCAATCCCACACCTCGCGCGCAAATCGGTGCCAATCGAAGAGCGGACCTGGGCACGGATGACCGCCGTTGATCGCATGCGTAAGAAATCCCTTGAAGCACGGCGTATCCGCAGGCCGATGATTGGGATTCGCGCCGAAGAAGCGGGTCCATAGCGTATTGCGATTTTCCGGACGACCGTTCGCGTCCGTCACTGTGTAGTCTCCCTGGTGATACCAGGTGCTGTACGCGGCGTCATTCGCCTGGATCGCCGCGAATGTCGTCCCCAACTTCACGGCAATCTGCGTGGACAGCTGATCGGCCATGATGAGTTTACGAAAGAGACTCGGGTCCCTGACATCGTGGGCGCGCGTGAGATACGGAAACAATGGAAAGTTCTTCGGAACTTTCACCTCCTCGGCCACATGTCGACACAGCATGGCCAGCGTCCGATAATTTCGTTCCGTAAAGAGTGTGTTCCGCCAGCCGCCGAACTCAGTCGACAGGGCCGTTTGCGTCCCCGTACCGGTGATGTCGCCGGCCCCAGTGAATGCCGGAAACCGCGCGAACCACACCACGACCGCGTCCTGAGCGCCGCCGCCCGGGTGGAACAGGACGTATGCCTTCATCCCGGTGAGATCTTCGGTGGCTGCGGAGAGTTGCCACCAATACGGTCCGGTTCCCGCCGGGCCCGGCGACGCGCCGCTGTCGCCCACGTCGCCATTCTCGATGCCAATCGACATCGAATTCATTTCCTCGGCGTGCCACGTAAGCCGAGGATCGCCGAGCAGGTCTTCGGCTCCGATCAGATTGAACGCGGTTCCGTTCGGGTCGACGAAGTATTGCGGGCCGATTCCGCGCTTGTCGATCCACCGTTGGAGGCCGCTCGACCAATCAAGATAATTGAGCGACCGAAACAGGTCGCCGAAATTGTTGGCTGACTGATAGCTCGGCCAACCACTCGTGCCGTGGATGATGAAGCTCTGCACACTTCCGATGACGTCGCCCCATGTAGGAGGCGGCCAGTGCGGAACGATATTCGACCGGGGCTTACCCGGATGTGCAGGATCCTGTACGGGAACTGGGCCAAGCTGGTCCGCTTGGTAGCGGACGTTCATCACGGCGAGCCGGAATTGCTGATCCAGGAAACGCTTTAGCGGCGCGAGAAGTTGGCTGGGCATCGAGTGAGCAGTTCTTGCATAGGGATTTCGCTTTCACTCTGTAGTGGTGTGCCTGCAATGACACGCGTCCAACACCACGACAGCTGTCGGTTTCTATGTTTCATAGCCGAAAATGTCACGGCATCGGCTCACGCGCTCGGCGACGCGCTCTTCAAAGCCACGAGCGTCCACCACGCGCATTGGCGGCATTGTCGTTCGCTCGACACACCGTCGCCTGCTGCATCGTTGCCGCATTGACGTCCTTCCGCACGAGTGAGAATCGCAGCCGCGCGCTTGGCTCGCACGCATCGTCGCGCATGGCATTCTGCGCCGCATCGGCGAGCGAGAGGCCGGTGCCGTTCCGCACATCGATGCAATCGATGATCACGTCGTACAGATAAATCGACGTGTCGCTCAGATCCGCACAGTTCGCCAGAGGCGTCGCCGTTACCGTGAGCGTATGCATATACGCACTCAGCGCGATCGTCGGCGAACGGCCTTCAAAGTGCTGCGCGCCCGATGTATCGAACACTTTGAGCGTGACATTGGCCGGCACGCGCAGCGTCATCCACACGGTGACCGACGACGGCAATACCCTCCGAACGACGGGACCCGCCAGTACGACCGGCATCGTCGCGCGCGTTCGACTCAATGACTGCACAGCATGGTCCCGCGTGGTGAGTGATGAACGAGCCGCGCGCTTCTACTCTCTAATGCCGAAAAGCATCCCGGATCGGCTCACTCCTTTTCCAACTCGCGGCGACGATGATCTGTCTCACCACGTCGCGGCATCTATCGTCGGTGAGACAGTTCCCCGCGTCATTCAATGCATGATCACGCGTATGACAGCTGTGACCTACGCGACCGAACCGAGGTTCAGCGCGTCGTCATCGATCACGTTGTCACTCTCTCTTACGCGACACGCACATGCTCAGCCGCAGCAGAACCTCAGACCCGTGGCGCCCAGCTTGGCGCATTTCATTCGCAATCGTTGTTGCTGCGTTACAAGCGTGCGGATCGGTGGACTACGGAACGAACAACACCGCGCCGACAGGCGTGCTCGTTCTCACGGCATCTCCACAACCGGTTACGGTGATCGTCGGCGGCAATGCGACCTCCACACTCACGATCGCACGCACCAACACCGCCGGCACAGTCGCACTGACAGTCGAGGGTCTGCCAACCGGTGTGACCGCGTCGTTCGATCCACAGAGCGTCACGGGCAATTCGTCCACGCTTACGCTGACCGCGAGCGCGACCGCAACAGCTGGCAATTACACGATCACGGTGCGCGGCAAGACGGCGGATGCAGCCGATGCCACTGTGCAGATCCCGGTCTCCATCACAGTCGCGCCAGGATTTACACTGACGCTCGGCACAAACAGACTCGGCGTTACGCAAGCCGGCAGCGTCACTACCTGGATCAAGGCGACGCACGTCGGCGGCTTTACCGGAGCGATCACATATGGCCTCGGCTTCACACCGCCGGGTCTCGCTGCGACGCTTGTCAGTTCGACGACCCCCGACAGTACGACGCTCATCGTTGCAGCATCCGCCGCGCTAACGCCTGGCAGCTATCCGCTCGTCATCGGGACCGCCGGACCCGGTGTCACCGGTCATGACACGGTCATCACGATCACCGTTACAGCTGGCGTCGGCAACGGCGCGCGTCTGTTCAAATCGGTGATTTCCGGCAATGGGAGTAGCTGCGCACTCGACACCTTCGGCATCGCGTACTGCTGGGGCCTCAACAACAATGGGCAACTCGGCAACGGCGCCACGTCAGCGATCAACTCGTCACCGATCGCGGTTGCGGGCGGTCACACCTTCGAGAGCCTCGCGCAATCAGGCACTGGACACTTCGTCTGTGGCGTTGCCACCGGCGGCGTTGCGTACTGTTGGGGCGACAATAGCGTAGGCCAGCTCGGCGATGGCACAACGACCGCCCGATCGGCCCCGACGCCCGTAGCAGGAGGACTCAACTTCCAGTCGTTGTCGGTCGGCGAGAGTCATGTGTGCGGGGTAACGCACGCATTCGCGCTCTACTGTTGGGGACTCAACTCATACGGCGCGCTCGGCGATGGGACCACTAATCCGCACACGACTCCCGTTGCCGCAGCACCGGGCTTGACGTTCAAGAGCGTTGGTGCGGGTATCGACTACACGTGCGCGTTGACACAAGCTGGCGTGGCGTATTGCTGGGGATTTGGCGGCGTCGGTCAGCTCGGAAACGGCGATGCGGCAAACAGCAGCACACCTGTGGCAGTTTCGGGTGGATTCATTTTCAATGAGCTCGCAGTGGCTGGACTGGATGTGTGCGGCCGAGAGATGAACGGGACGGTCCATTGCTGGGGACACAACTTCTATGGAGAGGTGGGGGACGGCACCACCATCCGCCGTCTGTCTCCAGTCGCGCTGGCAGGCGGACACCTGTTCAATAGTATCAGTGCCGGCATCAAACATTTCTGTGGCGTCGCGATCGGTGGCGACGCGTGGTGCTGGGGTTGGAATGCAACCGGTATGCTGGGCGACGGTTCGTTCACGAACCGCTCGACCCCGGTTCAGGTTGTGGGCGGTTTCAAGTTCGACGGCCTCGGCGTCGGATACTCACACGCGTGTGGCGTCACGACCATTGCCACGAACACAAATGAGATCTACTGCTGGGGCGCCAATGATTTCGGGCAGGTAGGCGACGGTACGACGACGCCGAGTGCCGGACCAATGGAGGTCCGCTTTCCGTAGCGGCGAGCGAGCGGCGATACAGCGGCGAGAGCGAGACGACGGCGCGATCTCATGATGGCGCGTTGCCTCGCCTCGCCCTGCACCACGCATTGGGGTGCAATGGGCGACTTCATCCTGGACCCGAGAGGATCTCGCTCATGGTCGGCAGTACTTCGCGCGACTCGACACCGATTCGCCTTCAATCGCTCGACATCATTCGCGGCGCGGTCGTAGTGCTCATGGCCGTTGATCACGTTCGCCATTACTCAGGACATCCGCCCGGCGGCCCGACCGCCGACATCTTCTTCACTCGCTGGATCACACACTTCGCCGCACCGGTCTTCTGCTTTTTCGCCGGCGCAGGAGCGTTTCTGCTTGGACGCAAGCTCGACGACCTCCGTGCCCTGTCTCGCTACCTTCTCGAGCGCGGCGCGCTGCTGTTGCTGCTCGAGCTCACTGTCATTCGCGAATTCTGGACGTTCAACTTCGACTACGCGCACTACATCCAGGGCAACGTCATCTGGGTACTCGGCTGGAGCATGATCGTACTGGCCGGTCTGGTGCGTGTCCTTTCACCAAAGGCGGTCGGCATTTTCGGGTTGGTGGTCATCTTCGCGCAGCAGCTGCTCAAGTTGCCGCAGGCGCTCTTGTCGGAATCAGCGTTCAATGCGACGAAGTGGTTCTGGCAGTTCATGTATCTCGGCGGAAAAATCGAGCTGGGGCACAACGGGCTCTCGTTCGCCGTGATCTATTCGCTCGTTCCATGGATTGGTGTGATGGCCGCCGGTTATGGCTTCGGAACGTTTTTCCTTCGCGGCGCCACGGAACGTCGTCGACTGTTTCTGCGAATCGGTTTGTCGGCGACGGCCGCATTCGTCGTCGTCGCGGGGGCCATCGTGCTGCTCCATACGCCGCAGCCCAATGACCCACCAGCGCTCTTTCAGTTCCTCGGCCAGCAGAAGTATCCTGCGTCGCAACTGTACCTGATGATGACGCTCGGCCCAGCGATCGCATTGCTGCCGTTCGCGGAGAGGGCGCATGGGAGATTGGCAAGCTGGCTGGCGACATTCGGGCGCGTGCCGATGTTCTTCTATCTCATCCACATCCCGCTCATTCACTCGCTCGCGATACTCGTGTCACTCATCAGGACCGGTAGCGTCACGCCGTGGCTCTTCGGCAACCATCCATGGGCGCCGCCACCGCAACCGCCTGGATATATGTGGAGCTTCGGACTGCTCTACCTCGTCTTCGTGATCGCGATCGTTCTGCTCTACTTTCCCTGCCGTTGGTATGCCGACGTAAAGGCGCGACACAAGGACAGCTGGCTGCGCTTCGTCTGAGCGCGTTAGAACTCGGTGCCCGCGGACTGGGGCGGGCATCGAGTCACGCTACGCCATGCGCCCGGCTTGCCAAGTCGGGGATCCGACAGTTGCCAGTATTCGTCGAATACTGACGCGTAGCACACCGTTATTCCGACGCGCGCGATCGAGCTCCAGAAGTCCGCTGGCATCTTGTCGGGCGACAGCATGATCATCTCCACTTTGTCGCCGGCGCGAACACCGCGATCGACGATTGTTGCGACCGTGAAGTTGGTCACGGGTTTGCCCTCGAGCGCCTGCAAGGCGTCGGCCCAGTTGCGCCGCGGCGTTCCGTCGACCGTCACTACAACAGACTTGATGATTGCCGGGCCGATGCCGCTGTTCGTCACGGACAGCGAGGCACCGTTGGACGTCGTGAGCGTCGCAAGCTCGAGATGCGGCCAGACTTCTGCGCGATCATGCGCGCGTTGCAGCGACGCTTCGTAGATGCCGACGACCACCGCAGACACGCTGACGACGAGCGCCGTCAGCGCGATGAACGTTTCGGGCTCCTTATACCATGGACGACCATCGGACATGAGGCGGGAATCTGATCTCCGTTGCTCGCGACGGAAAGACCGCGCAAAAATCTCGGAGCTGCACAACGCTCTACTTCTCGCCGATATAGATACTGAACAGACGCGAATCAGCTGGATGGCGACCGAGAATTGTTCCGACAATCGTGTAGCCCGCCACCGACAGCGTATTCTGGATGACACTGGACGCTGGAAGTGGGATGGAATCTGTCGCGATCAGCAGGGGACGCGGCGCGATCTGGCCGCGCACGCGAGTACCGACGAACAGATATCCGTCAGTGAGATTGCCGCCAACTGCAGTGATGATGTAGCCCTCACTCGCGAGGCTCGTCGCCGTTGACGCCACGTTGCTGAACGGCGCCGTGACCACCTTCGCGTCGTACACCGTGGACAGGTCGCGCGCCCAGCCGTACGACAGATACACCACGTTTCCGCCGTTGAAGTCGAGTGCGGTGATCACGCGTCCCTGTGCGCCGGCAAGCGACGCCGCGCTCTGGAGCGCGCCGGGCGAAACAGAGCCGAACACCAGACTGAAGTCATGCACGTCGCTCGACTGGTAGCCGGACGTCGCATAGATGTGGCTCGGCGCATCGATGAACAGCGCAGTGATGACACTCGTGACGTCCGCGCCCGCCGCAATCAGCGATCCATGCTGCAAGTCAGACAGATCCGAGTCGAGTCTCGGAAGCGATCCCGTCGCGTTATAGACGGTATTCACGTCCGGCGTGCCGATGGACTCGCTGAACAACGCAAGCTCCCACCCGCAGTTCGACTGCGCTGGAGACGGCGGCGGACAGGGCTCGATGTCCAGCTGCGTGCCGAGCAAGTTGTGGTGCACCAGTACGAGCGGAACGATCAGATTTCCGAGTTGGCTGACATGCTGTGGCGCCCTCGTACCAACTCCCTTGAACCGCAGGTCAGCGGCGGAGGGAATCGGCGGCGGCGACATAGGTCCCGTCGAATCTCCGCATCCCGCACACACGAGCAGAAGAAACCGTGACACGGTACTACGCCAGCTGTTACAAGTGCTCATTTCGACTCATCTGCACGTGTGGGCGCCGAGCGTCGGCGTCGCGTCAGTATTCAGGTAAGACCCGCGTGACGATTGGCGTCACTTTGGTTTTGTCATCGTCGTAACAGCTACACCTGCTAGTGTAAACGAGCAGCGTCGTTTTCTATTCCGAACGCTGAGGCTGCTTAACAGCAAGCGAGTCGCCGGCCGACGCTGGCCGGACTCGAGGATGTACTTCAAGTTCCCTGCTCGACCCAAGCCCCCCATGTCTGTCTCTGAAGAGGTCATCGCCGCACTGGAAGTCGTCACTGCGGATCCCGACGTTGCGCGGGATGGCGAGCTGGACCTGTTCGGTCTCCAGGTTCTCGACTCTCTGCGTACGATAGAACTGGTCGTCGAACTTTCCGCGCGACTCCATACAGAAATCGCGCTGTCGGAAATCGATCGCACCATCTGGGCAACACCGAACCGCATCATCGCCTTTTGCGAGAATCGTAGCGGAACGTACGTGTGACCGACACGCGGGCTGGCGCGGCAACCGTCGACTACCCGTATCGCCATGTTGTAGCGGGACTGGCCGCCGCGATTTTACTGCCGTTGGCAGTCGGCGCCTTTCTCCTCTACAGCCAGGCGCACGTCCTCGCGTCCAGCGCCAACTTCAATCCGTCCGTGCTGAATGAAGAGTGGCGCGGCGAGGCGACGCCGCTCGAGGTGCTCGCGCGCAGTGATCTCCTTCCGATGTATGGAAGCTCCGAGCTCGTTGTCGCGATGCCGAACCGAGTCACTGACTTCTTCGCGTCGTATCCCACGGGGTTCGCTGTTGTGCCCATTGGCGCGCGCGGCTATCCACCGCTGTCCATGGCAATGGGTATCGCCAGCCTCGGCGGCGCCGTACGAAACAGGCGCATCGTCGTCTCGTTGTCGGGCAGTTGGTTCCTCGGCGATCAGGCGAAGTTCGACACCGTCAACTTCCAGACGCATTTCTCAGAGCTGCAGGCTGGTGACGTAATTTTTCGCGGCGCTCTGCCGATCGCACTCCGACGACGATTCGCCAAGCGCATTCTGAGCTACAAGCCGCTCGCCGAAGTCGATCCACTTCTCGGCACGGCGTTGTCGTGCCTCGCGACGTCATGCGCGATCGAGCGCTTTCTTCCCGTTCTTCAGCCACTGTGGCTGCTGCAGAGTCTCCCGCGTCGCGTGCGTGACTATGCACAACTCGATGCCAGCCTTCGTGGCGCGCGTGCACCGGCTCACGTCGCGTCGTCGGTGAATTGGGACACACTCGTGAGCACGAGTGATTCGATCTGGGGTCTGCAGTCGCGCGGCAATCCGTTCGGTATTCTGGATTCGATCTGGCCGGTAGCGCAGACGAGGCTGTCCGCAGGCCATAACACGACGACGGACAGCGCATTCGTCGCCGGAATGGAAGGCACGGCCATCTGGGACGATCTGGATCTGCTGCTCGCGACGCTTCAGGCCCTCGGTGCACGACCGCTCGTGCTCAGCACTCCGTTGAAGGGCGCGTACTGGGATTACGTCGGTGCGTCTGCTGCAGCGCGCTCGCGCGTGTACGCGCGTCTCGATTCTGTAACGACGCGCTATCGCACGCCGGCGCGCAACTTCGGTGCGTATGACGCCGATACACATTTTCTGAGCGACATGCGCTCGCATCTCAGCAGGAAAGGATGGGCCGTCTACGATCAGACGATCAACGCGTTCTATCATGATTCGCTTCGATAGGCGCGCTGGCAGACTGCTTCTGCGCACGTTGTACTGCATCACCATTCTCGCTGCGGCGTGGGTGGTCGCGAACGTGACCGGCGCAGCGGCGACGACCTTCATCTATCAGGGATTCTAGGCCGATGGATCTGCTCTCCCGAATCGACGCGTGGGGGCAGTCCTCGCCCGAGAAGGTGGCCTACCGTTCGGAAGGCGCCGAGCTGACGTGGGGTCGTCTTGTGCGTGAGTCGAACGCGCTTGCCGGCGCGATCGCGAAGGCGGACATCGCGCTGGATTCTCCAATCGTGGTCCGCGGACACAAACAGCCGGAGCTGATCATCGGGTACCTCGGTTGCGCCAAGGCTGGCCACGCCTACGTGCCAGTCGATGCCGGAGTTCCCGAGGCGCGAGTCGAGCGCATTATCGCCGCGGCAGGCGCACAACTGGTGTTGACGCCGGAAAAGATACGCGAACTGGTCGTCGTCGCGGACGATGCGCCATCGCGACGTGGTGACGCCTCATCGCCGCACTATGTGATGTTCACTTCTGGAAGCACCGGCGAACCTAAGGGCGTGGTGATCACTCGCGGATGCCTCGAGGCTTTTCTCGACTGGACGTTGCGCGAACAGCAGTTCACGGTCGGCGGAGAGATCTTTCTCAATCAGGTGATCTATTCGTTCGACGTGTCCGTGATGGACACATGGTCTTCCCTTGTCACCGGCGGAACTGTGGTCAGCCTCACGGCCGGTGATGTCGCAGACTTTCGCCGCCTGTTCGATGTGCTCGCGAGCTCCGACATCACGACTTGGGTCTCCACGCCCGCGCTTGCACAGCTCTGCCTTGGCGATCGGCGATTCGGCGCGGACATGCTTCCGCGGTTGCGACGCTTTCTCTTCTGCGGCGACGTCCTCACGCCGGAAGTCGCCACGCAGCTCATTGATCGCTTTCCGTCGAGCGACGTATGGAACACCTACGGTCCGACGGAAGCCACCGTCGCTACGACGTCAGTACGCGTCACGCGCGACATGCTCTCGCGATATCCGCAGTTGCCAATCGGTGTGGCGATGCCAGGGACGTCGGTCCTCGTCGAGGACGAACGCGGCAACGCCGTTCCATCGGGATCGCGAGGAGAAATCGTGATCGTCGGACCGAACGTCAGCCCCGGTTATCTGGGGAGACCTGATCTCACCAGTCGTGTTTTCTCCGTGCGCAACGGAGTCCGCGCATATCGGACAGGAGACTGGGGAAGCGAGCAGGATGGCCTGCTGTTCTTCCACGGCCGCATGGACAATCAAGTGAAGATCGCCGGACATCGCATCGAGCTTGGCGACATCGAAGTTCACCTGGCGAGTCTTGCGTCGGTTCGCGCCGCCGCCGTCGTGGTTGCGAACAAGAACGATCGCCCCGATTCTCTGCACGCGTTCGTCGTCCTTGCTGATGGTCCCGCTATCAATGAACGAGAAGCGGGAGCTGCGTTGCGACGCGAGCTCACTGCACTTCTGCCCGCATACATGCTGCCGCGCAAGTTTCACTTTCTCGAGCGCTTTCCCCTCACGTCGAACGGCAAGACCGACCGCAAGGCGCTTACTGCCATGCTCACCGCATGAATCCGTTCGGCAGCTTCCTCTATTTCGGGCTCCTTCTCTACGTCCTCATCGCTGTCGTTGCGGCTCGCTTGTTCAGCGTCAGGCCCCGCATCATCATCTTCGTCAGCACGGTCGTGGTTCTCACAGGGCAGTACGCCCTCACGGATCACGGCCTGTCGTCGGAGCCGGTGCGCAACGTCGCACGCGTGTTCGTCTTCGCCATTGTGCAGTGGGTAATTGCGCAGCTGTTCCTACGCGTGCGCGCTGCGGGAAAGAATCAACCGGCGTTCTACGCAGCGGTGGCGCTCGCGCTGGTTCCGCTCGCGTGGGAAAAGTTTTCCCCGTCGAGCGCAGCGCACGTGGTGGCGTTCGCGGGAATCTCCTACACCACGTTTCGTGCGCTGGATGCAATCATCTGCATCCAGGACAAGTTGATCGTCGAGCTTCCGCTGACCGAGTTCGTCGCGTTCGTGTTGTTCTTCCCCGCCATTTCTGCCGGCCCCATTGATCGCTATCGTCGCTTTCGGACTGACTACGAACAGGAACGAAGTCGCGCGGACCTGCTGCTCGATCTCGATCGGGCGACCGAGAGAATCTTTCGCGGGGTGCTCTACAGCTTCATCGTCGCACCGCTGATCGACTTCTACTGGCTCGCTCCCGCCTCGCGTGCCCGCGGCGTGCTTGCACTCGCGTCGTACACGTACGCGTACAGCATTCATCTCTTCTTCGACTTCGCTGGCTACAGTGCGTTTGCGATTGGCGTGGGGTACATCGTTGGCGTTCGCTCGCTGGAGAATTTCAATCGGCCATTTCTCGCGACGAACATTGCCGATTTCTGGAACCGGTGGCACATCTCGCTGTCGAGCTGGCTGCGCGATCACGTCTATGGACGGTTCGTGCTCGCCGCGAAGAAGGGACGCTGGTTCACCGGCCGCTATACGCCCGGGTACATTGGCAGCATTCTCGCGTTCGGCCTCATGGGTCTCTGGCACGGGCCGTCGCTACACTACCTCGTGTACGGGATGTATCACGCGACGCTGATCGTCGGTCACGCGATGTACGCGCGGCCCGATCGCGTTCGGCGCGTCCACATCCCGCCGTTCGTTGGGCGCGTGCTGACGTTCAACGCGGTGTGCGTCGGGTTCCTGATCTTTTCCGGCAGGCTGTTCTAGTCATCCGTGAACACGTAGCACAATGAATTCGCACGACGACGAATTAATACGCTTCCAGGCAGAAGGTGCACATTTGCCAGCGACGGCCGACCACGGGTACGTCGAGCACGATGGCGCCCGGATCTGGTATGCGTGCTTCGGCAGCGGCGATGCAGTCATCTTGCTGCATGGCGGCCTTGGCCACAGCGGCAACTGGAGTCATCAGGTTTCTGCGCTGATCGAGAATGGCTATCGCGCGATCGTCGTGGACAGTCGCGGGCACGGCCGCAGTAGCAGAGACGATCGGCCGTTCACCTACGAGCGGATGACCTTCGACCTGTTAGCGGTCATGGACGCTCTGAACGTCGAGAAGGCGAGTCTCGTCGGGTGGAGCGACGGCGCTGTTGTCGCGCTCATGCTTGCGGCCAGCCATCCAGCGCGTGTCGCACGCGTCTTCTTCTTTGCCTGCAACATGGATCCGAGCGGCGTACGTCCGAATATCGAGTTGACCCCGACGGTAATGCGATGCCTGAGTCGCCACAAACAGGACTATGCTCGGCTCTCAGAAACGCCCGATCAGTTCGACGCATTTTCCGATGCCGTGGGTGTGATGCAACGGACGCAACCCAACTACACCGCGGATGACCTGCGAACGATCAATGTGCCCGTCGTCATCGTACAGAGTGAGCACGATGAATTCATCTCGCTGGAGCACGCTGAGTATCTCGCTCGGACCATTCCGGCTGCGTCGCTCGTCGTGTTGCAGAACGTGAGCCATTTCGCGCCACTGCAGCGGCCAGCGCAGTTCAACGAAGCGATGCTTGCGTTTCTCGACTGACCTCGCGCTCGCGTAAGGACCAACCCACGCTGTCGTCAGCGAGTTGATGAACAGCCGTCGTCGCCTGCTGCGCTATGCGCGGCGCTGCCGAAGCACTTCATAGAGCGCGATCGCCACACTCGTCGAAAGATTCAGCGACCGCACGCGCGGCGAAAGAATCGGCATTGCGACGAAGCGGTCGCGATAGCGGTCGTGTAACTCACCTGGAAGTCCGCCGGTCTCGCGGCCAAATACGAGTACGACACTCTGCGACGAAGCGAGCGGCGCATCCCAGAACAGGCGCGTCGCCTTCGTCGAGAAGAACCAGGGCTCGCCGAGTGATGGAAGCTCCGTCTCGAAGGCATCCCAGCCTGGCCACACGCGCACATCAACGTGCTCCCAATAATCGAGGCCGGCACGCTTGACTTCACGTTCATCGAGCGAGAAACCGAGCGGCTCGATGAGATGCAGCGTGGCGCCGGCCGCGAGACAGGTCCGGCCCGCATTCCCGGTATTCCAGTGAATCTCGGGATGTACGAGTACAACGTGCGTCGTCAATGGTCGATGGTCCTCGGCGTGTAACGATTGAGTGCGAGATTGATTCTACACTGGTTGCTCGTCCGGTGAAGCATTGGCATCTTCGCACGGACGTACGCTGCTCACGCCAGGCACGATTCACGGGGGATGATGCGCAATCGCTACTACCAGGGGCCCATCACCGATCACTTCGACGGTGTGCGCTTTTCCATCCCGGGCTTCCAAATTCTGACAAGACGCTGGCCGACGTCCTCGCGTGGAAGATGAAGAGCAAGCCGGCGCGCTGGCCGAAGCTGGTTGCGGCACGGACCGGCGTACGTCCTCCACAGCGCGTTGCCGGATTGCAGATCACGCATGTCGGTCATGCATCGTATCTCGTGCAGGTGGGCGGACACAATATTCTCGTTGATCCGGTGTGGGCGGAGCGCGCGAGCCCGTTCACGTGGGCCGGACCGCGCCGGCACAATCCGCCGGCAATCGCGTTCGAGGATCTTCCGCCGATCGACGCTGTGCTGGTCACGCATAACCACTACGATCATCTCGATACGTCGACGATCCGGCGACTCCACGACATTCATCGCCCGCGCGTCATCGCACCACTCGGCAACGATACGATCATTCGCGGCGCGTCTCGCGGCATCGACGTCCAGACGGGCGATTGGTGGAGCAGCTTTTCTGTCGCGGCTGATATCACCGTCACGATCGTACCAGCGTATCACTGGTCGTCGCGCGTGTTGGCCGATCGGCGCATGGCACTCTGGGGCGGCTTCGTCATCGAGTCCTCTTCGGGCGTCATCTATTGCGCAGGAGACACTGCGTTTCGCGACGGCGCGATCTTCACGGAAATCGCAGAGCGGTTCGGCGCTCCGACGGTCGCAGTCCTCCCGATTGGCGCGTATGCACCGCGATGGTTCATGGAGACGCAGCACGTCAACCCGGAAGAAGCTGTTCAGATCGCGACGTTGTGCGGAGCACG
>JBDUCR010000522.1:0-7428 GCA_040003345.1 bacterium
GCTCGACTGGCGCAGCGACTCGCCGTATCTGGACACGGCGCACAGCATCGTGAACTACAAGGGCGGCAGTGGCCACGGACGTCTGGTGCAGTATGGCAACTCGCTGCGGATGACGCTTCGTCATCCATTGCTTGGCGTGGGTCCGGGAAACTGGCCGGTGAACTATCCGAAGTTCGCGTCGACGGAGGACCCGTCGATCGGCACCGATGGGATGACGTCGAATCCGTGGCCGAGCAGCGACTGGGTCACGTTCTTGTCGGAGCGTGGGCCGATTGCATTCGGCGTATTGGGACTCGCGCTGCTTGCGCTGATGATGGATGGCTTTCGTGGTCTGCGCGGCGAGACAAGCACGGAAGCGCGATTTTCGGCGGCGGCATTGTTAGCGACGATCGTTGTTCTCGTCACCGTGGGCATGTTCGACGCTGTGCTGCTACTTCCCGTTGGCGCGCTCGTAGGCTGGGCGCTGCTTGGCGCACTCTCCGCGTCGTCGCGTGAGCGGAGAGGGATCGAGCTCAGCTGGCCACGTCGCGTTCTCGTCTTGTCGTTGGTTTCGGCGGTTGGCGCGGCGATCGTGTGGCGCAGCGGCAGTCAGTTGATGGCGATGTCGCTCTACGCTACCAGCGCGCGCGGCGCGGTGCTGGAGCGCGCATCGGCACTGGATCCGGGCAGCTATCGAATTCACGTGCGACTCGCGCAACTGTACATCGGACGCGGTGATTGCAAACGTGGACGTTTGCATGCGAGCGCGGCGAAGCGGTTGTTTCCGTTGTCGCCGGTGGCGAAGCGGCTCGCGGCCGCGTGCGGGAGCTGAAGACTCAGGCTTTTGCTACGTTGAGCTCGTCAAGAATCAGAGTGACACGCTCGACTTCGCCAGCGGAGATCGCGACGCGCGGACTTCGGCCTTCGAGCTGATCCATTGGAGTGTCGAGCCAGACGATGGCGTCCTCCTGAGTTGGGAAATGAATCGCGAGCTCGATCAGCAGCGTCTGCCGTACGCGCTTCTTCCTGATGCGTTTGTTCATGGGCGTCTCTAAGGATTGTGGGATAGACCAACGCTTTATGGCACGATGAGTGCCGAACGTTTCTGGCGTGTCACCACATCGCAACTTTCGAGACGAGGCAAACCGCGAATGGATTGCCTGGGACGTAATCCCCTCGTGGGGTGAGCGTCGCGCCAAAGACCGTCGACGGTCGAGCGCGGCGGGGCCCCCGCAGACGGGCGAGCGCCGGCACACGGAGCGCCGACACCTTCGCGGCATCCGCATCGCCCTTACGCCGCATCTCGCGCAGGGCTGGCTCGCCTTCGAATTCAATGACGAGCGACGGCGGCTTGTTCCCATTCCTCCTGGCTGGGAGCGAATGAGCGAAACGGAGTTGCTCGGGCTCTGGCGTGACGCAGAGCCTCTCCCGATGCGACGACGCCGGCTGATCGAGTAGACGGGTAATTACGAGACTATTGCGTTTCGTAATTCGGATTGACAGATTCGAATTATGGAACGTTCTCGTCTCGAAACACCCGCTGCGGTCGGACGACCGCGCAGCAGGGAGGCGCACGACGCCATTCTACGCGCAGCCATTGTCGTCATCCGCGAAGTCGGCTACGACGCCGCGGCGATGGATGCCATCGCCGCACGAGCAGGGGTCGGTAAAGCGACAGTCTACCGGCGCTGGGCGACAAAAGAAGCGCTCGTGGCCGATGCAATCGAGCGCATCATGGTCAGTCTGACCGTGCCGGACACCGGCAGCACGCGCGGCGATCTTCGCGCCGTCATGCGCGACACAATGCGCATGTATCACGACCCGCAGACCACCGCACTGCTTTCGGGACTGGTCGCCGCCATGGCGCGGAGCCCGCAGATCGCCAAGGCCGTGCGGGGCGGATTCGTCGCGGCGCGGCGCGACACGATGCGACAGGTGATCGAGCGAGGCATTGCGCGCGGAGATCTTCGCCGCAACACGGATATCCAGCTCGCACTCGATCTGCTCAGCGGTCCGTTGCTCGTCCGCGCGCTCCTCACTGGTGCGACGATCGACGGACGACTCGTACGAGGCGTCGCAGATGCCGTCCTCACTGCGTTCGCGCCCTGACCACTCTGACCATGATGAGCTTCTTCTTTTCCGATGACGTTCGCCGCGATCCGTACCACTGGTACGAACAGCTGCGCGAGGTGAGTCCAGTGCTCCACGATCCGCGGTCCGACATGTGGATGCTCTTCGACTATGAAAGTGTGAAGCGCGCGATGGACGACCATGAGACGTTCAGCTCCGTCGTGCATCCGCCGACGGGTCGCGCGCCAGAGTGGCTCGTGTTTCTCGATCCACCGCGTCATTCCAAGTTGCGCGCGCTGGTCATGCGCACCTTCACCCCCCGCGCGCTCGCCGGCCTCGAGCCGCGCATTCACGCGCTGTCGCGCGAACTGCTCGACCTGCACATCGACCGCGGTGAAATGGATCTGGTTGCGGACTACGCCGGTCCGCTGCCCGTCATGGTGATCGCCGAGATGCTCGGAATTCCATTGTCTGATCGTGAGCGGTTCATGCGCTGGAGCAACGCGATCATGAATCTCAGCTATGCGATTGCGGGAGGCGCAGCAGCCGCGCTCGCCGTTCGCGAGCACGCGCCGGCACGCGCCGAGATGCTCGAGTACATCACCGCGCTCGCGGACGAGCGGCGCCGCGCGCCGAAGGACGATCTGCTCACGCGACTCGTCGAAGCGGAAGTCGATGGTGAGCGTCTCAGCATGGAAGAGGTGCTCGGCTTCTTCCAGCTGCTGCTTTCCGCTGCGACTGAGACGACGACCAACCTGATCGACAACGCGGTGCTCGCGTTCATCCAGCATCCCGCGCAGCTCGCGCGGCTGCGTGCGGCGCCGGAGCTCCTCGGGTCTGCGATCGAGGAAGTCGTGCGCTATCGATCGTCGATCCAAGCGGTGTTTCGTGAGACGACGCGCGACGTGGAGCTGCACGGCTGCATCATTCCCGCCGGCAAGTTCGTACTCGCGATGGTGGGCTCCGCCAACCGTGATCACAGGCAGTTCGAGAACGCAAATGCGTTCGACATCGGCCGCTCGCCCAACCCACACATCGCATTCGGTCACGGCATTCACTTCTGTCTCGGCGCAGCGCTCGCGCGTCTCGAGGCGAGAGTTGCGCTCACCGACCTTTTCGATGCGCTCGATTCGATTGAGCTCGCGAGCGACGAGCCGTGGGAGCCGAGGCGAGCGTTGCATGTGCACGGGCCGGCGCGGCTGCCGATTCACTTCGTGCGACGTGCACAAGAGCTGAGCGTCGCCGAGGACGTCAACTGAGTCGAGCGCAGGGGACTGCGGAGTTGCGCGCTCCTGTCGGGCCGACAATCCTGCTCTTAGGTTTGACCGAACGACCACATGCAGACGTGTGGCCAGCTCCACCGTGAGCGAGGCGTACCCATGTCGGACACAGCAACCGCACAACAATGGAAGGATGCCCTCGGCGTTCTCCCACTCGAGACCGTACTGGCGCAGGAGCACGATCGCATTCATGGCGATGACGTCGCTCAGCGCATTGGCAGCATCCCGATCAGCTTTACTGCGGAGCAGGTCATCTCCCCTGCCGCGTTCGCGCATCGCATGCTGCGCGCATGGCAGCCGTTGAGCGCCGCAGGGGCGAGGGCGTCGCGGCCGCCGATCGACGCTTCATTCATCGCTGCGGACGAAGCTCCGCTCGACGCCGTTGCGATTTACGTGATCTCCGCGATCGTCGAGGAGCGGCGACACGCGATCTACAAGGCGCTCGAGCAGTGCCAGGCCGCACGCGACGTGTATGCGACCCCAGCGCGAAGAGTCGGCGATCGCACGAGCATGGACTACTCGATGTCGCCGAGCGTGGCGCAGGCGGATGGAGCGCTCGTCGCGCAGCTGATACCGCATCTCAACTGTCTGCTCGACCTTCCGCTCGAGCAGGAGCGCGCCTTCGCGCCCTTCGTCATCGCGGGCGCCATCGATGCGCTTGGCGATCACGATAAGAACACGGATCAACGGAAGCGTCGGCTGCTGCTCGAGGCGGCGTTCGACGGGCAGCTGTGCCGCATTCGCGACGTGCGTCTCGACGAAGTGTTCAAGTCGGTGCGACGACATGACACTGCCGCCCTCTGCCTTTCGGGCGGCGGCATACGCAGCGCGACCTTTGCCGTCGGCGTCATTCGCGGACTCGCGCACTTCGGGCTGCTGAGCAAATTCGACTATCTGTCGACAGTGTCAGGCGGCGGATTCGCGGGAAGCTGGCTGTCGGCGTGGATGCATCACACGAGCGCCCGGGAAGTGCACGAGCAGCTCAAGCGCTCGGGCCAGGAGAAGCTCGCACCCGAGCCGCCGCCGATGGAGCATCTGCGGAAGTACAGCCACTTCCTCACGCCGCGTGTCGGCATGTTCTCCACGGACATGTGGACGCTGCTCGCAACGATTGGACGGAATCTGCTCCTCAACTGGCTCGTGCTGGTGCCGCTCATCGCCGCGGCGCTGCTGCTGCCGCGCTTCGTGGTTGCGATCCTGCGCGTCGACGTCGACGAATTGCTCTGGCCACTCGCGGGACATGAGCGCCCGGTGCTGCTCGAGCTGTTCGCACTCGGGCTTACCCTGGGTATGTGGGCCGCGCGCTATGTACATCGAAGCCGGCCTGACGACATCGCGTTGTCGCCCGATGTCGCGCAGAGTCGCAACGAGGCAGCGCGTATCCGTCGTGGTACGCAGCGTGAGTTCATTCGCCACTGCTTCGTGCCGCTCGTCGGCGCGGCGCTGATACTCACGACTGCGCTCTATCTCTGGTGGACGTGGGGCACCGAGTCGCCCAGGATCGCGAATCTCGTGACGGGGATGGGGCCGCTCGATGTGCTATCGAATCGCCGCGAGGCGGCGGATCCGCTCGACCGCGTGTCATCCCTCTTCGATCTCATACGAATCCATCGCGGTCTCGTCGTCGGCTTTCTCACGTCCGGCGTACTCGTGCACGCGGGAGGCTGGCTCATTTCCGGCCGCTTCCGTCGTCATCCGCGCGAAGCGTTGTCCGTCACCATCAGCGGCATCATCGCGGGTACGGTTGGACTGATGGTCGGCGTCTGGTTTCTCGCGCGTCCGAACACACCGCATCGCGAAATGCTCTATGCGACGTTCGCGCCGCCCGCCTTTCTCGGTGTGATGCTCGTCGGCAGCCAGCTCTTCACCGCACTCTCCAGCGCACAGGCGTCGGATTCCGAGCGCGAATGGGTCACGCGATTCAATGCGTGGCTGCTCATCGCCATCGTCATGTGGACAGCGCTGTGCGGGCTCGTACTCTATGGTCAGCAATGGGCAGTCGATGGGTGGCAGCAGCTGACGGTTGCGGGTATTGGCGGCGCGTCGGGATTGCTCGCGGTGTTGCTCGCGAAGGGCGAAAGCAATTCGCGTCCTGGAATGACGGCGACAGTCGTCGCTGTGTTGCGGAAGGGCGGACTCGCGTTGGCAGCGCCGCTATTCGTGTTCTGTGTGATCATCGCCATCGCCGCGAGCAACGAGCGCCTGATCGGAACGGTGTGCGAGCTGCCGGTTCTGACGAGCACGCTCGATTGTCGTCCCAAGCGCACGAGGACTGATGATCTCTCGCACAGTCTGCCGTTCGTCGTGATGGCGCGTCATCTCACCGATCGCATCGACAGCCTGTCGCGACAATTCGCTCCCACTCACTCGGGCGCCGGCATGGCGCGCGTGTTCGCGCACAGCGATACGCTTGCGCAGCAGCTGGCTGCAGCGGGCGACCACTCGGCACCGAGCTGGGATGCGCTCATCGCCTCAACCGCGGAAGCGGTCGGGAACTCGGCGGCGTCGGCGCGCGCGGCGGATAGTGCACTTCGCGCGCGGAGCACCGCGTTCACACGCGCCGTTCTCGCGACGGATTCGGCGACAGTGCACGGCATCGGCGGCGACTCGCTGCTGCGCGCGCTGTTCAGCAAGCGCGCGCTGGCCGAAATGAACGCGTCGGATGCGCTTCGCACTCGGTTGCGCAATCGTGATACGAGTGCCGTGAAGATGGACGCGCACCTGGCGAACATCGAGCGGCTGGCCGCGACAGCGCAGACGTCGCCTGACGGGCACAGGCCGATGATGCTGGAGACGATGCACGACGCGGTCAGCGAGCGTCTGCACGGCACGATCGCGACGTTCGAGCAGATCAGGCAGGATTCGGTTACGCGCGTCATATCTCGCGACTGGGTGGAGACGTCGGTGCGGCTGGCCGGTCAACAGGTGCCGTTCGACGGAGCGGTTCCACTGACGATCATTGTTCTCTTCGCCGCGCTGGGTGGGCTTGGTCTTCTGCTCGGGCGGAAGATCGACACGAACAAGTTCTCCCTTCGCGCGATGTACGAGATGCGTCTGGTGCGTGCCTATCTTGGCGCGTCACGACCGACGTGTGACCGGCAGCCGAATCCGTTTACAGGTTTCGACGCGCGCGATGACTTTCCGATCGGCCACCTCTGGCCTGGTCTCTCATCGACGCTGGAGCGAGGTGGACGCCAACCCGCGTCGCCACCGATGCACGTCGTGAACGTGACGCTCAATCTCGTTGCCGGCGGCAATCTCGCGTGGCAGCAACGCAAGGCGGAATCGATGACGATCTCGCCACTCCATGCGGGTTCGGCGTTCGTCGGCTATCGTCCAACGACGCCGGCCACGATTCCCGTCGGAATCAACAAGGACGACGCACGACTGTATGGAGGAGATCGCGGCGTCACGCTCGGCACAGCCGTGACGATCAGCGGAGCAGCGGCGAGCCCGAATGCCGGGTCGTACTCGACTCCTGCCGTCACCTTTCTCATGACCTTTTTCAATGCGCGTCTTGGTGCATGGCTCGGCAATCCTGGACGCGCGGGCGCGAAGACGTTCGATCACAGCGCGCCGGTGCAGAACGTCAAACCGATCCTCGACGAGATGTTCGGGCTCACCACGGATGTCAGCCCGTATGTCTATCTGTCCGACGGTGGACACTTCGAGAATCTCGGGCTCTACGAGATGGTGCTGCGACGCTGCCGGTTCATCGTCGCCTGCGATGCAGCCAGTGATCCGACGGCGACCTTCGACGATCTCGGCAATGCGGTGCGCAAGATTCGCGTCGACCTCGGAATTCCGATCGAATTTGCGGACGGCGTGAAGATCTATGCGCGTGAGTCCGTGCCGACCGGTGAGACCGGGAGCTACTGGGCGCTCGGTCGCATCAAGTATTCAGCCGTGGACAGTGGATCGGATGAGAAGGAGACGGACGGACTTCTCCTCTATCTCAAGCCATCGATCTACGGACGCGAGCCGAGCGACATCACGCAATACTCGCGAACGAGCGAGGAGTTTCCGCACGAACCGACGAGCGATCAGTTCTTCAGCGAATCACAGTTCGAGAGCTATCGCGCGCTCGGTGAGTACATCG
>JBDUCR010000454.1:0-2224 GCA_040003345.1 bacterium
TCGACGTCGGCGGCGTAGCGGTGGCTGGCGGAACGTTATTCGTCTCGCCGGGCTACGGCCTGTGGGGAGCCGCGCCCGCAACGTGCTATTGGCTTTTTCGGTAGACGGACGATGAACGCGCCGTCGATGTTGATGACAACGTTTCCTGCGCTCGCTCAGGGTGACACGAGCGTAAGGATCTTCGACCAGTCCGTCGGCGCGAGATGCTCGGCCGCAACACGCAGCGGCGCGATGCCGGCACGCTTCGCTGCCGCAGCGACTTCCGACGTATACAACGCGGGCGCCGCCGAGGTCTGGATGTAGTCGCTTGCCCACAGCGAGCGGTCGCCCGGAAGCCACGCCATGAGTGCGCCTTCGCTCGCGATGCCGTCAATCGGAAAGAGGTGCAGAGCGCCGCCAGCAAGGGAAAGCGAATCTTTCACGCCGACGAACTTCAACCGCACTGCACTCTTTGCGCGCGCCTGCTCGAGTGCGTCGGGCTCACGCGTCCAGCGACGCGCCACTACCTGCTCGATGAACGGACGTGAGCTGGCGTGCGAGACGATCGTCGCGCCGCGTGCAACCCAGAAGCGCATACCGGCGATGTGCGGCCACGCGAGGTCCGTCACGACAACAACGACTGCGCGATGCTTCGGATAGAGCCGGTCGATCCACGCCGAGTCGAGACGCGCGCGCGCGTCGCTCTGCGTCGCGTCGAGGAGATACACCGTGTCGCGCAGCATCACGACGCCCTGCCGATAGCCGCGATTGCGAAGCAGCATCAAGTCGCTGCCGACCCGCTCCGTGTCGACTGGCACCGCCTGAAGGAACAACGCGAGCTCCGGCTTCATCGCGGCAACAGTCGGAATCTTCAGCGACGGTGCGCTGTCCGCCGACACGAGATCGAGAGCGCCGTCCACGCGTTCGGTCAGCACCACACCATCGACGAGATGATGCACCGCACCCGGGCGAATCGTCTTGCCCGCAGCGATCCACGTCTGGTACGTGAACTCGTTGCGCACCTGTCCCCACAGATAGTGCGGCTCCTCGCGATCGAGCTTGACTGGAAGACTCGTCTTCTCGTCGAGATAGAGACGCTCCTTGCCGTAGACGCCGAGCCGCTCGAGCACGAGCCGAGGATACTCGCGATAGATGCATCGCGCGACGACGCGCACGTCATGTGCGGCCCGCCAGTCCGCCAGCGTCGCCCACGCGTCCATCGCGCGTGATGCAAGGCTTCCCGTCAACAGGCCGGGGACCGGAAGCACCACCGTGTCGCGCAGGAAGAACGCAGTCACGTCGTTGGAGAGCTGTGTAATTGCAGGAGGACTGCCGACGCCAAGTCCGACCTGGATGCCGAGTCCGGCCTGGCGCGTCGCTGCGCGCTCAACGCGTGAGGACAGGTCCACCCATCGCTCGCGCTGCATCATCATGGAGAAGTACGGCGGATACGGGCGATCCGATTGAAAGTCCATCTGCACGACGTCCGTTGACGTCGAGTGTACGATGCGATTGCCAATCTGATCGAGGCCCGCTGCGTGCCACGCGCGCGTGAGCGCACCGGTCGCGTCGCCAGTTGCGCTCGTGCATCGTTCAGGTGCCTGTGCGTCGAGTGGAGTGGCGAGAACGACGCCGGCAACGACAGCACGCATGACATACTTCATCGTGGCGCGCATCACGTGAGCGGGACGATACGAAACCGAATCCCGCTGCGCCGCTGCACGATGTCCTGCCGAAGCACTTTCCGCGTCTGCTGATCGATCCAGTACGTCGATGTGATGACCGGATCGACGAATGACACCTTCCACGCAGATCGCATCTGCTTGTCCGGCGCCGCGATCTTCTCGACGCCAACGACACGAATCGAGTCGCGCTCCACGGCTCCTTCCTCGAACGTGTAGAAGGGAAGCACGACGGAGTAGGCGTTCGCAAACGGCAGCGATGAGATCACCTCGTCCAGATCGGTGGTGTCGAACACGCGCTCGCCGAGTGGATGGTGCACCGCGCGCGTCGCGGAGTCTTTCGGCGTGAAGCTCCCGGTCACCCCGGACGCGGAGAACTCCAGCAACATCGTCTTCGTCGGCTGGTGCGAGTGCTGCCAGATCGGTGCGAGCGTGCGATGATAGGCCAGCGCGCTGTCGAGAACCGCGCCACGTTGCGTCGTAACGGTGCGCACGCTCAGCAGGGCAGGTTTGCCATCGTGGCTGGTCAGAACGGTTGACTCCCGTATCGAACCCAGTTCGCG
>JBDUCR010000167.1:0-2224 GCA_040003345.1 bacterium
TGTTCGAGATCGAGGCGAATCGCTTTCTGCATCACATGGTGCGTTTTCTCGTGGGGACGATGATGGACGTCGCAAGTGGCCGTCGGCCGCTGGCGGACGTCGACGCGCTGCTGCGCGCCACGACCAACGACGACGTCTCCACCCCTGCACCTGCGCACGCCCTCTTTCTCGACGTGGTGCGCTACCCGGCCGAACTCTACTGCCCTCGCGACGCATGAAGCTCTTCCTCGCAACCGCGAACAGCGATGACGTCGCCTGGGGCGCGGCGCACGGCATGCTCGACGGCGTAATCACGACACCCGCACTTCTCTCCGACGAAGCGGTTGCCGACGCGCGCGGACACTTGATCGAGCTCTGCCGCCTCGTTCAGGGACCCATCTTTGCCTCGGTGCAGGCCATCGATGCGGCGGGCGCGTATCGCGATGGCAAGGAGCTCGCAAAGATCTCCGATCAGATCGTCGTCCAGCTTCCTCTTGTCGAAGAAACTCTCGGGGCCATGCGCCGGCTCAGTGCCGATGGTATTCGCGTCGCCGGTACGCACATCTACAACACGGCTCAGGCGCTCATCGCCGTGCGCGGCGGTGCGTCCAGCGTGGTCATCGCCGTCGATCATCTTGACGCGGCCGGACACGATGGCGTCGCGATTCTCCGTGACGTTCGCACCGCATTCAACAACTCCAACTCGGAGTGCGATGTCATTGCCGTCAACCCGGCCTCACCAACGCAATTTGGCGCCTGCGCAATTGCCGGCGCCGATGCGGCCGCCGTTTCGTACAGTCTCTGTCGCGCTCTGCTCGTCCACCCATTGACTGACCGCGACATTGACCAATTCATGAGCGATGTCGCCCGACTTGGCCGATCATGGCACTCAACCTGATGCGCTCCGGCGCTATTGTACTCATCCTCTCGGCCGCACTCGCATGCAGCGGCACTCCCGAGTCGGCGGCTCAGGTCGCCCGCACGACCGACGCCACGCGTCCTCTCGCCATCGCCGCATCACGTCGCACAGCGATCACTGATGCGGTCTCCAAGGTCGCACCGGCGGTGGTTACCGTGCAGACGGAAGCCGTGCAGCGAGTCGCCGTTGATCCCTTCGAATCCTTCTTCGGCGGCGGACGGTCGGGCACGCGTTCATCCGCGGGACTCGGCACCGGCTTCATCATTCGCTCCGACGGACTGATCGTGACGAATGCGCACGTGGTCGCCGGCGCGACGTCGATCTCCGTAATGCTGCGCGACGGAACCACATATCCCGCAAAGCAAGTCGGCACCGACGAGACGAACGATCTCGCCGTGCTTCGAGTCAACGCGAAAAATCTCCCCGTCGCACCGCTCGGGGATTCCGACAATCTGCTCGTCGGAGAATGGGCGATCGCCATCGGCAACCCCTACGGCTTCATGCTCGGCAACTCAGAGCCGAGCGTGACCGCCGGTGTCATCAGTGGTGTGGGGCGAAACCTCGTCGCGCGCGGCGAGGGAACGTCCGCCTACTTCGACATGATTCAGACGGACGCGTCCATCAATCCCGGCAATTCCGGCGGACCGCTCGTGAGCGCCGATGGTGAAGTAATCGGCGTCAACTCGTCCATCTATTCCACCAGCGGCGGCTCAATCGGACTCGGCTTCGCCATTCCGATCAACCGCGCTCGGCGCGTCGCCGATGATCTCGTCGAGCACGGCCGCGTGCGACGGCCGTGGATTGGCGTGCGGCTCGAGCAGCCCAAAAGCGACAACCCTCGCGACTACATCGCACGTGGTGCGCGCATCGCGTCGGTGACGCCAGGCTCACCCGCCGAGCGCGCAGGCATTCGCGTCGGCGATGTGTTGGTCCGCGAAAAGGCGCGCCCCATCCGCAATCGTTTCGATTGGGATGCCGCCCTGCTCGACCTCCGCGTCGGCGAACAGGTACCGCTCATCGTTCGGCGCGGCACTGGCGAGCTACCCATGAACGTCACGATCGCCGACCTGCCCGAGGTGAATGCGCCGAAGGTACAGGTGCTCAAGGAGCTCGAACTGCTCACGCTCACGCCTTCAATAAGGGCCGAGCGCGGAATTCGCTCTGAGAAAGGCGCACTGGTCTACCGTGCCAGTGATCGAATTACACAGGAGTTGTTCATCCAGCCGGGCGACCTCATCGTGCAGATCAATCGTAGCGGAATCGAATCGGCTGAGGACGCATCGCGTGCGCTCGATTACTATGCGGGACGGGGTCCGATCCGCCTGA
>JBDUCR010000009.1:0-7375 GCA_040003345.1 bacterium
GCGTGGCTCAAGGCGCACTTCCCCGCCGATTTCATGGCGGCGATTCTCTCGAGCAGCATCGGCGACACCGATTCCGTAGTGAAGTTCATCAACGAGGCGCGCGAGCTTGGCATTCTCGTGATGCCACCTGACGTCAACGAATCGAACTACAAGTTCACCGTGCTCGACGAGAAGCGTATTCGCTTTGGGCTCGGCGCGATTCGCAATGTGGGTCGCAACGCGATCGACTCGATTCTCGCCGCCAAGCGGGAAAAGCCGTTCGAGAGCTTCTTCGACTTCACGGATCGTGTGGATCTGGCGAAGTGCAACAAGCGCGTGTTCGAGGCGCTGATTGCGTCAGGTGCGCTCGACGGACTCGACGGTCACCGCGCGCAATACTGGTCCGCGCTCGACAGCGCGATGCAGGAGTCGTCGCTACAGCAGCAGGAAAAGGCGATGGGCCAGGTGTCGCTGTTCGGCGGACCCTCGGATGACATCGGCGCCGAAGCACATGCGCCGCGGATGCTGCCGAACGTTGCGCCGATGGCGGAGTCGGAGCGACTGACGCGCGAGAAGGAGATCCTTGGCTTCTACATCAGCGGCCACCCACTCGAGCCATTCCGTGTCGAATGCGAGCTGTTCGCGAACCATACGGTGAGCCAGCTCGGCAAGTGGACGCCGGAGGTCATGGCGCTCGGCGTGGTGGTCACGGCGATCAAGCGGCAGACGAGCAAGCGCTCCGGCGCCGAGTTTGCCCGGTTGACAGTGGAGGATTTTTCGGGATCTTCCGAAGTACTGGTGTTTCCGGAGAGCTGGGGACTCCTCGCAGATCGCGTTCGCGCCGATGTGCCCGTTTTGATGAAGGGCGGGTACTCAAAGCGTGATCAGGATGCGGAGGTCCCCACGTTCATTGTCGAGTCGGTCACGCCGTTCGCGGAGCTGAGGCTCAACGGACAGGTGTCGATCTCCATCGAGCTGACGATGGGAGACAGTCTCTCTCCGGATGCGATCAACGATGTACGCGCTGTGATCGACGCACATGCGACGTCGCACTCTGGTGCGCCGCCGCTCGAGCTGAGATGGAGTGATGGAAATGGAACGCGAGCGCGGTTGAAATCGCGTTCACTGAGGCTTGCGGCCACCCAGGCCGCGCTGACCGACTTGCGGGCGCTCCTCGGCAACGAGCGCGTCCGCCTCGTGCGCGGGAGCTGACACGGATGGCGACTGCGACTTTGGAGTTCGAGAAACCGATTTACGAACTCGAGAAACAGATCGACGAGCTGAAGAAGATGGCGGATGAGCGGTCGCTCAACGTGACCGACGAGATCATGCCGCTCGAAAAGAAGCTCGCCGAGCTGCGCGACGAGATCTATCGGAGCCTGACGCCGCTGCAGCGCGTGCAGGTTGCGCGCAGCAACAAGCGTCCGCTCACGGATGACTATCTGCGCCTGTGCTTCACCGACTTCATCGAGCTGCATGGCGATCGCGCGTTTCGCGAGGACGCGGCGATCATGGGCGGCTGGGCGCGTCTCGACGGTGAAACGGTAATGGTGATCGGCCATCAGCGTGGCCGAGATACCAAGGAGAATCTCAAGCGCAACTTCGGCATGGCGCATCCCGAAGGCTATCGAAAGGCGCTGCGTCTGATGATGCTCGCGGAGAAATTTCACACGCCTGTCATCACGTTCATCGACACGCCTGGCGCGTGGGCCGGACTCGGCGCCGAGGAGCGCGGACAGAGTGAGGCGATCGCGCGCAATCTGTTCGAGATGAGCCGGCTGGAGACGCCGATCATCGCGACGATCATCGGCGAAGGCGGTTCAGGCGGCGCGCTCGCGCTCGGTGTCGCCGATCGCGTGAACATGCTCGAGAACTCCGTCTACTCGGTGATCACGGTGGAGGGCTGCGCGGCGATTCTCTGGAAGGACGGCAAGAGTCCGGAGATGCGCGAAAAGGCGGCAACCGCGCTGCGGATCACCGCGCCAGATCTGTTCGAGCTGCGCGTGATCGACGAGATCATTCCGGAGCCGCCGGGTGGAGCGCATGCCGATCACACGACGACCGCGACGTCGGTGCGGGACACGCTGTGCCGGCAGCTCGATGATCTTCGCCGCCTCAAGCCGGACAAACTCGTGCGTCGTCGGCGTGAGAAGTTCATGCGGATGGGGCAGTACCTGGAGTAGCCGTGCCCCATTTGATCGAGATCGCGTTCAAGGGAAACCGAAAGGAGTTCTTCATCTGGGAGTCCGACGAGCTGCCGGCGCGCGCCGCTGCGGTGATCGTCGATGCCGACAGAGGGGAGGATCTCGGTCGCGTCGTGGCTGTTGGTTCGGAGGCGGAACTGCGGTCCGCGAAGGTTCCGCACGGCCTGTTCGGCGCGCCGGCAACGCGCGTCGTCAAGCGACTGGCGACCGACGAGGAATTGCATCGTCACGACGAAATTCGCGCGAGTGACGACGAGGCGCGTCGCAAGGCGATGGAGCGGGTGAAGGCGAACGCGCTCGTCATGAAGATGACGGACGCCGAGTGGCAGTGGGATCGCAAGAAGCTGACGTTCTACTTCACGGCGGAGAAGCGCGTCGATTTTCGTACGCTCGTGCGTGAGCTGGCGTCGATGTTCCGGACTCGCATCGAGCTGAAGCAGATCGGCGTGCGTGATGAAGCCAAGCGGCTCGACGGAATTGGACGATGTGGGCGGCAGTATTGCTCGGCGTCGTGGCTTCCGGAATTGCGGCCGGTGAATCTCGGCGTCGCGAAAGACCAGCGTCTCTCGTTGAATCCGTCGCAGATTTCCGGTGCCTGCGGACGGCTGATGTGTTGTTTGCGCTACGAGCACGAGTTCTACGTGGCGAGTCGCCGGAAATATCCAAAGGAGCTGAAGACGATCCGCACGTCGCGTGGCGAAGAGAAGGTCATTGCCAATGACATCTTTCGCGAGCGTGTGACGTTGCGCGGTGTGGATGGCGAGATACGCACGTTGTCACTCGTTGAGTTGCGCGCCGAGATGATGACGGCCGGTGATCCGCTTGCGATTGCGCTCGAGGCGGCGGCGCTCGACCAGACGGCGGTACGCCTCACGACAGATCAGATCGAAGTCGAGGAAGTCGTCGAGATGGAAGCGGTGCTGATGACGGACGAGCATCCGGTGGTCATCATGCGGCGAGAGCTGCGCCCAGTGCGTGTGGAGCGCGAGGCGCGTCCGGACGCTCCTCTCGTCGAACCGGCGCCGTCTGCCGACGAGACAACGACGTCGGTAGAATCCACCGCGGAAGGAGAGCGACGTGCACAACGTCGGCGCGGCCGGCGTGGCGGCAGGCGTAACCGCCCGAGCGGCGGCGGCAGTGCAAGTGAAAGTTCCGGCGACGGGAGCGACGCTCCTGATGGAGAGTAATTGACTCAGTACTTCCTCACGACGGCGATCGACTACTCGAACGGCGAGCCGCACATCGGGCACGCGTACGAAAAGATCGGGGCTGACGCGATCGCACGATATCGACGCTTGCTCGGCGACGACGTCCATTTTCTCATCGGCATGGATGAGCATGGACAAAAAGTCGAGCAAACCGCCGAGCAGCTTGGCGTCACACCAATCGCGCTCGTTGACACGCTCGCCGAGCGGTTCAGCGCGATGTGGACGTTGCTTGGCATCTCGAACGATCAGTTCATGCGTACGACGGATGCGATGCATCGCGACGGAGTGCGCGCGCTGATCGAGCGAATCATGGATCGCAATCCGGACGACTTCTACGAGAAGGCGTACGAGGGTTGGTATTGCGTCGGCTGTGAAGCCTTCAAACAGGACGCCGAGATCATCGATGGCAAGTGCGTGCTGCATCCGACGCGCACGCTCGAGTGGGTCGAGGAGCGCAACTGGTTCTTCCGGCTGAGCAAGTACGCGCCGTTTTTGAAGAAGCTGTTCACGGAGAACACACAGTTTCTGCAGCCGGAGAGTCGTCGTAACGAAATGCTGGCGCTGATCGATCGCGGACTCGAGGACATCTCGGCGAGCCGGTCGCGATTGGCGTGGGGTATTCCTTTCCCAAGACCACTGAGCTCCGGCGAGCATCAGACGACGTATGTGTGGTTCGATGCGCTGCCGAACTATCTCACGGCAACGGGTTTTCCCGGCCAGTCGGCGCACGTGCATTGGCCGGCGCAGCTGCACGTTGTCGGAAAGGACATTACGCGCTTTCACACGATCATCTGGCCGGCGATGCTCGAGGCGGCTGGTCTTCCGCTGCCCGGACGTGTGTGGGGGCATGGGTTCGTGCTGCTCGGCGGTGAGCGGTTCAGCAAATCGTCAGGCGTTCGACTCGATCTGCATGAGGCGATCGAGCGTCATGGCGCGGATGCGTTTCGATATTTTCTCCTGCGCGAAGTTCCGTTCGATGGAGACGGAAGCTTTTCGTTCGAGCGCTTCGACGATCGGTACAATGCTGATCTCGCGAATTCATGGGGGAATCTCGCGAGTCGAGTGATCGCGATGGTCGAGAAGTATCGCGACGGTGTTGTCCCGGCAGGTGTGATCGACGAGGCCAATGAGGCCGACGCGCACGATGTCGCGGCCTATCACTCGGCGATGGATGGAACGCGCGGATTTCTGTTGCACGAAGGATTGCAGCATGCGATGGCGATGGTCGGGCGCGGCAACGAGTATGTGCAGACGATGCAGCCGTGGGCGCTCGCGAAAGGCTCGGACGACGATTCACGTCGCGCGCTCGATCACACATTGGCGTCGCTGGTGCGACAGCTTGCGCGTCAGGCGATGTTGCTCGCGCCATTCATGCCTGAAAAAGCGCAGGAAGTGTGGGAGCAGATCGGCGGACCGGAGACTGTGCAGGAACAACGGTTCGCCGGGCTCATGGGCCTCGACGTCGCCGGATGGAAAGTGAAGAAGGGCGCGTCGCTCTTCCCGAAGGATCGCGGATAAAAAGAGGGCGGCCATCGCTGGCCGCCCTCTTTGATTTGCGCCGATTGCGCTACGGCTTTACGGGAGCCGGAGAGGCCGGTGCGCCCGGCGTTCCGAAGTCGACCTTCGGCGCCTCGCGCGATTCGGGGCTCGTTGCCGTGAAATATTTCCGCTCTTTCGCGCCCGTCATCTTCGCCGTGAGCACGGCGGGAAAACGACGGATGTACGCGTTGTACTGCTGCACTGCCGTGTTGTAGTCGGTGCGCGATACGGCGACGCGATTTTCCGTACCGGCCAGCTCGTCCTGCAGCTTGAGAAATGCCTGATCGCTCTTGAGCTGTGGATACGCTTCGGAGACCGCAAGCAGCCGACCGAGTGCGCCGGTCATCGCCTGGTTCGCGTTCGCCATCTGCTCCGGATCCTTGCTCTGCACGGCGCCCAGCAGTCCCCCGCGCGCGCGTGCGACTTCGCCGAACACCGCGAGCTCCTGGTTCGCCAGTCCTTTCACCGTCGCGACGAGACTCGGCACGAGATCGGCGCGGCGCTGGAGCTGCACTTCGATCTGGCCCTGCGCGGCGTTGGCTTGTTCGTCGTACGTCTGGATCGTGTTGTACCCGCACGCCGCGAGCATGAGCGGGAGCAGGAGAACGAGGCGGCGACGTTTCATAGTGGGCGTTCCTGAGTAGTGAAAGTGTCGAGATAGGCGTCGAGTCGCTCGACACCGGAAAGATACTGGGCGAGCACCGTGCCCGCGTCGGCGGAGTCGATCTTCTGCTCGCCACGCTGGTGCATCACGGCGCGCGTGAACGGTACCGCGTTGAATCCGGCAAGCTGTGCAACCCGCTCCACGATTTGAGTCTTGGTGCCCGACGGCTGCTCGCCCTTGAGGCGAAGCACCGCGCGGAAGAGCACCATGATCGTGCTCAGGCTTGCGTCGATGAGGTCGACCTGACGCTTGGCATCCGTTCCCGCGAGCAACGCGCCCTGGCGCAGTTGCAGGAGCTTGCCCATCACCTGCTGTTCGAGCTGGAGTCGCAAATGCTCGCGCGACACCGTGATGCCCTCGAACGGCGGCTCGCCGTGCAGCACGCGATGACGTTCGAGAATGTCTGCGTACTCCATGGGGAAGACGTCGGCCGAACGGCGCCATTCGTCCATGGTCATCGTCATTGGCGGTGGATTGCCCGCGTCGGCCCACGCGCGCGCGGCTGCAGACGCTGCCGCCAGCGATCCCGCTTCGATGCGGCCAAGCAGCACGAGCACATTGAAATCGGACTTCTTCGGAATGTGCTCGCCCGCCGCGGCAGAGCCGTACAACACCATGCTGGCGAGCTGCGCCCCGTATGCGGAGCGCAGCTGCGTCACGAGCTCTTCGAGTGTCATCGCCATGTTCGCTTACCCTTTACCAGTCGGAGCCGCCGCCGCCGCCACTGAACCCTCCTCCGCCACCAAATCCGCCGAAGCCGCCACCACCACCGCCGCCGAATCCGCCGCCGCTCCATCCACCGCCGCGACCACCGCCGCCCATTCCAGCGACGAACGGAAGCCACCACGGAAAACAGCCGCCGCGTCCTCCCCTGCCTCCTCGTTTGCCGAAGAGACTGAAGAGAATGAAGAGGATGACGAGGATCGATATCGGATTGATTCTCGTCATTTGACGCCCGCGCTGCCGCGGCTGCGTTCGCACGACGGGCACCTGAAACGCCGTGTCCAGCGTGACGTTGAACTCCTGCGCAAATCGTTGGGCAACGCGCAGTGTGATCAGCTCGAGCGCCGACCCGTAGTCCTGCTTCTGAAAGAGAGGCGTTGCCTCGCGACAGATTTCGCCGGCCGTCGCGTCGGTGAGGAAGCCTTCGGCGCCCTGCCCTGTCTCGATGCGGCATCGACCCGCGTGATCCGACGCGGATTCCTTCGGCACGACGAGAATGACGACGCCCGCATTGCGCGATTTGTCGCCGATGTTCGCGAGGTTGCCGACCTTCCATTCGCGTCCGATGCGAAGAGCGACCTCACTCTTGTCGCGGCCGCCGAGGTCCGCCAGCGTGACGATCGCCATCTCGCCGCGTGTCTTGTCGCGAACGTCCTGGGCTATCAGTTCGATACGCGTCGCGGTCTCCGCCGGAATGACACCGGCGAAGTCGTTCACGAGTCCGCGCGGTGGCGGAATCTGGGGACCACTCTGGAGAAGCGCGGCAACGGCGATGAGAGTCGCGCGTCCCGCGAGCGTGAGGGAGATCACGAGGGGTAATATGGCAGACGGCGGGCCACGGGGCGCGGGTCGCCCGGGGCGCCGGTCCGCTGTTAGCTTTCGGGATCGGTTTCCCTTCTCCCCTTCACGTGCCCATGCCGCGCTCCGCTCTCTCCTTCCGCCTCGGCGCTCTCGTTCTCGTTGTCGCTTCGGCCGCATGTGCCAAGACGGACGCCAAACCGGCAAGCCCGAATGTCGCCGCGTCAGGTGGTGACGTCGCGCCGAAGACAGCCGCCACG
>JBDUCR010000292.1:0-24427 GCA_040003345.1 bacterium
GTCCCTTCGGCCAGATGTATGACCCACGGCAGATCACTCGGCGTTGCGCAAAAGCTCTCGCGCACTGACGGACCATATCGCGGCGTTCCGCCATCCCGGGAGTCGCCGAGGCCGAGCGAGTGGCTCCAGCCAAACTCCGTCAACACCCGTACGGGAAACGCCGGCTCATCGAATATCACGTGCTGTGGATCGTGATGCGCAACGGTCGTCGCACCGGCAAGCACGTTTTTCAAACCACCATGCCAGTGCCGCGCGTCGGTCGGCACTTGCCGCGCAGCAACTACCTCAGCGCTCTGAAGATGCGGTTCGAAGGCGTCGATCCACGCGTAGCTGTTCAGAAACGGCGCATCGTGCGGTAGTGGCGGAATGCTGTTCAGCTGCAGATGATCGTGCGCGTTGATCAGCCCGGGAAAGATCAGGTGATCGCGCAGATCGATCTTCATGTCAATCGCGGTACGGGCGGCGACCGCTCCGCCATCAATCGTGACTGACCGCGCATCGACGCTGTCGTGATGCACAATTGTCGCGCCGTGCAACAGGACGCGTGTGTTCGCGGCATTCACGACGCTCGCTCCGCTCATGGCGCGAGCGAGAGTGTGCACACGCACTTTCGGCAGATCGCGTTGCGTGTGACGTCGAGCCCTTGCCGCCAGGCAATCGCTTCCGGCGAATTGAGCACCGCGTCGAGACTCGGCGCCGAGTGGACGTTGCCGAGTGGCGGCTGGAAGAAGCACGGGCGCACGGTGCCGTCGCTTTCGATGACCGTCGACACCCATGGTGCGTTGCACGAGTTTGGAAAGAACTCACCGTCGCCAAGAATGGCGGCGTAGTATTGCCGCAGTCGGCGCCGAAGTTTCTCTGGCGACTCCGCAATGAAACCCGATGCAAAATCATCGGCGCATTCGCGCTCCATCGCGTCGAGCTCCGCGCTGAGCAATGGGAGGTCGTCGCGCTCGAGCGCAACCTGTGCGACGCGCTCGCCATCCCAGCCGTCGGGCCGATTGAACGCCTCGGAGCTCACATCTGCGGCGAGAAAGCTGATGCGATCGAGGCCGAGCGCGCGCGCCGACGTGACGATCTCGCGAAGACTGGTGAAGTTGTTTCGTTGAATGGTGCAGCGACCTGTCACCATCACTGAGGAATCGGCCGCCTTCACGGCAGCCACGCCGTCGGCGAGTCGCTCGTAAGCGCGAGGGATGTTGCGAACGCGATTGTGGATCTCCTCTGGACCGTCGAGACTCACCACGACATCATCGCACCGTAGCACCAGATCTGCCGCGTGCCGTCGCAACAGGAGACCGGTCGTGAGGATCGTGATGCCGATGTCGGCTACGCGCAGGAGATCGCACAGCTGCCAGAGCTGCGAATGCATCAGCGCCTCGCCGCCGCTCAGCACGACGCGACGAACACCAAGCGCACGCCATTCATCGAGCCAGCGCGCAATGTCCTCCACAGCGAGCTCGGTGCGCGTCGTGTTCTTCCAGATGTCGCACATCACACAGCGACAGTTACACCGACTGTGCGGGAAGAGAATGAGAATCGGCAACTCGGTGATGGGATCGACGCGCGGAAGCGTGCGCTGCCCATCATCGAATGTCGCCTGTCTCGGCCGAGGATCGAGGACTGTCATCTCAGTTCCTCGAGGATGGGCGCGTGATCTCCCGACCGTCGTGGTTTGGTGTGCTCCGCCCTGCGCGGTGATGCGCTCACGAGTGCTTCGTACGCGGCCCGGAGCTGTCGCCCGATGGTTTCGAATGTCAGCGATTGTTCGAAGCGATGACGAGTGGCTTTGCGGAGAGCCGCGCGATCTCGTGCGGCCCACGTGACAATCGCCTTCGCGTAGGCATTGGCGTCGTTGATGGGAGTCAACGAGCCGGCGTCACCGACGATCGCGCGCATGGCGGGAATGTCGGTGACAAGTGGCGTTGTCCCACACGCCATCGCTTCGATCAACGAATATCCGCTTCCTTCGCGATGACTCATCTGCACGAAAAAGTCAGCGGCGCGAAAGCGGGTCTCCAGCTCGTCGTGCGGACGTCTTCCGAGGAGAACGACTCGCTCCGCGAGAACGGCTGACTGCGCAATTCGCTCCTCGACCGCGCTGAGTAGCGGCGCGTCGCCGAAGCAGCAGTAGAGCCGAAGGTCGGGGAGTGATGGCGCGGCTTGCTCGACCGCGGCGAGCATCGTGAGCGGATCCTTGTTCGCGTCGAGCCGACCGGTCCACAACAGGCATGGGTCGCCGGACATGTTCACTGCGCGGCGCGCTTCAATGCGATCCCCGGGCGCGAAGTCACACGAGCTCTCGAGCACCTCGAACACCGGGAGATCGGCGCGAAGAACGCCTGCGCGCTTCCACGGCGCGGCCTGGTCGCTCGATGTGAACGCCACGCCGGCGATCGGACCGTGCGCAAGACGCCACGCTTTCTTTCGCCAGCCTCCAGGCACGACTGAGCCATGGTCCTGCAAAAGAATCGGCACCGCCGGCACCGCTCTCGACAGCGGTCGCGTCGCGCGCGGAAAACCGAGTCCCTGCACGTGCACGACATCGGGCGCGAGTGACGCGACGCGATCGAACACACGTGCCGGACGTCGTCTCGTGTCGTCGACAAAATAGTAGATCACGCCATCACGCTCGACCACAGCGGGCCGATGCGCGGCCTGCACGACCGCGACGTGCAACCCTGCCGCAGCCGTCGCCGACGCAACGGCGGGCAGTGTCGGCCACGCATCGAGCAGCGACTGCGCGTCACGCTCCTCTGCGTCGACGTGAAGACCGACCTGCACCACACGCAGCGCGCGACTCACGACCACTCCTTCCGCCAGAGCAGGCCGGTCACGATCGGCAGACCACGCTGCGTTTCGTACGCCTCCAGTCGTCCCGCATCAGCGTAAAAATGCATGATGGACTCATCGACAACGCCGTCCTGGCGACGCTCCATGCGCAAAGCGACATCGTGCGCCGCGACGGCCTGACGCTCGATGGAATGCGTAAAGTGCTCGATCTCATGCGTCACACCGCTCGCATCACTGAACGTGCGCCGATGTCCCGCGGCCACCGCCGATGGCGCGATGTCCGTGACGATCACCGCGCCACCCATGCGGCAAACGCGCGACAGCTCGGCGTATGCCATCTCCATCGGCAGAACGTGTCCGATCACGAGCCGGCACCAGACGACGTCAAAACGCTCTGCCGCAAACGGCAGCGCGAGCACATTCGCCGCCGCAACGGGACTCGCGCCTTGCGACCGCTCGAGCATTTCGAGAGTGAGATCGACGCCAATCGCGAGCGACGCTCCCGTGTCGCCGAGCCGCCGCGCCGTTCCGCAGCCGACGTCGAGCAACGAGCGGCCGAGTGTCGGAACGCCGAGCTTTGCCACGACCGCGTTCTCGAGGTGGCTCACCGCCGTCTCGGCATCATAGTGCTGAGCCCAGAGGCGGTATGCCTCACGAGCCGGCATCGTGCTCACACGCGACTACCGTTTGCGCTTGCCGGCTTTGGCGCGCGCAAATGACCGTACGCCTGAGTATCGTCTGGAACACGTTGCGCAAGTCGTCGAACAACACGAAGCAACTCCGGATTCGCGAAGTCACCGGTCTCCCAGCGACGACGCGCGAGCAGGCTGCCGAGTGTCTTTCCCCACGACGCGGTGCGCGCGTCCTGCACAGAGGGGAAACGACTCTTCAACACGAGCTCGAAGTCCTCGACCTTCGCCTTGAGTCGGCGGTCCAGCCACGGTACGATCGGATCCTCGTGCGTCATCCACGCGACCCACTCCGGCTCGATCCACTCCTCCAGCGTTTCCGGCGTGCCCGAGAGCGCGTCGACATTGCCGTAGGTGCCGCGTCGCTGCGGTGTTGGAGTGTAATAGTAGGTAATCAGCTCCATCGCCGGATTCACGAGCTTGAGCTTGCGAATGAACGTCAGCGTATTCTCGATCTCGCGCTCGGGATCATCAGGATCGCCGAACACGAACGAGAACTCAGGAATGATTCCGTGCCGCTTCGACCGTTCGGCGACTTCGAGAATCTGTGCGGTCGTCGTGCCCTTGTTCATCTTCTTCAGCACCGCATCCGACCCCGATTCCGCACCGCAGAACATCATCGTCAGCCCCGCGCGCTTGAGCAGCGCCCAGGTGTCATCAGAGTAGCGGCACAACGCGTCGACGCGTGCTTCACACCACCACTTGAGCCCGAGCGGCATGATACGCTCGGCGAGCTCCCGCGCGTGATCCTCGCGAACGAAAAAGTTGTTGTCGTAGAAATGCAACGAGTCCATGCCGTGCTCGCGCACGAGAAACTCGAGATGCTCGGCCGTCCGTGCAGGCTGCTGCACCTTTTCGCGACTTCCAAAAACGGAAATCACACCGCAGAATTTGCAGCCGTACGGACAGCCGATCGACGACTGATATACGCCCGATTTCTTTCCCAGGAAAGTCGGCTGCAAATAGTCGGCGATGCGAATCTTGTGATACGGCGGCGATGGCAATTCATTCGGCCCCTTCCATGTTCGCTCGGGACCGAGATGAAGCGTTCCATCGCTGCGACGAAAACACAGGCCCGCAACAGTCTCCGGATCCCGCGAGCCATTCAACACGTCGAGCAGCTCGACGAACGTGTCCTCGCCTTGCCCGCGAATCGCCCAGTCGATGTACGGTGCGTTCAACACTGGAGCCGGATACAGACTCGAGAAGTTTCCGCCCCACACAATTGGAATCGCCGGGTAGCGCGCCTTGAGATCGCGCGCGAGCGGCACTGCGCTCACGAGCTGCGGTCCCGGCATGACTGAAAATGCAACTGCTCGTACCGGATCTCCTCGCCGAGTGGATGCCTCGATGAGCGCGGAGATCTCGGCGAGTACGTCGGCGCCGGGAAGATTGCCGTCCACGATTTCCCAATTCACGTCGGCGGGAAGCGCTGCTCCGATCGCCATGACGGACAGCGGAAAGCGTCGATTCTTCGGGCGCGTCGCGCGCGGATTCACGAGGATGATCATGCGACGACGCCCTCCCACAGGTCGAACCGCGAAGGACGTCGCGCACCGCGTGCGCGTGCAAGCAAAGGACGCATCTCGTACCAGAACGGATAGCGGACGCGATGCCGGCGCCATGTCACGCCAAGACCTGCTGACGTGCGATGCAGTCGGTCCATCGTGAGAAACTCGATGAACGACAACTGCATCAATGCCTCGGCGCGCTCACCGAACTGCCGCTCCGCATTTCCGCGCTTCTCGGCGACCATCGCCTCACCGTCGGCATCGCGCTGGTAGAATGGCGAGTCGAGAATCACGATGCGGCCTCCGCTTCGCGAAACGCGTCGAGCCTCCTCGAGCGTGACGCGAAGATCCACGGCGTAGTGCAACGACGCATTGAACACCACGATGTCCGCCGACGCGTCGCGGATGGGCACGTGATCGAACGATGCCGCGACGCGACTCATGCGCTGAACGTTATGACGCAGATACGATTCGCCGGCACGCAATCCGTCGACGTCATCGTCACGCACGTCGATCGCAACGCTCTCATGCCCAGCGAGCGCCGTCCGCCAACTCAACCAGCCATTGCCCGCGCCCAGGTCGAGCAATCGCAGCGGACGTCCTTTCGCACGCGCGAGCGGCGTAAGAACGCGTTGCAGGAATGCGTCGAACGTGCGCGCGCGCACTGCCCATTGCCTGGCGTGCGGACCATACTCGAGATACGGAAGCGCCAACGAGTCCGCCTCGCTGAGCGCACGCCCCTCCGACGCTCGATGCGCGCCGTACGCCTCGCGGAATCGCGCTTCTGGAGATGCGACGCTCATGACATCCTCGCGTGCGCAGTAATCGGCAATCGCACGAATTCGTAAAGCACATGATCGCCGAGCAACGCGAACGGACGGGAGATAGCGCGATCGACTCGCTCCGCAAGGCCGAGGAGTGTCGTGTGACGCGATATCCACGGCTCTGCACCACTTGGCGGAACGCACACACCGACTCCGCGACGCGCAACCAGCCGGAACCACGGAGAGAACGCGTCGAGGATCTCGCCGTCGCGATGATAGCGAATCGAGAACTCGCGTCCGCCGACGCGCGCGACAACATCGCCGCGCGCAAACCGGCGAAACGCCGTTCGGCTTTCGCCTCGTGCGAGCTGTACGATCCACTCTACTGGCGTGCAGATGCCAAACACAACGATCACGACGCGACCACCAGCACGCACGAGATTGGACAGCGCTCCCGCGACCGGCGTCAGATCCGTCACACAGTTGAGCGCAGCGAAATTGGAGAACGCGCCGTCGAGGGGTGCGTCGAGCGTATCTCTCAGAACGCCAAGATTTTCCGCTGACACCACCAGCGGCGTGGGACCACCCAGCGGCCGAAGCTTCGCCGCAGCGATGCGCACCATCGCAGGCGATGGATCCGTGAGAAGCACCTCACATCCGCGGTTCGCGAGCCACAGCGCGTCCTCTCCAGTGCCGCCGCCGATCTCGAGCACGCGCGCACCCGGCGAGAACGCGCGGAGCAGCGACTCGCGCACGGTGCGCCGTTGTGCAGCGACGCTCGCCCACTCACCGAACTTCTCATCGAAATGATCGGCGAGTGCATCAAAGGCCTGCGCGGCTGCCGCCAGCGACTGCGTCGGCATAGGTCAGCTGTTCCCAGCGAAGAGAGGCTCCGCGGAACGGTGCGAGGCTTCATCGCGAGTAAGTGCGTCCCACCGCACGTCGTCCGCTGTTCCCGTTCGCACTTCGTCGTGCAATGCATCACGAAGCTGGCGATAGAACGCGGAGCTGTACGTGCCATGAAACAGCATCGCCAGATCGTCCGTGTCTACCCAGTTGTGCCGAGCACCCAGCTGCGTGCGCACGATCTCGTGGAACTTCGTTCCCGGCAGAGGATACGCCACCGAAACGCCGACGTCATCCGGACGCTCGTCGCGAACGAGATCGCGCGTGAGGAGCAGATCGTCCCACGTCTCCGAGAGATAGCCGAGCTGCAGGAACCAGCATGCGCGGATGCCTTGCGCCTTCAGCGCCTTCGTCGCTGCGCGCACTTCTTCGACAGTCGTTCCCTTGTCCATCGCGTCGAGAATACGCTGTGACCCCGACTCGACGCCGATCCAGACTTCTTCGGCGCCTGCAGCTCCAAGTGCCTCGACAACATCCGCTTCCAGTAGATCGGCGCGACACTGAATCATGAACGGCGTGCGCACTCCGCGCGCTGTGACTTCGTCAGCGAAGCGCGTGATCCATTTCGCCGTGAGACCGAAGATGTCGTCGGCAAACCAGATGTGATCCGGCCGCACCTGTTCTTTGAGACGCAGCATCTCGTCAGCGACACACTCCGGTGCACGCTGGGCGTAGCGCCGTCCGAAAATCGGCTTCGCGCACCAGTTGCAGCCGAAGGGACAGCCGCGCGAGGTGATCATGTTCCACGAAAAGCGCCCGTGCGCGTTGTGCCATGCGCGTCGATACGCCTCGACGTCCACCAGATCCCACGCGGGCAGCGGCAACGCGTCGAGATCACGTACGCTCGGCGCAGATGGCGTGCGGGCGACACCGCCACTTCCGTCTGACAGCACGAGTCCGCGCAGATCTGTTAACGTCGCGTCGGATGATTCCGTCCAGCGATCCGCAAGCGCGAGAAAGCTGACGTCCGCTTCACCGGGCAGCACCGCATCGGCACCGGCGGCGAGATACAGTTCCGGATGATCCGATGCATCCGATCCATTCACGGCGACGCGACAACCTTGCGCTCGCGCCGCAGCGACCATCGCGAGCGTCATCTCTCGCGTTCTCACCGTGCACATTTTGGTGAGAAAATTAAAATTGTCCTCGAGGATTCCCACGATCGACGGCTGCGTGTCGCGCAGCTTCGCGACGAACTCGTCGACGCCGGCGGACAGCGTCGCGTCGAAGAACGCGACATCATGTCCACGCTCACGCAACGCGCTCGCAACGAGGAGCGTGGCAAGCGGCGAATACGGCCGCATGCGCTCACGTTGCTTGCGATCCTCGAGCAGAAAGAGGGAGCTCGCGAGCAGGATCATTGTCCGGCCGTGCTTCAGTGATGACTCAGCGAAGACACGCAGGCCGCGACGTCGCGCGCCTGATCGCCAGTTAGATCGATCGAGTTCCTAACGTTCAGCGTTTCCGGTGCAAATAGAGAGGCAGCAGGACGCGAGGTGGAGCGAGCCGGCATCGGGTGTCCTCATGTGCAGACGTGTACGCACGCGTGTCTGTCGGGACCCCCCGCCGGCTCAAGTCGTCATGCTCATACGACGACCGGCAATCACCCTGGCCGCCTCGGCCAGTGTGTCTGCCGCCTGAACCAGCGAGATGCGGAAGAATCCGCGACCTCCGTCCCCGAATGCGACACCTGGCGTCACGACCACCCTATGTGCGTCGATCAACGTGCGCACCCACGTCCAATCATCAACACCGTCTGGCACCGGAAGCCACAGATACATCGACGCCGCCGGTACGGGAATGACCCATCCCGCCTCCGCAAACGCGGCGGCCATCGCATCCCGGCGCGCCCTGTAGGCAGCGACTTTTGGCGGCACCAGCTCGAGACGGTGGTCGAGCGCATACGCCGCCGCGTGCTGCACAGCCGTCGGCGTTCCGTATCCGACATTGGTTCGATACGCAGCAAGCGCATCTATCGCCTCTGCATTCCCGACGACAAACCCGATCCGAAGACCCGCCATGCTGAACGTCTTCGAGAAGGAATGAAACTCGATCGCCACATCTTTCCCATCGACGACCTGGAGCACGCTCGGCGCCGGAGTTCCGCCGAACGTCAGCTCACTGTACGCGAGGTCGCTGACGAGGAGCAAATCGTGACGTCGCGCAAACGCGACCGCACGCTCGAAGAACTCGAGCTCGACCCGCGCACCTGTCGGATTGTTTGGATAGTTCACGATCAGAATCCGGGCGCGACGTGCGTCTTCCTCGGATACGGCGTCGAGGTCGAGCTGAAAGGCGTCGCTGGCGCGCATCGGAACCCAGGTGACTTCCGCGCCGCTCAACCACGCCGCTCGGGCGTACACCGGGTAGTAGATCTCCGGAACGAGCACCGAGTCGCCCGGTCCGCAAAGAGACATCACGAGCTGCGCGAGTCCTTCCTTCGCGCCACTGAGCGCGAGCGACTCACGCATCGGATCAATGGCGACGCCAAAGCGCGACTGCATGTACTCGCCAATCGATTCCAGAAATCGCGGCACACCGCGGAACGGCGGATATCCGTGCGACGACGGGTCCCGTGCCGCGTTCGCGAGCGCATCGATGATCGACGGCGCAACGGGAAGATCGGGACTTCCTATGCCGAGATCCACGAGCGACTCGCCATGCGCGCGCGCGTTGGCCTTCAGTCGATCGAGCTCGGCAAACACATACGGAGGCAGGTGTCGAAGGACTTCCGTCTGCTTCAGTTTCGTTGCGATGGTCACTGATTCTCGGCGAAGATCCTACGGATTTGCGCCGCGTCGCTGGTCCGCGTGAGCGCGAGAGCGAGCAGCACGCGCGCCTTCTGCGGATTGAGATCACCAGATCCGATGGTATTGCCCGTCGTCCCGATCGGAACGCGTCCGGATCCCGTGCGCGTCGACACCACAACGACAACGCCATGCGTCGTCGCTCGTCGAACGGCACTGCTCTGCGAGCCAGTCATGCCGCCGCGCCCAACGCCAGCAATGACGAGACCTTTCGCTCCCGCTGCAACGACCGCGTCGATCGCGACGCTGTCCGCGCCAGCGTATGAATAGATGACGTCAACACGCGGAAGCTCCTTCACAGTGCTGATGTCGAAGATCGCAGCGTTGCGACCCACCGGCCGGCTTCGATAGAACACCCCTTCCGGATCGACGATAGCGAGCGGGCCACGCTCCGGCGCTTGAAAGGTCTCGACGCGCGTGCTGTTGGTCTTCGTCACATCACGCGCCGCAAAGAGACGATCGTCCATGAGCACCATGGTGCCCCGCCCTCGCCCCCCGCTATCGACAGCAGCGCGCACCGCATTCGTGAGATTCGCCGGACCGTCGGCGCCCGCCATGTTCGACGGACGCATCGAGCCCGTCACGATCACGGGACGCTCGCCGCCAACGGTAAGATCGAGAAAGTAGGCGGTCTCTTCCATCGTATCCGTACCGTGTGTCACGATGATGCCGCGCAACTCGGGACGCGTGTTGAACAGATCAGCGATATGCCGCGACATCTCGAGCCATCGCGCGGGCCCGATAGAGCTCGATGGCACATTCAGATATTGCTCCGACTCAACCTGCGCCACGGAATCCATCCCCGCGGCCCGAACGAGATCGGCGATCGGCACCCGCGTGGCGTTTCCCGTCCAGTAGTCTCCCGCCGATCCGATGGTGCCACCGGTGCCAAGCACGAGAACGACGGGTCGTGCGCTCTGCGCGAGCGCTGGGCCCGCGAACAGAAGTGCACTCGATAACGCTACTTCGATGACGTGGAGGCGCATGGACGGCCAAGCTAGTCGTACTCTCAGGGCGGGTCCAGTCGACGCGTCAATACACGTAGCCCACTCCGATATAGACGGCAGCGCTCGACAGCGACGAGTGACCAACGTCGCCCGACACAACGAACGTCGGGCCGATCGCGAGTCGGAGACCTCCGCCATACCCGACGTGCAGATCCTCGAACACCCCGGACGCGTCCAACCCATCCGTCCACACGCGCCCCGCATCCACGAACCCGCTCAGCACCGCGACAGTCGGCCGGCCGAGAAGCTTGAACCGAGCCGCCGACCATCGAAGCTCCGAGTTCTCGAACGCCACTCCCTTGCCCACAAACCGGTTCTTGGGTATTCCGCGAACGGACGTCGCACCGCCGAGAATCTCATCGTCGCGAAATGAGCTCTGTACGGCGAAGACCTCGCCAATCGCCGGATCGCCGCGCGTCGTCTGCGCCACGACACGCTCCGCCAACGTGACGTCATCTCCCAACGGGACATACTGTCGCACCGTCCCCGTAATGCGCGTAAAGATCTGATCGCCACCGAGCACCGCACCCGCACGCTGGACGAGTAGCTCGGACCAGTTGCCGTTGTGCGGACCGATTTCCTTATCGCGCGTGTCGAGCACGAGTCCAACGCGGGCATAGCGCGAGTCGGTCGTTGGCAACTTTCCACGCGTTTTCGTCTCCTGCGCGAGCAACGTCGTGCCCGAATCGTAGGGAACGGTCCTCACATCATCCGTGCGCGTGCCGACACCAATCAGGATCCGGAGCGCAGGGAAAACAATCGAATGCTGCAGATCGGCGTTCGCGCGAAGTACGGTGCGACTAAAGCGGTAGAAGTATGGATTCGGGCTCTTGTCCGTGATGTCGAGCGCAATCGTGCCGTTGCCCGCTCCATAATACGGAGCGGTCTTCTGCTCCTCACGCGCGAGCTGAGCACCCATTCGCCAGTGTGAGGGAAGCATGTGCGGCGCATCGAGAAACAGCGTGACGTCGCGCCGGCCGCGCGTGGTGAGAAAGACGGTCGGCTGGAGACTGAAGCGATAGGGCTGCGCACGGCCGTCGCCGTACTCGTAGTACTGCAGCTGCGCGCCATATCCATAACCCTCATCGGCGTCATAGTTGAACACCGGAAGGCCGAGTGTGCTGTGGCCGGTGGGGCGCGCGTCGGGTTGCTGCGCCTGGGCGCTCATGGCGCCTGCGACGATCGAAGCGACGACGAAATAGCGCATAAGGGCTTCCTGGGTGAGCGAGTGCACAGCGTTCACACCACGCGAACACCTACGGCAAAACCGCCGGACCGTCGCGCGGACGCAGCAGCTCTCGAAAGGCGGAATCACTTGCAAGCGGAAGAAAGTCCGGCTCCTCGTGCAAGGTGATGATGTCGATATCCGTCTGCCGGTAGCCCTGCGCAAATGCACTATGCAACAGTGACACCGCTTCACTTCCGCGACCCGAGAGAGCCGCCATGTGCGCACGCCAGTATGCCGGCAGACCGAGCGAATATTGATCGCGCCATTGCGACAACCGCTGATCGATTTGCTTCGCCGTCGCTGAGTCTCCAGTGCGCACGGCAATTCCTCCCAGACGTCCCAGCGCGTCGAGGTCGCTCGGGTTGGACGCAAGCAGCGACGAGTACGCCGCCTTCGCCTTCGGGAGCTCGCCGGCCTCGTACAGTGCGAGCGCATACTTCGAGAGCTCGTCACTCGACGCGTCGCGCGCCGGCGTCACCGATGCGATTCTCGCGAAAAGCGCCGACGCCTCCCTCGGTCTGCCATGTGCGCGCAACTCGCGCGCTGCGATCAGTGCAACGGTGCGCGCCTCCGCCGTCGGAGCAACCGCGTTCACTCCCGACTTCCGCAGGAATTCATTCAATGCGACGGTATCGCCGCGAGCCGCATACGTGCGCGCCAACGCCATCGCACCATAGCGCTGCGCCGGAAAGCGACGCGACATCTCCGTCGCCGAAACGACCTCGGCGTCGAAGCGGCCAAGCATGTGCTCGGACTCTGCCCTCCACGCCCAATACATCGGAGAGATGACGTTGATCCCGCGATCAGGGCTCGTGACGAGCAGCGACGTCAGCGCCTCGGCGGGCCGGTTGAGATAGCTCGACGAGACAGCAACGAGCAGCGACATGTCGACGGAGCCGGGGCTCAGCCGCAACAACTCGCGGGACGCGCGGAGCCGTCCCACCAGATCGCCCCGAAGATCGGATTCGAACAGCGCGAGCGCCTCACGCTCGGTGCGACCCATTCGCGCGCGACGCGGCTCGAGCTGAGCGACCGCTTGCGCCAGATCGGACCAACGCTCCTTCACATCGAGTACATAGGCGCGCATCAACAACGGCGCCGTGTACGCCGTGTCGATCGCCGATGCGTGCGCCAACTCCGCAAACACAGCTGACGTGTCCGTCGGTCGCGAAAAAAACATCTCCCATGCTCGGCTCGTATGCTCGAACGCTTCGACCGACGGCGGCTCGATGAGCGATGCCGTGCTCGCACCTGCCGTCGAATCGGCCGACGCGGCCATCGCTGCGGTCAGTCGGTTGGCCAATGCACCGAGCAACGCCGATGCGTCCCGCGTTGGGCCGCGCAGTGGACCGACCGCGTGCAGAATCACCCCACGAACAGGATCGAGCACACTCGCCTCGAACTGGAGTGTGTCTCCCTCACGATAGTACGTGCCGGTGACGACGGTCGCCGCACCTGTCTGCGCCGCGAGCGCTGCAGCACGATCGTGTGCCGTCCCTACTGGCGCGGCGCGCGCGATGAAGCGAGACGCGATCGCGGAGGTGCGATAGTCGACGACCTCGAAGTTTGCCTCGAGCAGGACGCGCGTCAGCCAGTCCGCCGCGAGCTCGCCGAGCGGGTCGAGTGCCTTGTCGCCGGTCTGGTTGGTGAACGCAGCAACGACGATCCGGCGCGATGACAACGCAGCACGCCGTCCGCTGAACAGTGCGACAATGCCCGCACGCGTATCCGGCGCGATCCACGCGCCGAATGCAATCGCGATCAGCGCAACGGCGGCAATGATCCAGGGCGCGCGTCGGCGCGACGCGCGCGCGCTCGCCTGTGGCCTCGTGGCACTTCTGGACGTAGAAACCGGCGACGGCCCGGCCGTCGCGGCAGTCTCCTGAGCTGCAGTTGCCGCAGCGTGATCCGATCTACGCACACCTCCGGATGTCCGAACCGGCGGAGTCCAGTTGCCGGTCCGCAGCTCTTCGGCAAACGCAATCACAGCGTCATCCGCCGGCGAATCGAGCTGATCGCGCACCATGGCGTCGTGCACGCGCGCATGCTGGATCGCCGCCGTCACATCGCCCGACTCGGCGAGCGCGCGCATGAGCGACAGCGCCGCGCGTCCGCTCAACGGCTCCGCCGCTGCGGCGCGTCGCCACCACTGCACCGATGCGATGGTGTCGCCCGCCACTTCCGCCGCTCGCGCGAGCCGGCCGACCGCGTCGAGATGCGCCCGCTCGAGACGCGCGCGTTCCGCCGACGCCCATTGCTCGAACTCCGGTGCTCCCTTGACGAACACACCGTCGAGAAACGGGCCCGCGTATATCGCGACCGCCGTCGCATCATCACCGCGCGCCAGCGCATCCTCGAACTCGCGAAGGTCGCTCGCGACGATCGCTTGATCCAGCGTCAGTGTCGCCGTACCGGCGATCGCATTCTCGTTGCCGAGATCGCGTCGTAGCGCATAGACGGCTTGCTTGAGCGCGTGGCGTGCGCGCTCGTCATCGCTCTCAGGCCACAGTGAAGCGAGCAGTTTTTCGCGCGCAACGCCGGATGGTCCCGCCGCAGCCAGCAAGGCAAGCAATGCCAACCGGCTGCGCTGCGACGCCGCGCCGGTCACCGGCACTCCGTCGTCGGCGAGGCTGAGCCCGCCGAACGTCAGAAGCCGGAGCACGATGCGAAGAAGAGATGTTTGTGTATGACTGCCGAACCCTCACGATGCATCCCGAAAACTGTGACGGTCCCATCGTTCTTGCTAGCGTTGCTCCTCTGATCTGCTGAGGTTAAGGCGACACGGGAACGCTGCGTTGCAGACGACCGTCGCCGCTCTGTATCCGCGGCGGCGGAGGCGCCGAGGGCGTGAAGTACTCGAGCGTGCGCGTCCCTTCCGCGAGATCCACACCCTGACGGCGCATCCGCTCCGCCTCCTTCATCTCGCCGCGCTGCTCGGCCACCTCGCCCAGCATCATCGCCGTGCCGACGTAAATCAACGGGATGCCGACTGACGGGCGATCCACCCAGTCCCCGCGACGAATCATCGCCGGCGGAGCGCCATACGCGCTCCACAGCGCTCGCGTCCTCACGACGTCGATGTGACCCGTGCCACCCGCAGCGAGCGTGTCCTTCGTCGCGACGATTTCTGTCGGCTCGATCTTGTTCGCGAGACCCTGCACCAGTGCGTATTTCTCCAGTCCGAGCGCCTGCACATAGCTGCCGGACGTCCGCGCGATGTACATCGGTCGCACGCCGATATTGTCCTTGAGCAGTTGAAGCACCATCAGATCGCCACGCGTGATGACGCCGTACTCGAGGCGGCGCGGATCGATGATGGCGCGCAGATCACCAGTTTTGAACAGCTGCGGTGTCTGCGCAGAGACGTACTCGGGCACCGAATCGAGCTGCGCACTCGTCAGCGAGAATAGCGGTTTCGTCGGCAGCGCAGCGTTCAGCCCGCGATAGATCGCCGGCCCCTTCGCCACGTCGTACGCGGGAATCTTTCGATGCAGGAGCCCGCGCGGATACCAGTCGGTGTTCAGCAACGAAGTCACTGCGACGGTCACGTCGGGACGAACCCCCTCGACCTCCTGCGCATACCAGAGCGGGAAGGTGTCATTGTCACCGAGCGTCACGAGTACTCCGTATGGCTCGACAGAGTTGAGCAGATCGTGCGCCCATTCGCGCGTCGCGGTCTCCTTTGCGCGCGACGCATCGCGCCAGTTGCCGACGAGCGGAATGATGCCGATCAGCAACACGGGCGCCGACGTGAGCCAGAAGCGCGAATTCATCTCGCCCGATCGAGCCGCGATCTGGCGCCACAGCGTCGCCAACCCGAGCGCTGCCCACACACTCCAGGTGGAATAGCTCCAGAGATAGAAGTAGTCGCGATCGCGAACTTCACGCGCGACACCGGCGAGCTCCGGTGACTGCGACGCACCATACTTGAAATTCATGTAGTACACGAGCGCCAACGTCACCGTGACGACGAGCGGCCCGAAAAACCAGAACGACGCGCGCTCGTATTTCCAATGCGTGAAGCCCCCGAGCACACCGAGCATGAAGAACCCGATCGCCAGCAATGTCTGCACGGTCGGCTGTGCACCATGCGCGTCACGCAGCCACTGCCACTTGAAGTACAGCCACCACATCCCCACCTGCGCACTGAACGGCGCTTGCCGCTCCGCCAGATCGGGCTTGCCGTACTGAACGCGGTTGATGTTGTCCATCAAGCGCGATGCAGTGGTCTTCGAGAACGTGCAGCTGAATCCGATCTTCTCCGTGCAGCCCGTTGGCTCGCCTTCGTTCATCGTCGGATGCCATGCCGCGCGAATCGGCTCGACGGCAAATGGCGTGAGCCCAAGCGCGAATGCGAACGCGCCTGCGACCACGAGCTTCCAGCGAAAGATCGTCCGCGGCCGACGTATGATCACGGCAAGCGTGACGGCCGGTCCGACGAGTAGTCCCGCCGGATGATTCGTGTAGCCAAGGCCAATCAGGTACGTGATGATGACGAGCAGCTTGTCGGCGAACGGTCCATCCGGATCGTCGCACCAGAGCACGGTAAGCCACGACACCACCGCGAAGAACGCGAGCGACACCGTGTACACTTTCTCGTTGACGACGCTTTGATTCCATACCGTGAACACCGAAGCGCTCAGCACTGCGGCGGTCACTGCCGCAACGATTCGCGTCCAACGCAGTGGCGACCACGACGCTAGCACACGTTCGGTGACCAGATACCAGAGTGCCGCCGAGAGAGCGCTGCAGAATGCCGCGAGCAAATTCACACGCTCCGCAACGGAGCCAAACGGCAACAGCGATGCGACGCGCCCCAACAGGACGAACAGGGGATTGCCCGGCGGATGCGGAATGCCAAGAGTGTAGGCCGCCGTGATGTATTCGCTCGCATCCCACATGGCGGTCGTCGGCGCGAGCGTCGCGACGTACAGCGCGAATACGCCAAGCCCGACCAGCGCCGATATGCCGTACGACGGCTTCGGCACGACGTGCGGGATCAGTATGGACCCTCGCTTCATGGCCACGTCAGGATCACGGCAGGCACCAGCACCGCGTACCCGATGACGACCAACACCGGACCGACAGTAATGCCGCCGCGGATGAGGTCAGCGTAGCCCAGCGCCAATGCAGTGGCAGCGACGGCGCGCAGGATCGGCGCGCGCCGTGCCGGTACGAGAAGAAGTGTTCGCACCGCAGTCCCGGAAAAAGTTGTGAAGAGCCGTGATGATCGAGCGTCGGAGACGCTCGTCAGTTCGACATGCGCGCCACGTGCAGGAGAGAGTACACATGACCCGTCGCATCGCCTGCCTTTACCCGCACATCGCCGGCTCGGCGCGTGTTGTCCACGACGATCGCATATCGGTGCTCGCCATCATGCAGCGCCAGCGTCACTGCCCACTTGCCCGTGCGCTCGTCACGCTTCATGTGCGTCGCGTCCTCGCGCCAGCCATTGAAATCACCAATCACCGCAACTTGCCGCGCCGCAGGATTGTCGAACACCAGACGCACGAGACGCAGCGTATCGCGGAAGCGATCGACGATCGAATCGCCGATCACGGCGCTCGTCACCACACCGCTCATGGCTGGACTCTCTGCGCGCGGCGCGAGCGCCGACAGCGTGGTGATCGAGCCGATTCCCGCCGCGATGGCGACACCGATGAGCGAGTGGCGCGCCGCACGTCCGCCCGGAAAAATGAGCGTCCTGCTTGGCATTCCTTCCTTCGCGGCACGACGCACGCTTTCCATGATCGCCATCCGTGCGCGCGCGCTGCTTGGTACCGGAGCATGAAGCGCGCGCTCCACGCGGCGCTCGAAATCAGTATCAGACATTGGACACCTCCTGCAGAAGAGCGCGCAGCCGCGCGAACGCACGCTGCACCCGCATCTTGAGCGCCGATTCGCCGGCGCCAGTCACTCGAGCCATTTCCTCGTACGTCAGGTCGTCCGCGTAACGAAGCACCACTGCCTCCCGTTGATCCGCCGGCAGCTGCGCCAGTGCTCGCTCCAGATCAGGCCACGCACCCTCGCTCCTTTCCTCTTCAGCGAACAACTCAGCGTGTTCGACATCGAGAGGACTGAACACCGCATCACGGCGCTCTACGCGAGCGTGAATGGTTCGGCACTGGTTGATGAGAATGCGCGTGAGCCACGCCGAAAAACGCTCACGATCTTCATAGCTGCCCAGCGCACGAAACGCCCGGAGGAACGCATCCTGAATTGCTTCCTCGGCGTCTTCTCTGTTGCCGAGTATTCGCATCGCAATCCGCGCGCACCGGTCATAGTGACGATCGACGAGGCGGGAGTACGCCTCGACATCGCCATTCAGAACCTGTTGAATGATTGCGCGGTCAGTCATATCTATCCTCAACAACTTGCCCGTCGCCGAAAAACGTCACATCGCCGTGCGGCCACGCATCAACTTCGCTTGTAGGCGACTCCGCTGGCGGTTAAACTACTGACCTCGGGTCAGTAGTGCGTTAGTGGTGCGTCGACTGCTCGAGCGCCCTTTGCGTGCGTAGCTCAGCTGGATAGAGCGCTTCCCTCCGAAGGAAGAGGTCGTGGGTTCGACTCCCGCCGCGCGCACTCTAAAGCAAAGCCCCATCGTCACTTAGGCGACCGGGGCTTTGCTCGCACACTGCAGGGATGTCGAACATTCGGTGTTGGGCAGAAGCGCGACGACGCGCGCTGGTCCAGCCTTTGCCTCGTGGGTCTGCAGTTCCCACCTCCGCCTACGCTCTCCCTCCTCTCGCCTGATGGCGCGCCGGCTCTCCTGGTCCGATGTCCGTGGTGGCATGATCGCGTCCACCGCGATCGCCGCGCTCGTGTTCGTCGTACTCAAATTCTCGCGCGTTGGAGCCCTGCACGGCGACACGATGATGCTCTATGCACTCGTCGGCGAAGCGCGCGGTGTGCTCGTCGGATCCGAGGTGTGGCTCAGCGGCCAGAAAATCGGCAAGATCACTGACATTCGCTTTCGCTCTCCCGACGTCTCCGACACGTCGGCGCGAATCGAGATCAGCATGCAGGTGCTCGCCAAATATCGTCCCGCCATTCATCGCGACGCCGTCGCTCAGATTCAGAATGGCGGTACCGTCATTGGCGCACCCGTAATGTACATGTCGCCCGGATCCACGAAGGCGCCGGAGATTCAGCCCGGCGACACCGTCAGCACACACCCGCAGGCCGACGTCGAAGGTGCTACCGGTCAGTTCGCCGTGGCGAGTAGAGAGTTCCCCGTCATCATCAACAACATCAAAGTGCTCTCCGCGCAGCTGCAAGGCACCCAGGGAACCGTTGGCGCAATGCTCAACGGCCCCGACGGCCCCGGTATCAAGGAGTTGTCGCGCACCAGTCGTGAGGCGGGCCAGCTTGCTGACCGCATGCAGCGCGGCGGTGGAACCGTGGGCGCGTTCATGAGCGGTGACCTCACGAGACGCACGAATCGCGTGATGGCTCGTGCCGATTCGGTGCGTGTCTTCCTCGCGTCGAACCAGACGCAGTTCGGACGGCTTCGCCGCGACAGCACCTTGTTGAGCGAGGTCGCCGACATTCGGAACGAATTGTCCATCATCAAGTCGCTCGTCGACGAGCCTCGTGGCACTGCAGGACGGGTGCTTCATGACAGCGCTCTCACAAACGCGGTGACGGAATCGGAAAAGCAGATGTCGTTTCTTTTCACCGACATCAAGAAGCACCCGCTGCGTTACCTCGTGTTCTGATAGCGAGCATCGCACTTGACCCTCTCGCCCGTCGCTCCTAGCTTGCCCATGCCGCACGGGACCAAACGCTCATCGACACACTGTCCTTCAACAGTGCATGGCTCCCGCTGCCGATCGTCGATCGCTTCACCGCCCGCGCCCTGCGTGCTCGCTGATCGCCGCGCCATCCTTCCGCGCACCACCCCCTTGTGAACATCGCTGAGCTCAAGCGGCATTCGATGCCGGAGCTGCATGACCTGGCCGACCGACTCGAGCTTCCCGCGCACGACGCGCTGGATCGACAGACGCTGATCTTCCGCATCGAGCAAATTCTGCTCGACCAATCGGAAACGCTCGTCGGCGAAGGCGTGCTCGAGGTGCTGCCGGAAGGCTACGGATTCCTGCGCAGCCAGGATTGGAACTACCTCTACAGCCCCGACGACATCTACGTCTCGCCGTCGCAGATCAAGCGCTTCGACCTGCGCACCGGCGACACTGTCAGCGGACAAGTGCGTCCGCCGAAAGAGTGGGAACGCTATCTCGCGCTGCTCAAGGTCGAGATGGTCAACGGTGGCGAGCCCGACGCCGCGAAAGCACGCGTCGACTTCGAGAACCTGCGACCCAGGTATCCCGACGGCCGCATTCGCCTCGAGACCGAGAACAACGATCTCAGCATGCGCGTCATGGATCTCATCGCGCCAATCGGCAAGGGACAACGCGGTCTCATCGTCGCGCCGCCACGCGCCGGCAAGACAATTCTTCTGCAGAAGATCGCGAACGCGATCGCCGAGAACTATCCGGAAGTCACGCTCATCGTCCTGCTGATCGATGAACGTCCGGAGGAAGTCACGGACATGCAGAAGCACGTGAAGGGCGAAGTCATCGCCTCGACCTTCGACGAAGAGCCCACGCGGCACGTCCAGGTCGCCGACATGGTGATCGAGAAGGCAAGACGTCTTGTCGAATCCGGCAAGGACGTCGTCATCCTGCTCGACTCCATCACTCGTCTGGCGCGCGCGCACAACACCGTCATTCCGAGCGGCGGCAAGATCATGTCGGGCGGCCTCGACGCCAAAGCCATGGAGAAGCCGAAGAAGTTCTTCGGCGCAGCTCGCAACATCGCCGACGGCGGATCGCTCACGATCATCGCGACCGCACTCATCGAAACGGGCTCGCGCGCCGACGAGATGATCTTCGAGGAGTTCAAGGGCACCGGCAACATGGAGCTCGTCCTCGCACGCGAGATCGCCGAGAAGCGCATCTACCCGGCAATCGACATCAATCGCTCTGGAACACGAAAGGAAGAGCTGCTGTTCACGCCCGAAGAGCTGAACCGCGTGATCCTGCTCCGCACCTTTCTCGCTGACATGCCGGAAGCGGAAGCCATCGAGTTTCTGCTCAAGCAGATGTCGCGCTCGAAGAACAACAAGGAATTCTTCGTGCAGATGCGCGAGGGGTGACGAGCAGCGCGATGATGCCGTCCATGCGCGGTCGCTGGATGGCGATCGATTGGGGAGAGCGTCGTATTGGACTCGCCATCAGCGATCCCACCGGCACCATCGCATCGCCCGCCGGCGTGATCGAGCGACGCAAAGGCAAGCGCGCGCCCATCGCCGAGCTCGTTCGCCGCTCGACCGCACTCGAAGCACTCGGCGTCGTCATGGGGCTTCCACTCGACGGAGAGGGCGACGAGACTCCTCGTTCGCTCGAATGCCGGCGCGTCGCTGCCGAACTCGCGCGACGCACGAACCTTCCCGTCGCGCTGCTCGACGAGCGCTTCACCACTGCGGTCGCGTTGCGCGCCGTGCGCGACATGGGCGGCAGCACGCGTGACCGCAAAGGCGACGTCGACGCACTCGCAGCCACTGTCCTGCTGCAGCAGGCGCTGCGAATGCAGGAGCTTCCCACCGTGGACCCCGCCATCGATCCCGACGTAGATGCTCAGAAGCCCTAGCCGAGTGCGCGCTCTGTTCGCTGTATCGTGCCTGCTGGTCATCATGACGGCATGCAGCAGCGCGAACGACAAAAACGTGCGCGTCATGATCCCACGCGGTGCAAACCTGCGCGTCGCCGCCGAGTCCCTCGCGAAATCTCACGTCGTCAGCAGCGCAATGACGTTCCGTGTCTACGCAATGATCAAAGGCGGTGGGCGATCGATCAAGGCGGGCACGTATGTTCTGAAGCCGAGCCTGTCGTATCGTGAAGTGCTCGACATGCTGCAGGGCGGCAAAAGCGTCGAGCAGCGCATCACGATTCCGGAAGGTTGGTCGCTCGAGCAGATCGTACCGCAGCTCGCGCGCGTGCTCGAGGCGCCGGTCGACTCCGTACAGGCCGCGATGCGCGACACTGCGTTGCTCCACGCACTCGACATCCCGACGAAAACGCTCGAGGGCTATCTCTTTCCCGATACGTACGTGTTTCCCGATGGCACCACACCGCGTGCCGCTGTGCGGCTGATGGTCGGCCGATTCCAGCAGGTGTGGCAGACCGCGTGGGACTCCACGCTGCAACAGCGCGCGATGAGCCGCAACGACGTCATGTCTCTTGCCGCAATCGTCGAGAAGGAAGCACGCCTTCCTGAAGAGCGACCTGTCATCGCCGCTGTGTACATGAATCGCGTCAAAGCCGGCATGCTGCTGCAGGCGGATCCAACGGTACAGTACGCGATCGGCCATCACGTTTCCCGAGTGCTGTACAAGCATCTCGAGATCGATTCGCCGTACAACACCTACAAGTACAAAGGTCTTCCGCCCGGCCCAATCGCATCGCCAGGCAAGCCGTCCATCGTTGCGGCACTCAATCCAGCAAACGTGCCGTACTTGTACTTCGTGGCGCATCCCGATGGGCATCATGAGTTCACGAGCAATTTCGCCGCACATTCGATCGCGGTTAGGCAGGCGCGTCGCGAGTGGGATTCCGTGGCGGTCCTGCGGCGCGACACACTTCGCACCGCACCGGTAAACGTGCTGCCAGGCGCCGCATCGTCCGACGCGAATCCGGCCACGCCTGCCCAAGCGCGGAAGCGCTGATGACTGACGGCGCGCGGTTCGATCCGGCGTCGTTGCGACTGATTGCCATTACCGACTCGCTGCGCGACGGCGTCGAAGGCTTGACCGCGCGCGCTGCACGCGCCGTCAATGGCGGCGCCACGATGCTGCAGCTTCGCTTGAAGGACGAGACGCCGCGCATACTCGTCGAAGTTGCACGCGCCATTCGCGCCGCCATTCCTGACACACCGCTTCTGGTGAACGATCGCGTGGATGTCGCGCTTGCCGCCAACGCGCAGGGCGTGCACGTCGGCATCGACGACATCTCACCCTCGTCGCTGCGACGAGTGCTTCCGCCCGAGATGATCATCGGCGCCTCCGTCGGCAGTGACGTCGAGGTCGCGCGATCTGTCGGAGCCGACTATGTGGGGATCGGTCCGGTGTTCGGAACGGGAAGCAAGGCTGACGCCGGCGTCGCGATCGGTGTCGAGCGATTCGCCGAGCTCGCGCGTCTCTGTGGTCTGCCTGCAGTCGCGATCGGCGGCGTAACGGCGGAGAATGCCGGCGCGGTCATGACGTCCGGCGCAAGCGGTATCGCTGTCATCAGCGCTCTGTTTGCCTCGGCCGATCCGTCGCTGGCTGCCCGCGCGCTCCGCTCCGCCCAGGACGCCAGCGGAAGGTGATGTTGGGAACGTGATCCTCGTGGCGGCCGGTGCGTCGTTGCTTCACTGGCACCTTCCACTCGCCAATGCTCTGCGAGGTGGCGAGAATTCTTGCGAACACCGGAGGAAGGACGAACAGATCGACGAGCTCCGGATCGAACTCGGTGCCTCGCCCCGCCAGAATGATTTCGCGCGCGGTCTCGGCCGATCGTGCATCACTGTAGCGCCGGCTGTGCGTGATTGCGTCGAACGTATCGCAGATCGTGACGATGCGCGCACACAGCGGAATGCGACGTCCCTTGAGTTCTCGCGGGTATCCTTTGCCATCCCATCGTTCGTGGTGAGCGAGCACTCCCTGAGGTAGCTCGGGATAGAATGCCTGCAATGGCGCGAGGACATCCGCTCCTCGCTGTGGATGCGTGAGCACCGCGCGACGCTCGGCGGGAGTGAGCTTCCGGTTGTCGTGAATGATGTCGAAGAGGGCCTCGTGGATCTTTCCGACGTCGTGAAAGAGCGCGACCTGTTCGACGACGCGCGTGTAGTCACTATCGACTTCGGCGGCGTCGGCGAGAATCAACGAATACGTAGCAACGCGACGAACGTGTGCGCCTGTTGCGGCATCATTGGCGTCGATGGCGTTGAGAAGTGTTTCCAGTGCCGCTGCGGCGAATCGTTCGGCGGAGAGTCGGCCCGAGTGCTCGCGTCGGAGAACCATTGCAGCAGCGGCTGCCGCGCCGACGGTGGCGAGTGTGGAGCGTTGAATTCGCATGTCGGCATGCGAGGCAAGAGCTGGTCCGGTTTGGCCGGGAGTCAGGACGACTGAGCGATAGGTTGCGGCGTGATGTGGTTGCTCGCACGAGGAAACGCCCCCGTTGCGGGAAGCAACGGGGGCGTTTCTCAGGGGTGCCGGCGACGGCCTACTCTCCCGCGTCCTCTCGGACGGAGTACCATCGGCGCTGTAGGGCTTAACGACCGTGTTCGGGATGGGAACGGGTGTGGCCCCTACGCTCTAGTCGCCAGCGAAAAATTTTGTTGCGTGTAGCGAGATCTCACTCGGTTGGATGATGGTATCGGGACTGCGAATCGCGAGTGCGTTGCGCGATGAGTGCGAAACGAACCGGCCGATTCACCGGGTTCCATCAGCTTTCCAGTGTAAAGGAAGCGAAGGTTCAGAGGATGGTTGTCACGTGAGAGACGGATCGCGTCGGCACAGCGTGCCGGAGCGATACGATGCAAAGCGTGTTCTGCGGTGATGTACTCCCTTAGGAAGTAGTCAAGCCGCACGGGCGATTAGGACCGCTGCGCTCGGAGCAGATCGCTCTGCGTCCACGGGCGGCCTATCGACGGGGTGGTCTTCCCCGGCCCTTCAGGAG